>NZ_DASQYZ010000049.1:0-34100 GCF_035638955.1 Oligoflexus sp. | reverse complement strand
AAACTTTAAGATAAATTTTTCGGTATGTAACCTGCATTGTTGGCCAGGAAGCCAATCCTTGGTGAATTCTTCGAGTTTCAAAGAGGTGCGTGTATGTTTGCCACTGTCTTAGGGCTAGTCCTTGTTGTTGCTGCGGGTTTTTCCTGCACCAAGAGCTCTGAACGGGACCAAAACCGCGAGTCTTACACCAAGAATCTCAAAAGCCCGCAAAAAGATTTGGATAGGATCACAACTGAGCCGACCAACCCCGATGGTGGTATGGTGGCCGGGCGAATTCCAGAAATTAGCCCGGAAGAAAGCCTACAGAGAAAACTGCGCAATGAGGTCGCCCCTATTGAGTTCGGTGCCGGCGCAGGCGGCATTACCATGGCCACGACTTTCGATGAGGCTCATGCTGTCCTCGCCAAGCCGACCGGAATGTTCAACGGTTTGGAAATATTTCCTGAGGATCTGCGCATCCGGTGGAGCAATCAGGAACCGCAAACGCCCAGCCTGTTCATCGTCGGGTCGAACTACAAAGGCAAAGTCAATATCGGTGGATCCATGGGATCGGTGGATATGCAGACTCCCTTTGAAAAATTCCTTGTCCCGAATGATGCGGCCACGCGTACGGCTCTGCTGAAGAAAATCGGCAGCGCCTTCGAGGGAAAAGACCCTGCGAGCTACGACTGTGAAGCAGCCTTCACCTGCCGGCTGGATGAGGATGAAACCTTCCTCATCTTCGATTTTAAGAAAGGCGGCCTGCTCCTCTCGAAAGCCAAGCAGCTGTCGCTGGACATCATCTACTTCCAACCACCGCGTGAACTTAGACCCTTCCTGCGCGACCCACTTGTTTACAAGCAATCGGTAGCCGGCATTACCCTGGCATCGACCAAGGCTGCGACGGAAGCCCGGATAGGCGCTGCCGTATCGATCAACAATGGCACGCATTTTTATGATGATTTTAGTCTCATCGTCATTTGGAATGCCATGAACACGCCCTCGCTTGTATACGTCCGGACAGGCTATCGGGGCAAGCTGACGGTCACCGGTGCCACCCCTCCCCAGCGCGGTTTTGGGGATTCATTCGCAGACCTCGCACCGACCGATACTGATGGCAGAGGGCTGATGAGAGCTCTGCACAGGATCTATGAAAATCCCAACCAGGACTGCGTCGCCCTCGCCACTTGCACCTTGATCTCAGGTGAAGATGAAATTGAAATTCAGCTGGCGAATGGCTTCTTTGGCTTCAGCAAAGATGCATCACGCAAGCTGCTTTATTTCGGAATAGGGACCTGAAGAAGGCTGCCGTTTCTTTCAAAATGCGACCTGGAGGAGAGTAACATGAACATTCGATTTATACTGATCATCCTCGTGATGGTGTCCTGCGTGAAGAAGCGGCCGGTCGAGAAATTCCTGGACTTCGATGGCGATCGCTGGGAAAAGTCGACTTTTCTGACAGAACGTCCCTGGCTCTATCGGGTGACGGTTGTCAAGAATGGTCTCAATAGCAAGTTCGGTTTTGTCGGCATGCAGAGCACCCCGCGCCTTGGTTTCTTCGATGTCACCCAATCCCAGCTTCGCTTCGTCGAGGTCAAGACCAACTATGCGGATGGTCCCAATACGGATAAGGTGATCAACGCCTGGGATATCAGCCACACTGATATTCACCGAAAAGTGGTTGATGGCCGTACCAGCAATGTCGAGACCGAAAATGATACTATTCCTTGGTACGAAAAGAAATTTTTTAAGGCGGATTTCACCTCGGCCGAAGTCAAGGAGCGTGCGAATTTCCCTTTCGAGCTCGAAGACGATTGTTGGGATAAGCTCTCGACCAAGGTGGTTGACGGCGAGCAGGAAGTAACCTCCCAGCATATCAGCTTCGTACTGGCTGTGAACTATCAGCTCAAGGAACGCTGCATTGATCAAGTGGCCTACAATACTACCGATTTCAACCTCACGATTCACTATCGCTATTCCTTCATGCCGGAGCCCGATGTTGCGGCTTATCCTCCTTATGTCTATACGGGTGAAAATGATCCCCTGATGGAAAAGTATGGATATTTCAACACGACCGTCATGACCTATGACGCCAACAATCGGCCCAAAAACACCTTCTACATGAACCGCTGGAATCCTGATAAGACGCATACGTTCTATTTCACCGAGAATTTCCCCGAGGAATACAAGTGGATCTACAATGATCCCGAAGTGGGGGTTTTCGCCAGGACGAATAAATTATTCGAGGGCAAAGGCGTACCGACCCGATTCGAGATCAAGGACAACGATGGCAGCCAGAAATTCGGCGATATCCGCTACTCATTCATCCATTTTGTCAACGAACCGGATCTCAGCGCACCGCTCGGCTATGGTCCTTCGACGGCTCACCCGCGCACGGGAGAAATCATCTCGGCCCATTCGGTGATCTGGACCAACGATCTAAAATGGTATGTGCAACGAGTGCGGGATGCGCAGAAGAATAAGGCGACTCTGAGGTCGAGCGTGCTTGCTGAATTGTCCAAGACGATCGGTCAAACCGAGGACCAGTGGAGTGCGACGAGTAGCTTTTTAAAGGAAGGCAACTTCGCAGAGACATACCGCTATCTGATTCCCGAGTTTACCTTCGAGCTGCCGGGAACTGGTTTTGCCGGCCGGGAAGTGCCTATGGAATTCGATACGCTGGATAAGATTATGAAGAATCAACCAGGATTCGTGGATGCCAATCGGGAGCTGGCTCAACAGCTGACCCGCTCGCAGGCGACGCTCCAGAAAATCTCTGAGCAGTATAGAACTCGTGAATACTACAATGATCCAGGGCTGTCGACCCGCTACGATCTCACCGAGAATCAGCTGGCCGGTCTTGCCGATGTGGACCTCAGCAATGAGAAAAAGATCATCGACGATATCCTCTATCGTGTCGCGATCCATGAATTCGGCCACAACCTCAATCTTCGGCATAATTTCTACGGCACGGTCGGCGCAAAAATCGATGGCCATAAGGAGGGCGGCGATCCCAACAAGGCTAGCTCCTCGGTTATGGACTACTTGACCCTGCAGGACGAGCTCGGGCAGGTCTATGACTGGGAGATCTACGACCAGGCCGCCCTTTTATATGCCTATAGCAACGGTAAGCTGGATATAGCCAAAGACCGCGCTGCACCCTTCTTATTCTGCACCGATCATCACACGGCCTTCAATCCTATGTGCAACCGTTTCGATAGCGGGGCGACGCCTAGCGAAATCGTCAAGAATCAGATCCTGGCCTATGATGACGCCTATTGGATACGCAACTTCCGCTATGGCCGTTCCTACTGGAATCCAGGCGAGTCTTACGGCGGATCGATGTTCCAGACCATGTTCAATTTAAAGAAAATGATGCGTTTCTATGAGCAGGCTTTTTCGACCGCAGATGTACGGGACAAGCTGCGCAAATTCCCGCTTATGGATGCGGCTTCCACAACGCGCTTCGGCACGGCTGTACGAACGGATATGCAGCAGGCTGTAAAACTGGTGCTGAGCTTTTACAAGAGTGTCATCAAGCAGAGTTCCTTTGATCGCTCCTTTACTGACGTCTATGAGAAATCAACTGGAGCGCTCGTGCAGCAGGGGATCTCCAGCGACAAAATCTTTGCCAGCCTGTTCATGATGGGAGATGACGCTTTTCCTCTCGATCCGAACCGAGGCTTCACCCCTGTCTCAATCCTCTCGTTACGATCGAATTTTCCGGAGCTCAAGCCCTTTGTTGATGCCAATATCTCGGATATTTTTATTGAAGGCGGGGATATGTATGCAGGGTTCACCGACATCATACGCTCGTTTTATGCTTTTACCGCTGCGAGCACCTATGAGGTTTCCAGTGATTTGACTGATCTGCAGCAGATGCGGGTCAATTGCTATACGCTCGGGACGTTCTTGACTCGATTCAATGTCCCAGCCACGAATCTGACGGATTCCGCCACGGAAATCACGCAATTCAACCAGGCGACGAATCCGGACTACCAAGGGGAACTTAGTGTCGTGGCCCTCAAGGTCGGGGACATCGTCCTTACGGCAGGCAAAACTCTCAATCCGATGTCAGCCAAGGTCCTGTTGGCTAATGATAAACCGGGTGGCCGCTATCTCAGTTCTCTGTATCAGAGAATCGTCTATGGCAGGCCCTCTTTGACGTGTGAATAAGCTATGCGTATACGCGGCTCCATCATAACCCTGCTGTTGCTGGTGATTGGCAACCCTGCTTTGGCGAACACCACGCTGAAGACGCGGAAAGCTGTTAAGAAGCCTTCGCCGTTCAGTGTCTCGGTAGGGGTCACGCAATTGGCAGGGGCACGGATCAATCCCATCACACAGGCCAGCCTGTCGGCGAGCTACTCCTTGGCGGATAGCCTGAAGTTGGGTCTTTCGCAGTCACTTACGAGGAACTATCTGGTCAATAGGGAAGGCGATGAATTTGTGATTAATGATAGCTCCCTTTCCCTGACCCTAGCACCAAAGGGGCCAAGCGAGAAGCTGAGCTTTTATAGTTCCCTCGGCACAACTTTACCTATCTCCGAGCGGTCGCAGCGCCATGAGATTCATACCGTCACAGATTTGTTCGTAGGCAGTGACTACACACCATGGAAGCCTTTTACCCTAGGAGCTGGTTTCGGCGGCAGCTATCACTTCAGCAAATACGATAGCGAAGCGACCGGTGAGCTCGGCTCTGGCGCAGCTCTGCCGCAGTATCGCCTTGATGTGGAGCAAAGCGCTCGCCTCCGCTTTCTTAAAAGTGCTTTCTTAGGCTACAACTTCACGTTTAGCGAAACTTACTACTATAAAATTCAAGATGAAGCCGCCAACTCCAATCCGAGAGACATCTCGGATCAGTCCTACCAACTGAAAGTCTATACGGGATACAGCTTCGGCTTTCTCGCCATCACCTTGGGCTTTAGCCAGGGAACGCTTCTCGAGCTGCCAGGATTGAAAGACTATGTGCTGTTTGATGAAGAGAGAACGATGGGCTATCTTGCGATGAGCACAACCCTTTGAAAAAATGTTGGATGAAAATGCAGCGTGAACTTTGTGTGAGCATGCTGGAAAACCCCTGACTGACGGAACCTCTTGCTGGCCGGAATGGATGTCTGCTAGGGTGTTCGGAGGTTTAGAACCCCTTGATCAGGAGAACTCCCCATGGCCGATGCTTCTTCGTTTGTTCAGCTCTCGCCGACAACTTTGGCGGAATTTCTCATGCGTGATCAGGTGATGGATATCGGCATCCGCCCGCTGTGGCATCATATCCCCCGCATCGCTGGTCCAGCCTATCCGGTTCGCTGTGCCCCTGGTGATCATTTGATGCTTCATGCGGCCATTTATAGGGCGCCGGCAGGATCTGTCATCGTGGTCGAGGCTGGTGATTTGGACTACGCGGTGGCCGGCGGCAATGTTTGCGCGGTCGCTAAAAAGCATGGGATCGCAGGTTTTATCGTGGACGGTGTCATACGTGATATCGCCGAAACCAAGGCCAATGAATTTCCCGTCTTTGGTCGCGGTGTCAGCCCCATACCCGGTGGCAAAAATTCCATTGAAGGATTGAATGTCAGTGTGCGATGTGGAGGCGTGCTGGTGACGCCCGGTGATATGATCGTGGCGGATGAAGAAGGCGTGGTGGTGATTCCTTCCGAAAGCTGCGATGAAATCCTGCAGCGTGCGGTGGACAAAGCCGCACTGGATGCTGCGGAATCGCTCGAGCACTGGGAAGCCAGGCACCGCGCCCGCATTGAGGATATCCTGGCAAAAAAAGGTTTTCGTGAGAGCCACGAGGTACGTATTTGATCCTGCCAGGGCGGAGGTGTTTACGTTTGATCAATCCGCGGCAATGCGAATTGTAACACCACCCATGACGTCGTTTAGCTTGAAGTCCTTCTTCGGCGAATCCTTGTGCTTGTTATGACAGCTCACGCAGGATTTGGAAACAGCGACATCAGCATAGATGGCTGTGAAGTAACTTTTCTTGCCCAGCGTTTCGCAGTCATAATAGTTTTTGGTGGGGTCCTGCGCCACTGCCAGCAGACCCTTCTTCTCTGATTCTGTCTTGGCGCTGTTTTGCTTATTGATAGGAAAGGTGGAAAGCAAGGAGTAGCTGATACCCTTATTGTTCTTGGCAAAATGCTCCGAACCCATTCTAAGCATCTGGGCGGGCAAAGGCAGGGTACCTTTTTCATCTTTCCACTGCTCGCTGGCTTTGATCGCGCCCTGGTTATCCACCAGACGCGTGACGACATGCTCCGCGTAGATGCTTCGATCGGCCTGGATAACGCCTCTGATGGAGTCTGCCATCCGAATCAGAAATTCCTGACTGGCGCCCGCAACCTTACATTCTGCGGCTGACGCTGTTTCCATGCTGAAGGGAACGGTGGAGCTGGCGACGAAAGCAAGAGTCAGTACAAACGTTTGCTTGATAGGCATCGTGCGACCTCGGGAATAGCAATGAAATAAAAGCAGAGTTTATCAATCTCACTAAAGCCTGTCAAATCGCCTTGAAAATCTGTGGTTGCAGGCTAAAACCAAATCAGTCATCATGGCCCATATTGAGGCAGGTAACTATTCCTTTCGAGCGGTAACGAACCTATGAGCCTTGTTGTTATTGGAAATGGGAATGTAAGCTTTTGGTTTTTGAAAAAGCTTGGGGAAAGAGGCTTTCTCAACAAAAACAAAGTCGTGGTCTTTGCCGAAGAAAGCGTTGCTGCCTATGATCGTATCAATCTGAGTCAGCTGTTCGACGGGACCACTCTGGCTAGTATACTTTTTGCACAGCCTCAGCAGTATCAGGAAGCAGGAATCGCTCTCCATCTCGATGATCCCATCGTTGAAGTCGATACTAAGAAATCCACCGTTCGCTCCAGATCGGGTCGCACGGTCGACTATGATCAGCTCGTGTTTGCCACAGGATCAAGCGCATTTGTGCCTTCCATGGAAGGCGTCGAGCATGCTGATAATGTATACAGCTATCGGACAAGCAAGGATGTGGAAGCGATTCTGCAAAAGGCCAAGGAATCCAAGAGCGCCTGCATTGTGGGCGGCGGATTTCTCGGAGTGGAGCTGGCCGAGGCCTTGCACAACCTCGGACTGACCACGCACATCATTGAAATGAATCCAGGTCTTTTTCCCCGGCAACTCGATCATGCCTGCGGTCAGAAAGTGGCGTCTGTTCTTGAAAAAAAAGGCGTTTATGTTCACCTGATGCGACGCAGCAAACGCGTCCGTCATGAAAATCAAAAGGTCATCCTGGAATTTGTGGATCAGGAATCGCTAAGCGTGGACATGCTTATATTTGCGGTCGGCATACGTCCTCGTGATGAGCTGGCGAAGGCTGCAGGAATCAAAACCGGACCGCTGGGCGGCATCGCGATCAACCCCTACCTGCAAACATCGGATCCGAAGGTCTATGCGATCGGTGATTGCGCCTACTTCGCTAATAAAATCTATGGCCTGGTCTCGCCCGGCTATCAGATGGCTGAAGTCCTGGCTTCCTGCCTTGTAGGTCAGAGAAGAATGTTTCCCGAACTGCCTTTGGCTTTTTCGCAGTCCTGCTTCGGCATTCGGATCGCCTCCTTTGGACAGCAGGCAGCCGGTAAATCGCTGGTGTTTGAAAAAGACATCGATGGGCAGATCGTTTACCGCCGCATCAATGTGCACGGTCAGCGTATGCTCGGAGCTTACGCGTTGGGCGATTGGCCGGAAATATCCAAGGTTCAACGGAGTGTCGAAAGAAAAGCGTTGATCACTCCTGGGCAGCGTCTGCGGTTCTTAAAAACGGGCAATCTGTGGCCGACTCCGGAAAGCTTGGACGTTACGACCTGGCCCGATACGGCGATCGTTTGCAACTGCCTCTCTCTTTCCAAAGGCTATCTTTGCAATGTGGCCCAAAAAAGTCAGCTTTCGGCTGATCAGCTGGTGACACAAACCCGGGCCTCGACCATCTGTGGTCAGTGCCGTCCCCTGGTCGAGCGCCTGGCAACCCATACTCCCTATGGTCCGACGCCAGCCACCCCGTTTGCGACCTCCCCCAGCCGTATCTATCGTTTGGAAATTCTATGCTACCTGACTTTGATCGGCGTGGGCTGGTTTCTCTTCCGGCATCCGCTCAAAATTCCCAGGAGCTATACCCAGTCGGGCCCCGAACTCCTCACCTGGCTGCAGAATCCTTTATATCAGCAGGCTACAGGTTATGCCGTGGCCGGATGGTCGCTCCTGACCCTGGTGCTCTCGATTCGTAAAAGAACGGGCGTCTTCAGCTATGGCAAGAGTTTGACGAACTGGTATACGCTTCATGCCCTGATGGGGTTGCTGGGTTTGGGAGCTCTGGTCTTTCACACGGGTCGTAACATCGGCTCGCATATGAATGCAGCGCTCGCCATCGCATTCCTAGGTTTGACAGTCAGCGGGGCCCTCACGGGGCTTTCCATCGCCTACGCAAGCCGTGTTGGTTTCCTGCTCGGCAGGCGTTTGCGGACCTTGCTGGTTTGGATCCATATCATCATTTTCTGGATGTATCCTACGCTTTTGGCATTTCATATCTTCTCGTCCTACTACTATAGATAAAAAAATCGAGAGGTAGCCCAGTGATCTGGCGAAGGTTAAAGAAAAAAAGAAAATCCGAGCGCCTGCAGCAAACTTTGAAACTCCCCATGCCCTGGCTGGAATGCAGAAACCAGCATGGTGCTTCCATCGAAGGGGAGATACTCGATATTTCCGAACACGGGTTCTGCCTGCGCGCCCCCAAAGAGATCGAGAAGGGCACGATTCTAACCGTGACCGTGAAAGACCGGAATATTCGCGCGCAGGTTAAATGGTGCGACTATGTAAAGAGTGAGGGCCTCTTCCGTTGTGGTGTGGAACTGATGGACAGTGATTCCCGGTTTCTGGAAGAGATCGCTAGGGTTTGGAGTGTAGGGGACTGAATCTTTTCCTGGGGCGGGCATGAAAAAGCGAAAGTATTTATGGTTGACGGTTATTGCCTTGAACCTTGTGGCCTGTGCCTGGTTAGGCTTTGCATCGTATGCGGACCTGCAGGGAAAAACCTGGTTCACGCCCGGTGCCGCCACCGATGGTCATCATCAGATCATTGCATCCTGCAAGACCTGTCATGTCCCCTTTCAAAAGGTCAATAACCAGGTGTGCTTGGATTGCCACGCGAAAGATCTGGAACATGGTGATGACAAGCATCCGGAAACCAAATTTCAAGACCCGCGGAATGCTGCTCTTATTGAAAAGTTTGATGCCACGCTCTGCATTACCTGCCATGGGGAGCATGATCCGCAGCGAACTGATGCCTACGGAGTCACGGTCCCCAAAGATTTTTGCATAGAATGCCATAAGGATATTGGTGAGTCCCGCTCCAGTCACAAGGGTTTGCCCTTCAATGGCTGTGCCCAGGCTGGCTGTCACAACTATCACGACAACCGCGCGCTCTATGAAGATTTCCTGATCAAGCATATGGACGAGCCTCATTTGAAATCCCCGGCCGTGCTGCCGGTAAAACCGATGACCGGCCCGAGCGAAAAAGCTGTGATAGCGGAAAAGCAGGATGGAGGGGATAGGACGAACCAAGCCCTGCTGAGAGAATGGTCGCTTTCCTCTCATGCCAAAGCTGGCGTCAACTGTTCAGGCTGCCATAAGAATGAAGCGGATAAAAACCCGCTTTGGATCAATCTTCCCAGTGCCAGGGTTTGTCAGTCCTGTCATGAGAATCAGCACGCGTCCTTTATCGAAGGCCGCCATGGGATGCGGCAGGCCCTTAATCTTTCGCCAGTCATCGATCCGAGGCTGCCCATGAAAATCGAGAGCCCTGAACTCGAGTGTCAGTCTTGTCACAAGGCCCACGAGTATGCAGCGAAATATGCCGCTACAGAATCCTGCATCGCCTGTCATAACGATGAACATACTCTGGCTTATAATGGATCACCGCATCACATGGCCTGGCTCGATGAGCAGGCCGTTCACAAGCCCGCAGGTTCCGGCGTATCCTGTGCCAGCTGCCATATGCCGCGTACGGAGGACGGTTTGATCGATCATAATCAAAACCGTAATCTCAGGCCAAACGAGAAGATGGTTCGTTCCGTTTGCCTGAACTGTCATGGATTGGAATTTTCGCTGTCGGCATTGGCTGATCCGGAACAAATCAAAAAGAACTTTCGTTCCGTCCCAGCCCGCCGGCTTAAGAGCATGGATATGGCAAGAGAAAGAAAGTAGGCCTTAGCCTGCCTTTCTCGCAATCAATTTCTTTTTGATTGGCAGAGTCACAACAAGTTCTGTGCCTCCATGCCGCAAAGAACTGATTGTCACGGTTCCACCAAGCTCGCGTGCCGCAGCCCGAACGGCATCCATACCGACTCCTCGACCCGAGATGTCGCTGACTTCAGAGGCGGTCGAGAAACCTGGCAGGAAAAGCAGCTCAGCGACTTCTTTTTCGCACATGATAGCTGCAGCTTCGGGTTCGACGAGATGCTTTTCGACCGCTTTTTTCTTAATATTTTGAATCTGTAGACCCTGCCCATCATCGGCGATGATGAGTTTATGGGCTGCCTCGCTGACTTCAAAGCGGATGCTGATCCTGCCTGTCTCGCTCTTGCCTTTGGCTTTGCGCCTGTCAGGAGCCTCAATGCCGTGGTCCACAGAGTTGCGCAAGGCATGGGTTATGATTTCATTCATCCTATCCTTGGCGTAATGCGCAAAGATCGCAATGTCGCCTTCAAAAGCAACCGGGCCTATCTTTTTGCCGTTTTTTTCGGCGATATCCTGGATCATCGCATTGTGACGATCGAGAATGCTCTGTTGCACGCGCCTGCCTAGCTCGTTTCTATGAGCATCAAGGTTTCGGATGGCTTCGGCCAGTGCCGCTCCTCCAGCCTTGTGGGCCTGGCTCACTGCCTGCATCAGTTCCACAGTGTGCAGCGTCTCATTTACAGGAAGTGTCGCGGTCTTTTCTCCGAAAATACTCTTTCTCAGAGCACAGTAGGCTTCAACTTCACTTTTGATGAAACCGACATGCTTTTCAATTTCGTCAATATCCGTGTCCTGGGCTGTGCCCTGATCACGCAGTTTGCTGACATGATCCTCGGCGTGATGAGCGACTTCCTGCACAGATTTCAGTTGGATCGAGCGGGCATTGCCCTTGATGGTATGGATGTGACGGAACAGTTCATGGATATGGAAGCGCAGCTGGTGGACATCGGAACCCAGGACAGCCGTTTTCAAACTTTTCAATGATCCCGTGGCCCGATCCAATACGGTCCATATTTCGCCTTCAAATGCCGCGAAATGTTCGGCATTGACAGCCATGAGGTTGGCGACGCGCTCCAGCTCCTTGGTTTTAAGTTCAGCATCACGTTTGGCTTGGTTGAAGGCCGTCATGTCCTCCATCACCACCATGATCTTCGATAAGGTCGAGTCTGTCCAAATGGCTTCGAAATCCAATTTAATATCGAATTCCCTATCACCTATCTTCTTTTTGATTTGCTTGGGAAAACCCATGGATGATATCGACCATTGAAAATCATCATTGGCGAAGACAAAGCTTAGCTCGGAAACGAACTTGGCTCTATCGCTGGCACCGATATCGACGCCTTCGAAGATGAAGTCGACCGCATTACGCCCCGCAACTTCAACGCCTTCACCGAACAGCTTATGCACAAACTTTGAGTATCGGGCTGTGATTTTAAAATCATTGGTGAACGTAAACACAGCCTGCCGCATGTTATCCAGCAGTTCCGAAACCGCTCTCTGCTCATTTTTAATCTTGCGATTGTTGACTTCGATAATCTGCGTATACGATTTCAACATCACGTCTTTTTCTTTGACGCGTGACAGGTCCATACCGGTGACGATGTATCGCCCTTCGCGCCAGTTGATGAGACGCAAGGTATAGGCGAGCGGGATCCTGGACCCATTTTTTGGACTGCTCTCCGTTTCCAGGACGATCACTTTGTTACCGTCCTGGATTTTCTGTCTGATCTCAGCAAACGCTGTTGCGCCAAAGGCTTCTTCTGCAGAAATTGGCAAAGCATCCACACCTGCCCAATCGAGAAAACAGGGGTTGGCGTAAGTCATGCTCAAGGTCTTGGGATGGACAATAGCAACCGCTGTATCCAAAAGATACGCCATGGGCAGTTTATCCGCAACCGTGACTGTGGACTCATAGATGGAAGGTGGCGTTTTCCTGGTTGGAACCGCCGCTACGATATCTTCATCCTTCACGGTTACAATATGGGCTCGGACACTTTCCACGACAGCCAGAATCGTCGCAACATCCTGCGCCTCGACCCCAGCGCCGATCAGGGCATCCTTCAGATGACCACCGACTTCATCGAAGGCCTGATTGTGAATTTTCAGGAGTCGATGGGCGCGATCCAGCGTGCGGCCCTCATAGTTATCAGGCCCTCCCAGGACCTTGCAGAGAAACTTGATCTGGTGATCGATCAGCTTGTCCATATCGGTATGAGCAAAAAAGCTTTGCAGGCTTTCTGACTTCTGAATGCGCTTATAGAAATCGTGGACGACACCACTGATGCCGACAAATCCGCCATATTTATCATACAAGCTGTCATTAGCCATGGATCACCTTTTTCCTTATGCGGGCTTCTTTGATTTCAAATTGATTTGAACGCCGTCCATCATCAACTGATTACCTTCGGGGGAACCCATGACCTTGATATGCACTGGGCCTATTTGGATCAGCAGCGTTTGACCATGAGCCAGCTTGTATTCGGTTGCAAGGATAAGCTCAATACCTTGAGTAAACGTGGCTTTAAGTTTGCCATCGACCTGCACTTCAATCTTTTCCAGCCTGGTTTCTGCATCGTGCGGGTTTTGCCGCGCAACAATTTGAACCCGAGCAGGTTGCCTGTTGGACATCGTGGAGTCCTCCAGGTCGGCAAGTGAATCAAGGCAGTCAGCATCATCTTTTTTTGCAGGCTCAAGAGCTTTTGCCATGTAACGACTCAAGGTGAAATGACTCGAAAGAATTAGTATTTCTTCGGTGCTTTGGCAGGAAACTTTAGAGGCATTTGCAAGGTTGATTCTTGATCACGTCTCCCAGGCTGGTCGTGGGATCGGACGCGGCAGGGCGGTGATTCGACTTCTTTTTAGAGGTGATTTCTCGTGTTGACCAAAGGCTGTTGACAGAGGCGAGACTGGCAAGTCGTCGGAAGGAAGAACCTGCCAGGGCATTCCGGTAGCTATTCCAACATCTCTCCGAGTTGACTATGCCAGGGGTCGGTCGATCACTAAGCCGGCTCAGCCGATGCAGGTGCCAATTGCATGCTGGGCTCGACCGTCATGGTTCGATAGAACCAGGCGCCCACACCCAGACGCGGATGGGTCGTAATCAGGATCAGGATAAAGCTGAGCAGGGTTCCGACAATGGGTCCGAGGTTGATGATCGCCACGCTGGAGACTATGGCCAGTCCCACCGTAAAGATCAAAACGGAGCCAAAGAATCCACCCAGAATCGACATAGGATTGCTGCGAACACCGGCTTCACGGGCGCCCTCACGGATCCATGACAAGGTCATTCCCCCAAGAATGGGCAAAAGGATGACACCCATTCCATAAAGAGTCAGAGCGATATCAGAAGTGAACCACGCGCCTGCGGTCTGCCAGCTCCAGTTTTCAAAAGCGGCTCGATCCGGCGAGAAAAAACGCTGATAGCCTTTGCCATCCCAACCATGGACCAGAATAAAAAACATTCCAAAATAAGCGGCAATGAAATTGAGCCATGCGGCGTACAGCTTGCCGCGGCGTATCAGGTGGTGACAGATGACAAAACCCAGCACCCCCTGAGACACGTTGGTTATAGCAAACAATCCCACCAGCCAAACAGGAAGATTCCGGTCTCCAGCATGCATGGTTTCCCAACTGCTGAACTGCCAGAGTAGCCAGAAACCTGAAGGCACAAAAACCAAACCGAGAAAGAGAAGAAGCTTGCTGAAAAAAGGTGATTGCATGGCATCCTCCCAAAGGGAACGTGCCACATCCTTTTGTTTCATGATCTGCCGATGCGCAGCCACAGCCAGCCCGGCCCCGATACCATAACTCCAGAAAACATCGACCTGAACCATATTCAACCCCTCTGTTGAGCGCCAAGACCATCAATGATCATGATGGGCACAACGCGTTTCCACTTGGCATATTCCAGTTCGGGCTGCTCACTGCGCAGCACCGATTTCATGGCTTCAAAGAGCATCATGTTGATTGCCGATGCTGCGGTCTCGGTATCGATGTCCGCCCGCAGATAGCCTCGACTCACACCGTGCTGCAGATAGAGTTGGGTGAAACGCCGGAAGGCGTCAAAGGTGGTCTGGGTCAGGGCTGTGATGTCTCCTTCAGCCACCCAGCTTTCATACAGAACCACCCGAGCCAGCTCAGGCTGTTTTTGAAAGAGTTCAAACAGTCGATCGCCGATGCGCATCAGCTGCGCGCGGTAATCGTCCAAGGTCAGACACGCATCAAAGGGTTCGGCAATCAGCTGCTGCAGTATTTTTCCATAGATGCTTTCCAGCAGCGCCTTGAAGACAGCAGCCTTGCTTTGAAAATAACCATAGAAAGTGCCATGCCCGATCCTGGAGGCGTCGACGATATCGCTCACGGCTGTCTGGTGAAAGCCTTTGCGAGCGAAAACCTTGAGCGAAGCTTCCAGGAGTTTCGATCGACGACTGTTGAGACGGGAGGCACGCATCGCTGTTCCCTTATTTCCGACGTTGTTATCGGGATTTGCAAAATTACTCATATATTTCAACAATTAACAGCTTTCCCTATCTAACCTGATCCGGGGCCCCTGTCCAGAAATTTCGTTCGCGGTTAAATGGCAGGGAACTCCAAAGTGAAGGCCATGCATTTCGCTTGTGCTTCCGGGCATTTAGGTAGGCCCTTCCGGATTTATCGCGCTCTTGGACATTGATGGCCTGTGACGAAGTCTTAAAACACCTGAAAGTTCGACCCTTTAGCTGACTTAACGGGCTCGTTTGATTTTGGACTGCCTGCCTGGACCATGATTTTTTTTTAGGAAAGTGAGGTATTTCATGGCCTTGGCCAAGGGTTTGGATCTTGCAAAATCATGCTGGAACAGTTCACGAATTCCATTCATCAGGAGGTGCAAACCATGCGCATCGTGCCAGGAATCTTGTCTTTGAATCTGGCTCTATTGGGAGCCTCATGTGCCGAGGAAAAAAATCCCTATTCGAGCCGCTATACAACTGGTGCGGCTGCACCCGTGACGAGCGCAACGAATGCGGGTCCTGTGGGATCGACCGCCAGCAGTGGAAATGCTCCGACTGGCATGAGTACAGAAGAAGCCGCGAAGGATGCAGGAACAGTCGCCAAGCCTGAAGCCATTGCGAAGGCGAGCCTCGCGGGTGTCCAGCTCATCTGTTCCAATCCTCCCGCTTTGAGCAAGGTTCAAGCTGAACTCAGTGTTCTTTGTTTGAATGGTCAACCGACGCAGGCGTTTGCCAATGCTCTGGCGGCCCCCTATAAAGGCGGAGCGAATCCTCCTTTGGTCCTGATTAAATCCGTGGATAATAACGGCACGAGTGAATTTATCGTCCTGGCTGTGATTGAGGTGCCGAAACCAGTGGCAGAGGTTTTTGGCAAAAGGTCCCTGCTGTCCACCGGCACGCTCACAGCCGGCAATGCCACCGTCACCCAGAGCGTAATTACCAATGTTCCTGCTGCTGGCGGGGATAAAGTGGGCGGCGCCGATATCAAGTTTGACTTGAATGTATCCGTGGGTATCATTCGCGTCGCCAACACCAGCATTCTGCAAGCGGATTCCACAGCTCTGAATACTGAAAAATCGGTGATAGCCACGGTGAGCGCTTTGAAAGCGGGAGCTGCTGACAATGCCGATGATATTCTTTCCACGTCACTCTCCTTCATGATGCAGGATGGCAACACCACCAAACTGATTTCGGTCAATCATCAGATGGTGAATAATCGCGGTCAGGCCGCTACGGCCGAGCAAACCGTGACCGGCATCGGTCGGGCGACCATGACGGATACCTACACCAAGCTCATGCAGTAAAACGGAGTAGACCGGTCGGGCATCCGATCAGAAGCTTACCGGTCAAGGGTTTGAGACGCGAGTTGACAGCTTTCATGAGGCATAGAATAGTATGGGAAGTCCGAGTCGTGAGAGTCCAATGAAAACTTTTCGTTCGACCATTCATATCCGTTCGATCCAGCCTCGGTATGAGGCCACGCCAGACCTTCACTGGTTTGGTGGCAATCCTTTTGTGTCGCACCTTGTGCACGCGCTGTCGTTCCTCTTCCCGCCCGGCGAGGCGATGTTCGTCAGGTCCGTGAATCATTTCAAGGACAAGGTCACTGATCCGGACCTGCGGCGAGCCATCAAAGCATTTGCCGGTCAGGAGCACCTGCACAGCCAAAGTCATTATGATTTCAACCTTTGGATCCAAACCAGAATCCCTGAGGCGCACGACTATTGCCAACGGATCGCGGCTGGCATCGATCGTAATTATGCGCGCATGGAAAAGAAAAAGCCGATCGTCAACCTTGCCGTGACGGTGGCCCTGGAGCATATCACGGCGGTCATGGCAGCGACCTTTTTAAGCCGTCCCGATATGCTGGAAAAAATTCATCCTGAAATCCGCAGCCTTTTCATCTGGCATGCGATCGAAGAGATCGAGCACAAAAGTGTGGCCTTCGATGTGTACCAGTCGGTGGGTGGGACCTATGCGACTCGCATCTGGGGCCTGGTCGTGAGTACCCTGCTGCTGGTCAGCAAAACGCTTTATTATCAAGGCAAGCTTTTGCAAAAAGATGGTCAGCTCAGCAATTGGAGAGCCGGCCTGAGCGCTCTTCGCGACTGTTTTGGAGGGGGTGGATTCTTTACCGTCTTGCGCGGACGCTACCTCGATTTCTTTCGGCGGGATTTTCATCCGTCGCAGCATGATGATCGGGATCTGGTCGAGACCTGGCAAGGCAAGCTTTCTCAGTTAACAACAGTCAAAGTGATTGGGCGCGTGGAGGTTCCATGACAGGAACGCAAGAGACTATCGTCATTGTTGGGACAGGATTTTCTGGACTTGGCATGGCGATCCGGCTGAAACAGGCAGGTATCGAAAATTTCATCCTGTTGGAGCAAGCCGCTGAAGTCGGTGGCACCTGGCGGGCCAATCATTATCCCGGTGCGGCCTGTGATGTGCCGTCACCGGTTTATTCCTTTTCGTTCGAACCGAATCCCGCGTGGACGCGGGTCTTTGCACCGCAGGCCGAGATTCTTGCCTACCTGAAACATTGCGCCGACAAGTATCAGATACGTCCGCATATTCATTTTCATAGCAGGGTGGAAAGCGCGAGCTTTGATGAAACCAGTGGTCTCTGGACGGTGCACATCGATGGTCAGAAGCCTCGGGTGTGCCGCTTTTTGATTATGGCATCCGGTGGCCTCAGCCGTCCCGCCTATCCCGATATTGCTGGTTGGAAGGATTTTAAGGGTCCCCTCTTTCACACCGCTGAGTGGCGGCATGATGTGCCCTTGCGTGGTCAGCGGGTGGCCGTGATCGGCACCGGTGCCAGCGCGATTCAAGTGGTTCCTGAGCTGGCCAAAGAGGTTGCTGAACTTAAAGTTTTCCAACGCACGCCGGCCTGGATTCTGCCGAAAGAGGATGGGCCGCTCCCACGTCGCGGTCAGGCCCGCAATTGGCTACTGCGGAAGTTCCTTTATTGGCAGTTTGAGATGCGAGCGATTGCGCTGCTACGACCCAAGCTGATGCGTTATGGGCAACGCATGGCTGAGGATTATCTGCAGGAGGAGGTGAAAGATCCTCAACTGCGGGAAAAGCTGAGACCAAAATATATTATGGGCTGCAAGCGCGTTCTGCTATCGAACGATTTTTATAAAACTCTCCAGGAGCCGCAAACCCAGCTTGTGATCGAAGGTATTGAACGGATCACAGCGCGCGGCATTCAAACTCGGGATGGCGTGGAGCATGAGGTGGACGCTGTGGTATGTGCCACCGGTTTTCAGGTGGCGGAAGCGACGGCACCGTTTCACATCACCGGGCGCCAGGGTCAGGTGCTGAGCGAACTGTGGAAGGACGGCGCTCAAGCCTATCTGGGGTCGACGGTCCATGGATTTCCCAACTTCTTTTTCATAGTGGGACCGAACTCGGGGTTGGGTCACAATTCCATTGTCTTTATTATCGAATCGCAGGTTCAGTATATATTGGGTGCGTTACGCCAAACCCTCAAGCAAGGCTGGAAATCCGTCGAGGTGCGTAAGGAGATTCAGGATACATTTAATGAGACAGTGCAGAAGAATTTTAAACATACCGTGTGGACACGTGAGCATTGTCGCAGCTGGTATCAAACGCCCTCGGGAAAAAACACCACGATCTGGCCAGGTTTTAGCTTTACGTTTCGGCTGAGGACTTTACTGTTCAATGCAGCGGCTTATCACTGTCTGGATCCAGACGCTGAGAAGGAAATGGCCCAGCCTCAATTCAATGCTCTCCACTCACGCTGAATTGACGTTATCGACCTCAACCTGATGGCTTGATGTCGGCAGTAACTTGGGGCACATTGTAGGGGTCATATTTCAGTGACTCACACAGGCGGCCCCTAAAATGCTACAGATGATGGCCGTCGCCGATTGGTTCCTGGAACGCTCTCACGCTTTGAGTGTTCGCGACAGAATCCGAGGTCGGATTTTCATCTTCGTACTCGGGTTACACTTCATATTTCAAACCTCCCTGATTTTTCTGCTGACCTCTGAACGAAGCCCCTTTCCTTTCTTCAGCCAGATCCTCGGCGAGGCGCTGATTCTGATCGTGCTGCTAATGTATACAAGGTTCACCGGAACGTATCGGCCAGGCGCCATCGCTCATTTCCTGGTGCAGATCGCCCATATGGGGGTAATCATGGCTCAAGGCGAATCCTTGCATAGCGTTTATTTCACGACCATAGGAACCAATGTTGTGATCATGGGTTTTATCCTTGGGCTCAAGCGCGCCATCCCATTGGTTCTTCTGCAGGCGGTGATGACCCTCGTTCTGGTTCATTGGAATGGCATCTATGCACGGCAGCTGCCCTTTCAGCTCGATTTGCCAGGCTATGCCTATGTTTTGGCATTCAGCCTTCTGCTGGCCCAGCTCACGGTCGTAGCATTTTCCTGGCTCTATCAGTCAAGTCTGCAGCAGGATTATGCTCAGCTGCAGCAGGAAAGAGTGAGCCTATTTCGGTCGGCTCGCATGTTTGACTTGAGTCGCATGTTGGGCGAACTCAACCATCACGTGAACAATCCCTTATCCATCATTCACGCGCAGCTTTACCGTCTGGCTCTGCATGCCGGGCAGCATCCGAGTCGGGCGGAGTCCCGCGAACTGACCGCAGTTTCCAGCCAGGCGCTGCAAAAGATTCGGTTCATCGTCGAACATCTGAAAATCCTGGCCTCCCCCGATACTCAGGAGCGACTCTCAGTGATTTCCATCCATAATCTCTGCCTCCATATTCTTACACATTTTCAGGAAGGCTTTCGCCTCAAGGGTATTTCTCTGCACTTTGTCGATCAAACGATGAATATGAGTTTTTCATGGCGTCATCATGAGCTTTTTACGATACTGGCTGCGGTTATTCAAAATGCAGGTGAAGCCGTGGAGAATTGTGTAGAGAAGCAGGTCACGATGCGCACGGAAAAATGTGACGAATGGTTGGTTTTCATCATTTGCGATACGGGCCCTGGTATACCCGAAGAGGAGCAAGGCCAGCTCTTCAAACCATTCCATTCCACAAAAAGATCATCCCATCATTTAGGTTTGAGTCTGCTCAGTTCAAGGGCCGTGCTGGAGGATCGCGGGGCCTATATCGTTTGCGAGGACGTGGCTCATGGGTGTTCGTTTCAGATTGGCCTGCCTCTGACCGCTGGACGCATACAAGAGGGCTGACGCTTTGGCAAACCATCCCAGCTATTTGGAACGCTTGATTCACCGGGTTGATCACATCAGCGGCAGGGCGGATACCAACGATCCCTTCCAACGATTTCGCTGGCGGGCTTTCGTCGTTATGCTCATCGTCCTGGCATTCATTTGCCTGCTCCAGGCTATCACCGCATGGCTTTCCGGTCAGGCTCCGATCGTAGTGATGACCATGCTTATCCTTTTTTTTCTGATTATTATCAGCCTGATCCTCACACGGCGCTCGGCGCGTATTGATGCGACCGCGTCCTGGGTTTTGATTTTTTTGGTTCTGATGGGAGCCCTGTTGGAATTCGGAGGCGGACGCAGCCCCAATACGCCCATGATCTATTGGAGCACGGTGATGATCTTCGGTGGCTACGTGTTCTGTGGCCTGAAACGAGGTACGCTGGTTGCGATCGTTTTAATCGTATCAACGATGGCTGTGATTATGGTGCCCTTGGCTTTCGATCATGCCCGTATTCTGCCCGGTGGAAGTGACGAAGATTCTTATCGGAGAAGGCTGTTTGTCACGGTTCTGCTTTGTCACTTTCTGCCGCTTTGTCTGCTGGGCATGTATGAAAATTTTTTTAAATTATGCCATGACGAAGCCCGCGCTCTCCTGGACAAGGTGGAAGGGCGCAAGGACCGTGCTTTCCTCAGCCGCCTCGCACGCCTGATCACAGATGAAATGGACCCGGAACTCAGGCGCATGGAACTGGCCTATCATAATCTTCATAAAGGTGGTGATGTTCTGAAGATGACGGCCGATGTCCTGGAACCACTGCAGCGGTTGGTGCATCTGACGAGACGCTATGAACCCTTGTCGATCGGAGCATTGGCTGCCGTTGAGTAAGGTTTAGCGCCTCGTGATATCCCTGACATCATGAAACGCTTCACGGATTTTGCCCATATCCGGATGGAACAATCAGCAGACTCGTCCTTCCGCTTCCGCGGAGGACAGTCGTTTTTTTTGCTCATTTTTCTTTGCATGGCGCTGCGCGAGCTGATGGAAAATCCAAACATCGAGTTGCAGAGCGTAATCCTGCAGTGTCACAGTCAGGTGTTTCATATCGTCATGAAAATGCAAACGCAAGAGCGTCATCTGCGGCTAACCCTGGCTGAGGATTTTTTACAGGATATGGAAGCAACCCTTCGGTTTGTTCCAGGAGGAAAGGGCACATCCTCCAGCCAGCTGGAGATTGTTGTGCCCCTGGTATGAATGGAGGCAGCCTGCCGATGCAGGCCTTTTGTTAGCGGCGTGTCACCAGCGTGCTGGTTTTGCTGCCGTATTCAATGACCTTCTCAGGAACGGTCAACTGGTTGGCCGTGCCGCCATTTCCAATCTGGCCGTAGGTGTTGCTCCCCCAGCATTTCAAGGTGCGATCATCGAGCAACGCGCAGGTGTGCTGACGACCGGCCGAGAGTTCCATCACGGCCCGACCTGGAGCGATGGTGACTGCCGTTTGCGTAGGGGCTGTGCGGCCGATCGTATCACCGGATGCCAGCTGACCTTCGTCGTTGGCGCCCCAGCATTGGAACGTGCCGCCATCGAACAGAGCGCAGGTGTGTGACAGACCCGCTGTTACCTGACGTGGCACAAGTCCGGTCCCGATATCGATACCGGTTGCGGCTGGTGCCAGGCGAACTGTTGTATCACCATAACCCAGCTGACCTTCGGAATTACGGCCCCAGCAGCGGAGACTGCTGTCGCTGAGCACAGCACAGCTGTGATAGGTACCAGCATTCATCGAACGTACCGTGACGTTGGCACCAAAGTCAACGGCGGTGGCGGCAGGAGCGGTCCGTTGAATCTTATCATTGTAGCCTAACTGTCCATCGGAATTGCTGCCCCAGCATTTCACGGTGAAATCGTCGAGCACGGCGCAGCTGTGGTACGCGCCTAGAGCCAAGGCACGGGCAGTGCGACCCTGACCCAGGTCGATGGGCGTCAAAGGAGGTGCAAGACGGTTGGTGCGATCCCCATAACCCAGCTGACCGGAACCATTCGCTCCCCAGCATTTCACCGAACCATCGTCGAGGATCGCGCAGGAATGGGCGAACCCTGTTGCGATCGCTTTTGCGGTACGACCCAGGCCGAGATTGATGGATGTTTGTGAAGCCAAGCCACGGAAGAGTTGGTCTCCATAGCCCAGCTGACCCGAAACGTTTTGTCCCCAGCATTTTACCGTGCGATCCTGAAGGATGGCGCAGATATGGGAAAATCCAGAGGACACTGTCATCGCATTCTTGCCATAACCCAGATTCAAACCGAACGAGGGCGGCATATAACGGTCCTTGTTATCCCCATAGCCGAGTTCGCCTTCGAAGTTATAACCCCAGCAGCTCAGGGCGTCATCATCCAGCACCGCGCAGGTGCTGGAACCACCGCTGCTCAGCTGCTTGGCCAGCACGCGCAGGTCGTTTTCGAACGTGATGCGGAGAGTATCGGACGCAGTGTTGCCCGCGAGATCGGTTACCATCAATTCAAAGTCATAGTCGCCGGCGAGGTTCGTCGTGATGGAGGTGTCTTCACTGTTGGGCAGGGAAAAGCTCGCGGTTCCTGGACCCGATTTTACCGACCAGCGGAAAATCATGCCGTCCTCGGTGGTGGCATCGATGGTGGCGCGATAGCGGCTGCTGCGATCGAGGCCCAAAGATACGACAGGGGCCTGGGTATCCCAGACAAATGTCAGTTCATCCGAAGCCGTGGCGCCGGTGGCTTTGGTGGTTGTGAGACGAAGGACGTAAGTGCCGTCCATTGTGGCTTTTGCTGTCGTGTCTTCGGCACTGGCGGAACTGAAGACCACAACACCAGGACCCGAAACCTTGGTCCAGCTGTAGGTGACAGCATCAACCGTGACAGCATCCAGAATAATTTCCTGGTTGGTGTAACGGTCCTGGCCCACAGTGACAGCCGGGGCCACTGTGTCCCAGATAAACCGCATATCGGCGGAGGCTTCGTTGCCGAGATCATCCCAGGCTTTGAAGCGGACGGTGTAGGTTCCGTCTTGACTGGCGGTGATTTTCGTTGATTTATTATCCTTGGCTGTAAAGACCAGGGTGCCGGGTCCATTGACTTGAATCCATTCCACGCGATCCGCATCGGAACCGACCTTGCCTTCCACCAGTGTGGTTTGGAAGGTTCGGATTTCTTCGCTGACGACAACTGCCGGTGGACGTGTGTCCCACTGCAGGGTCAGGTCGTTGCTGACGGTTTGACCTTCCTCGTTGCGAATAGTCAGACGGATGGTGTACACCCCATCCTTGTCAGCACGCATGAGCGTTTCAGCCGCCTGTGGCGTTTGAAAGAGCACCGTGCCAGGTCCGGTAAGCTGGGTCCAGTCCCAAGTGGTGGCTGCGGTGGTTTGAGCTTTGACGAGAGTTTCCTTGTTGGCGCGAACCAGATCCGGGAGCTTGATGCTCAGAACGGGTTTGGCGTCCCCTGATGCAATCGGTGCATCGGCAGGAGCGTCAGCGAGGTTCACGCCGCCGCTGTGTTTGGATTTTTTCTGACACGCAGTGGAAAGAACTAAAGTGGATAGGATCAGTACCATCCCTTTTAAAAAGCTTCTCACGATTTGTCCCCCCTCTAAATCGATAACTCTGTAAGCGGCCTGATATCGGCCCGGGTTTATGAAATATTGAGGGATACCTTTATCGCACTGTAGAATCACGGTGTTGACGAGGGTATTGCATAGAGACGGTGGGAAGGAGCGGCGAGCATTGCGATGATTTCGTTGTGGGGGAAAAAGGGGTTCTTACCTGGCGGTAAGAACCCCCGTACTTCAATACGAGGTTGTTCCATCCTCAAGAGGGGCCCCGCGCATGCGCGGGCTGAACATATGTGAATGAGTCTGTCCCCTCCTCAAGGTCCCCGCGCAAGCGCGGGCTGAACGTGTGTGAGTGCAGTGGCGCCTTAAGGCGTTCCCGTTACCTGCTTCAGGATCTCGATCATCTTCCGCCTATCTTCCGGACGCGCTTCCACAGCCTTCCTTGGATTGGAGTTGGCAGGAGGCATCGTACGGGAGCGGGTGGTTTCCCAGCTTAGGCGCTCGATATGGGAGGTCCCGCTTTGGCTCAATTTGCTTACAACCGTTCTATCATCACCCTCTAAAAAGTTAAGAGGACCCGAGCCATGACACTGACTGCAATACCTACGTAAAAGTACAAGACGCTCGTCTTTCTGCTCGCCCTGATTCGCGTCCTTGCCGGTGCTATAAGCCGGGGGCATGGCCGCAAATGCCCGCAAGTCACAATTCGGAAGCTTCGTTTGCAGAGCGGTGGCAAACGCATTCAGAGTCCGGCAACGGGTAAAGGTGCTCTGTTTGAACAGGGGTGATGCCTTCACTTCAATCAGATCCAAGGTGTTCTTGAGATCTTCACTGCTTTTAATACTGCGGCGAAGCCAGGTCAGGTCCGCTTCCTGAAATTCTCCAGCGATGCCAAAGATCAGACGCGCGGCGTCCTCGTTTTCCAATGTCCAGGTTTCCAGAGGATCCTTGCGTTCCTGCAGCGGTTCGACCTCAGCAGGGATGTCCTTGTCATCCGCCAGCTGCTCAAGACTGCCTTTGACATCAACGCCAAGGTGGTTGAGAAACGAGGTGTCCTTGCCGGTCGCAAAATCTTTGAAGGGATCAAAGTTCGGAATATTATTCTGCGGAATCGCCAGGCCTTCTGGAAAAGAACGGACCCACGCTTTTTCATAAGCTGCCTTGGCTTGAATGTACAGCTCATCATCGAATCGATCAAAGAGACGCCAGGTCAAGGCCAGTTCGAGGCTGAGACGCCGGCAGTGGGCGTCATCACAACCTAGGCTCCAGAGCTTTTGATAGGGAATCAAAAGGTTGGCCCGATCTGTGGCATCATCGATTGCATTTGGAATGGTGGGCAACTGACGAATCGGAATGCCCAGATAACGATCCGACTTGATGGCTTTGACCAACTGTTCCTGTATTTTCGGATTGGCGGCTGTTTCATCCCAACCCGGATTGGAAAAAATCGGTGACTCATTCTGATGACAGGCCAAGCAGAAGGGTCGACTGGCATAACGCACCCGGGGCTCCAAACCAGGACCATAGTTATCAATGATCTGAAATTCAAAGCGGCCCATATCAGGATTGTAACTGATCGCTTCCAGCTGATTGGCAGCTTCCACATAACCCACATAGAGACGATCTTTCACCTGAAAGCCAAGGTCGTCCGCGGTGCCCTTGCCTTCGCTCACAGCAGCCATCACCACCCGGGGATAACGAAAAGGTTCCTGGGTCGCATGGCGCTGCAGGGATCGGCCTTTGGGAACCAAAGTCGCCACCATCGGCGTTTCAAGCCTGGATTCCAGGCGCGCCCGCAGAGCTTCCAAAGGAAAAGGAATCTCCTGAATGAAACGATCGCCCTGACGAACCATGGTCATTTGATCAAAAAGGGAGCGACCTTCGCCCGGAATTTCGCCTTGGAGGTCCTTGGGATCTTCCTTGAGTTGGCTCAGCCTGGGTTCTGCCGGCTGGCAGGCTTGCAGAAATATGAGACTCAAAACGATCCGGAAATGGCGGCCGTTCATCAGAGTATTCCTTGTGATGGGAAAAGGAAAAAAGAAATCAGGGGGCCGAAGCCCCCCAATACTTATGAGCGGCAGACTTCCGTCCAGTCCGCTTTGTCCGCTTCTGTTTGACTGTGCAGGATGAAGTTCAAAGTGTAGATGCCTTGGATGTAGGCACGACCCAGATAAAGACCTGGTTTGACCATGCGAATCTCATCGCGAATGCTCAGACCAAAACGTGTCATCGGCCAGTCAAAAGCTGGGATATAACCCGGGATGGTATCACCATAAGCATAATCGAGGACGATGGATTCACGACGGGAGTCGATCAGACTTTGACCGCAGTAAACCCTGGCCGGAAAGCGTTGGATGACGCCCATGCGGTTGGTTAAAGTCCCTCTCTCGCGGTTGAAGGTCTTGCCACGCCATAGGTTGGTGCCAACCGATTTCAACCAGCCTTCCAGATGGGGAGGCACAGCGATGGCAAGGATGCGTTCGATATCGTTGTCACCGCTTTCATCGAATTTAACAAATCCATCATAGGCGCCGTTGGGAGTCGGGCCAGCGGTCAGCTGCGAATAGATCTGATCCAATTCCAACTGGGTTTTGCCCATCAGAGTTTCGACATCATAGGTCTCACGCTCGTCCTGAGTCAAGACAGGATAGTCGCTGAACCGAGTGGGATAGGTGCTTTGGGCCATTACCGCAGACGATGACGTGAGCAGGGTCAGAGTCAGTACGAAGTTTTTCATGCTTGGCATCCTTAGTGTCAGAAGTTTTTCAAATACTGGGTCAAAGCGGTTTTGTCATGATCGCTGAGGTCGGCGCCAAAGGTATGGCCCTTGTTTTCCACAAGATCCGTACAGTTGCTGTACTGACTTAAGGTCGACAGGAGTTTGTCCTTGTTGCCAAGAATAGCATTCACGCGTTTTTGCAAAATGGCGGCAGATTCCACCGGATTTTTGCCTTCCACGTCCGCTTTTGTTTCATTCAGCGTGCCGTTCACAAAGGCCTTGATGTTCAAGCTGCTTATCAGGCCAACCGGCGTTCCCCGGGGGATCGACAGCTGAATCGGCATGGGAATATTCTGTTTGGTCAATGGAATGTTCAGAGTGATGCCGATATCTTCCGATGTTCTGGAGATTTTTTCGATACGGGTTTCAGGATAGAGCAGTTCTTTCATCGAGGCCTCGTAGCGAGCCAGGCGAGCCTCGACGCTGGGATCCGGCTGAACACAGGCCCATGCCTGCTTATTGTTCGGACTGCATTGCTCGGGACCAATGCCGTTATTGTGCATGAAAGGGGCGTGGGCCCAAAGGCTGAGCAAGGAAATATTACGATAGTAACCCCGGCCGCCGCCGGACTTGCCGTTCAATTCGGGAATGCCGCTAGGAGTCGGCAAAGATTGGAAGGTTTCCGAAGCGAATTGTTCCCAGATTTGGCCTTTGTTGTGGTTGTCATGCAAAGCCCGGCAGCGATTGCTTCCCACCAGAGCGGCATCGGTTCGCTCGTCATTCCCGAGCCAATCGATGCGCACACCTTTTTCATCAGCTTTCAGGAAGTCCTGACTCAGGAAAAATTTCTCATCGCGTGGCTGACCCGGAAGCTTGGGTTTCAAACTGGAGTGACACTGGGCGCAGTTTTTAGCAAACACCTTGCGACCGGCTTCGAACACACCGCCTTCGGCTGCGTACTGGGCATCATATTGAGTTTTGGCTTGTTTAATGAGTTGAGCGCCGACCTTTTCACCTTCGGAGCTTACGGCATCTTTCAAATCCGTGGGACGACGGTGAAGGAGGAAGGAAACAAGATCCGGCAGACGGTCTTCCATCGAGCGCCAGTATCTGCAGTCCTTGCGACACTGCGCGATATCGAAAGGCCGCTGACCCAGGCCAGCGCCGCTGAATTGCTTGAGGCTCATCAGGTTGTTCTGCCAGCATTCTTCCGAGCACATGCCGATGTTGACGTAAACACGGATGACAGCCAGGTCAGCGCCCACACTGTCTTCAGCACCCTTCAGGATGTGCATGACGGGTTCTTTTTTGGTGCCGAGAGCCCATTCGCGGGTTTCAGCATCACGACGCCAACGCTTCACGGTTTCGACGAACGTTGGCTTTTTATCGAAGTTGATGATGGCGTTGAAGGTGCCGGTATTATGAATCTGATCATTGGGAACGGCTGACGTGTCGGTGGTTCCTGGGCGAACATGGGTTAAAGCCTGGTAGAACAGGCTTTTCGCTTCAAAGCCGGAGGTGAAGATCGATGTGTTATCCAGAAAAACGTTACCGACGGTGCCGTCGATGTTGTCCCAACGCGGATTTTCGGTATCCTTGGGGGGATTGTTCGGATTGAAACCTATATGGCAGGAACCGCAGGCCGTTCCAAAAAGGAAAGGTGGTTCGACCGAAGCATCCTTGGGATTGTATTTCGCCCAGCCTTTCCACGCTGATTTTTTAAAGCGCGGATTCGGAAATTTACGAAAGCCAAGGGCTCCTGTCGATGTCCCGAACTCCAGACGGCAGGCATCTTCAAGACCTGGGGCGCTCAAGGCACAGGCTGGATCCTTATAGCCGTCCTTGCCCACATACTTAAGAAGTTCTTCATCGCCTTCACAGATATCGAAGCCATAGCTCGATTCATTGCCCGGCTTGCAATCGGGATCCGTGATGAGACCGAACTGTTGAAAGCGCTTGCCACGGGTCTGTGTGCCGAAAATCCGATACCAATCAATGGGTGCCTCGAATCTTTGCTGGAGCACGTAGCTGTGATGATATTTATTGCCAGCGGTAGCCTTATACCAGAGGTCGCTACCGATTTTCTCACTTGGGCTCAGGTACGAGTTGAGTTGGTCATAACTAGAAGCGCCTTGCACAATAGGACTGGAGACGAAGAGAGTAAGACCGAACAGGCCGCTCCTCACAAACGCTCTGAATTGCATAGTTTACCTTTCACGGGAATCTTTGAGTTGTCTGCGTTTTCTGAATAGGGAATAGGCCGGGGCATCTCAAGGAGGGTTTACTTACATTGTAAACTGGGCCGGGATTCCAGGCTTTTGTTTTGTTACAATGTAAGTAAGAGAGGAAGACGTAGTAATAATTGGCTAAAAGAACTCAGCCGGGCTGCAGCTTCACGCTCGATGGGATCCGGCGTTCCTGTTTGGGCTGCTCCGCGACAGTGTTCTGCAAGATGACTGTGCGGCTGGGGAATGCGAAATCGATGTTTTCCTGAGCAAAACGTTCGAAGAGGGCGAGGTTGATGCTCTGTTGCGTGTCCATGTAGATGGTGTAGTCTGGAGTCTGCATGGTATAGACGACCTCAAAATCGAGGGATGACTCAGCGAATTTCGTAAAGTGAGCACGATCGAATTTACATTCATTCATGCTGCCTATGATCTCCTTAATCATTTCTGGAATCCGCTGCAGCTTGTCGCGAGGCGTATCATAGACCACACCGATCGTAAACACGATGCGCCTTGTCTGCATTCGCTTGAAGTTACTGATCTCGGTATCAATCAAGACCTTATTCGGAAAGACCAGCTGTTCACCGGATAGACTTTTGATGCGGCTGGTTTTCAGGCCGATGTTTTCCACGGTACCCGACTTGTCGCCGACCACAATAAAGTCCCCAACCTCGAAGGGACGGTCGAGAACGATCGACAGTGAAGCGAAGATGTCACCCAAAATATTCTGCATGGCGAGAGCAATGGCAATCCCGCCGATCCCAAGGCCGGTGACCAGAGCGGTGATATTTACGCCCAGATTATCGAGCAGGAGCAAGAGAAGCAGGGTAAAGAGCAGAAACTTGCCCGTGATATTGATCGCACTGTAGGCCGAGATGTCGACGTTCTCATCCATCTCGAGGTGATTACGCTTCATCAGATAGCGGCGTAGGAGTGCCTCAACAAGCAGATTGCCCCAGATGCCGGCCTGTAAAAAGAGACCAATTACAATCCCTTTATAAAAAATTTCGCGGGTTTGCGGCGGAGCGCCGACCAAAAACGAAGACGCATAAAAGGCCAGAATGAAAATGAGAAGGCCGTGAGTGCGTTGCATCATGGCGACAAACATATCATCCCAATGGGATGCTGTATGTCGCGCCACGGTCTGAAGGCGTTTGATCGCTTTGCGCAAGACCAGGCGCAGCACAGTCCACAGCACAAGGGACAAGGCGATCAAGCCTAGCCATTGTGTGAGTGTGAGCTCCAGATAAGCAAAGTCGTTGAGTCGGTCAAAAAAAGTCTGATTGGCATCCATAAGCGTCCTCCCTATCCAAAAGGCCTAGCAAGGATGCAAACGGAATGCCAAAGGGCCCTTATTCCTGACACTGCCCCGGAAGACTTCGAATCCATTCGGAAACCACCGACACGCCTTCGGTATGGACCATGGTTTTGGCGATCTCCGGCATTTTCACGGCCGCTTTGATGGAGTTCATACGATCCACCAGCAGGGATTTCTCCGGCTGACCGGGTACGATATCGAAGAGGGTTCCACCGGTGCCACGGCCGGCAGCAACGGGCGGTTTGCACAGACCTGAATTGATTCCGGCGGGTTGACCAATCTGCAAAAAGAGAGCCGAGGTGCTCGCCTTGCCGGACGGGCTGTGACAATGCGCACAGTTGATATCCAGGTAGGTTTGGGCCCGGTCGGCAAGAGTTCCTGTGCTGGGATCATTCCAGATGGGGTAACGCCGCATGCTCTTCAGATCATCCGGCGCGCCCACGAGTCGACCCGCTGCGATCAGGAATTCCAATTGATTGTGACCGCTCAGCTCACCATCACCTGATTTATTTAAATAACCGGCTTTGACACCAATGGGGGCTCCATTGAGGTGACAGCCGACACACTGAGCCATGTTCGGAACACGATAGGTATTGCTGCGACTTTGTCCCTGGGTATCGATCCAGCTCACATCCACTGCAGAGCCACCACGAATCAGCTTCGCTTCAGAACGATCCTTCGCCCACAGATACGTGAGACCTATCCAGCCTTTTTCACGGTGAACGAGCAAGCGGGTTTCCACCAATTTTTGTGGTGATGCCGGATTCCTTAAATCGCTGGGAAAATAGAATGTTTTAGCGATCACAGCTCCAACAGGCAGACTGAAAGCCTGGGATGGATGATACTGGGCGCTGGCGCCAGGGGGCAGGAACAGGACGCGGTCTTTGCTTGAGTAATCAGAAAACAGCGCTGTGGTCAGGTCATAGGGATAGCCACCATCCTGGGGTTTGGAGAGAGGATTATGAGCATCCGTGAAAAGATTATAATGGCTTAAGCGGGGGCAATCCACAGCCAGCGCATCCCAGTTGATGCCATCGCCTTCATTTTCGCAAAGCCGCGCGATGTCCTCTTCAGTCGGGAGCGTCGGATCCACTTCGGGCAAAGGCGGGATGGGACTCAACTGAACGGAGGCAAAGGCTGGATGGGTGCAGGTATGCGGCTCCAGACTGCGATCCATTTCACCGGGTACAGGGGACCACCAGCGTTGTTTAAAGAGCTGCATGTTGCCGAAATAGGATTTATCTCCTCCATCATGATCGTTGTCGCCGATGCAAAGGCGCTTGTCGCCCGTGAGGCCGGCTGGCAAAACTCCGCCTTTGCCATCGGGAAGACCCATGCCGTCATAGGTGATATGCGGAACGCGATGTGGGAAATTGAGTGCGGCCGCCACAAGCCCGAGTTGATTGCCGCCGATGAGCGCGAGACCCCCGGCTTTACGCATCACATTGTCGTGAATCCAAACATGTTCGGGAACAGAATCAAATTTCGGATCGTTGACCTCACGCTGGGTGATGCTATAGTTGACGACCGCGATGCTGGTGGTGTTATGCCGTTCGATGGTGTTGCGGAAGATTTCCACATCATCATTGGCCATCACCAGGACCCCGGTCCCTTGTGGAACTGTGGCGACACTGTTACCGGGTGGAGCAAAGTTTTTATAATTATTTTCATAGATAAAGTTTTGATAGACCCGCGTGCCACGTCCGCCTTGAACCATGAGATTGGGCAGATTGAAAACGAGAATGCCGCCGGTATTATTGGTGGCGACGTTAGCATAGACGTCCGCATGCTCGGAGTTTTCAATTTCAATGCCGGCGACGTTGTATTCCACGCGGTTGCGTCGGACCACGATGTTTTTGGATTGCCCGACATAAACACCGGCATCCGAGGCGCCGATGACCACATTGTCTTCGACCAGAACATTGGATGATTCGACCGGATAAAGACCATAGGCACCGTTTTCCACAGTCCCGCGTTTGGTCCATTCAACTTTCACGCGCCGAATCGTAGCGCCATCAGCGCCGATTATTTTAATTCCGTCGCCCGGATGATCGACGACGCCGAGATCTTCAACGACCGTTTGATCCGCATAGGAAATGATGGCCTGGGGACCACCGGCATTGGCCCCATAGATGAGGGTGGTGGCATTCATGCCGGCGCCTTTGAGAGTGACGAAAGGCGTGATAATACTCAGCTCCTGACTCATGGCGAAACGCCCCGCGGGCAGGACTACCGTATCACCCGGCTGGGCCTGAAAAAGGGCTTCCTGAGCATCAAATTCCAAATGCGCCGTAGCGGGAATATTCCAGACCTTGGCGCTGGCCAACGAAGGGCCCATTGTCAGCATCAACAGGCCAACAGCGGCGCATTGTAAACGCAAATTGCGTTCATGCAATCGAGTCATAAGACGACCTCATCATGTATAGGGCGAAACTACATTTGGGAAACTAGCGATGTCTTAGCCCGAGCTTGTGTCTTTGTCCAGAGAACTCGTCGTGGATTGCGTCGTGAAGGAGTTGCAGATATTGGTATTGAGCGAAACTTTAACCAGTGAGGCTTACCCCGCTGGGGTTTTCACCTATCAGAGGGATGAAGAGTAGAGCCAGCCCTGGATTGGCTGGCTTATCGATTTAGTTTATTTTGCTGCGAATGATGATCATAAGCGGTCGACACGTTTCAGAGTATAAGGCGAGGATTCCCGCTCGCTCATCGTGAAATAGCCGGAACCATTCGCATCATATGCAATCGCTTCACCCTGACCTTCAGCAGTATCCGTAAGCGCTATCGGCGGAACTGTAAAGGCGGACTCGAAATTACCGCCGTCTGGTGCCCGGTATTCATAGACAGCGCGATAGGTGCGCAGCAAAAATCTATTGGCGCAGGGGTGGATGGATCCGGACGTGACGGCGCGGAAGTTGCCATCGGGACCGAGCGGCATTTGGAGTTGAGCCACAGGGATCAAAGTGGAAAGCGTATCCGGCGCCGGCAAAGGTTGCGGAAATTTATAGGCTCGACTGAGGCCTGATGCGTCCTCTTTCGTGACAACATAAATCTCACCCGTTGTGGGATGCACCATGAGAGTTTCAGCATTGGCTGGTTGATCCGGATAGACGAACGGGAACCGATCGCCCTGCAGAGTGCCATTGGTTTCGCCCGCACTCAGATTCGGTTCTTTCATGCGATAGATGGCAAAGGTTGTCGGCTGCGGTGGTGGATGACCGCTGGAGCGTCCGATGTCACCCATATAAAGACAGTGACCGATCGGGCAGGGGCCGGTCGCGATATCTTCCCAGTCCCAGGGTATGACGCCTGCCACATAGGTTCCCAGGATTGCAGCATTGGTTTGGTTGATCGCGACAAAGTTCGCGTTATTCTCACTGTGCGCGTAAAGCACGCCGGGGTTGATGCGACTGGCAGCAAGACCGGATACCTCCACGATGTCGGGTGAGGTGAGCGTCCCAACCTTGGTGACGGTGGAAGCGAATGAATCAACCCTGGAGCACTGGGACAAGCCCACAGGTTTCAGGGCGACCACTTGCGTGGTGTTGGTGGTGGGGAAGGGAGAGCTGCCGTTCCATGCAGCCTGCGGACCGGCAGCTCCCAGGGGTCTATAGGCGGCATTAAAAAGAAGGCCTGTTGATGTCGAGGCAAGGCAGGTGTCAAACGCTTCGATAAAATCAGACGGTGGGCCAATAGAGATTTCAGGGCAGCTTGCGCCGGTCCAGATTTGGGTTCCGAACCAGACCGCGAAGCCTTGTTCAGTACTCGTGGTCAGAGGCGGTGCCATCAAAGTCGCGATGTTTCCATTTTTTTGGCCGTTGGCGGTGTCGATGGGCTGGATGGGATCCACACCTTGCAAGGCCAGGATACTGCCGGCTGCATGGCTGGCTATGCTGAGACTGAAAGAATAGCTAGCGGGTTCTTCATTCCCGGCCACTTTCCAAAGAATCCAGGATTTGAGCTGCGACGCACTTTGATCCGAGCGCAGAAGCATCCAGCCTTCCGGGGCCTGGATCGTAGCTTCGACCTGGTTGCGGTTGGCTATGCGGGCGAGTAAAAGATCACCGGACACCACACCCGTGGGCCGAGGTATTTTTAATTCATGGATACCTTTTCCCGTGGCCGTGACGCTCGATCGCAGGCTGATGGCCGTGGCCATGGCTACGCCCTTGGCGAGGCTCGGCACGAGTGCCATGATCATACTTATGATAAGGGGAACAACCCAGGGCAAACGCATGATTAAAATTGAGACATCAGGACTGTGAAAAGATAGTCATTGTCCCATCCTGCTTTATGCCGTTTTCCCTTGATTCCTCTTTTGGATGTTTTTTCTTGCTTGAGTAAGTTTAAGGCGATTCG
>NZ_DASQYZ010000048.1:0-104534 GCF_035638955.1 Oligoflexus sp. | reverse complement strand
AGTGACTTTCTTTATCCGATTGTGATCGCAGTCTCGGCGGTGACAACATTCACCACGCCCTACATGATCAAATACTCAGGTCCTATTGTGACCTGGATTGAACGCCATATTCCGGCCGGCCTTCGCGAACGCTTAGCCCGGTATGAAGCTGTCATGTCCACAGAATCCAATAGCCTGGGCTTGGGCTTCCTTTTGAAGGAATACGGGCCCCGCATCCTCCTGAATTCGGTGGTCGTCGTTGCCATTGCGTTGGTGATGAGCCAAGCGGCTCTGCCGAAGGCGGTCGAAGTCTTTGGTAATGAACTCTGGGTCAGAATTACAGCCTGCATCGTGGCCCTGGGACTCTGTGCGCCTTTTCTCCGGGCGATCCTGCTTGGGGTCCCGCTGAAACTGGACGACCGTCGCCCCGAGGATTTGGAGCGCCTGCGGCGTCTGAATTTTGGAATTGTGGTGATGCGGGTGATCTTTGGTCTCATCATGATTGACTTTGTGATTGGTCAATTTGTGAGCGTAAAAACGCTCTTTGGTATAGCCCTGGCTGCTTTAGGAACTGGAATCATCCTGTATGGACGCTATTCCGAGCCTCTCTATAAGTCGGTGGAGAAGCGGTTTCTAGCCAACCTCAATGCCAATGGCAAAACCGTCCCCCCGACCCAGGACAAGCCCGTGCTGGCGCCTTGGGACGCGGTGCTGGCTGAGTTCGTGGTTTCACCTCATTCCCCTTTGGTAGCTCATCGCCTGGATGAATCCGCGCTCCGGGAAAAAACCGGCGCCACGATCGCCATGATTGATCGGGGAGGCCGCAAGATTCTGGCGCCTGATCGCTCCGCCACTCTTTTGCCCTATGATCGCGTCTCGATGATTGGGAATGACGACCAGCTGGCCCTGGCCCGGGCACTGATTGAAGTTGAAGAGCCTATCCAGGAAATCGCCGGTGAAAACACCTTTGGTCTGGATTCGCTGATCCTTGGCAAAAACTCGCAGTTTATCAGTCAGTCCATCCGTGATTGCGGCCTGCGTGAAATCGTTCATGGCCTGATTGTCGGCATTGAACGTGGCGGTCAGCGAATTCTGAATCCAGATTCGTTACTGGAACTTCAGGCTGATGACAGACTTTGGATTGTCGGTGATAGGACCAAAATCAAGGCTCTCAAACACCGCGATACGTGAGGGTCCGAGGGACCCTGGTGTTTTTATCATTTGGCAAAATTCGGATGTTTGTCATAGCTTATCGATGAAATTCAATTCATCAAGGAATGGCAAACATGAGCAAATTATCGCACCTGGGCGTATGGGGGCTGGCGTGTACCCTGTTTCTGTCGTCTCTCCAAGCCGCGCCGCAAAATCCACGCTATGAAGACAACTTTCGCCTGATCACCTTCAATGTCTTTTTCCTGCCTCGCATTATCAGCCACTGGGGTCAGCAAAGCCGTGCTGAGCTGATTGCTCAGGCCGATTTTATGAAGGGGCAGGACCTTGTCATTCTCAATGAGCTGTTTGATGATCCTTCGTCCGCAACCCTGCTGAGGGGCCTGCAGCCCGAGTATCCTTATCAGACGCCTATCCTAAGCTCCGGGCGTGGTTCCTGGGACGCGACGCTCGGCAGTTCACATCCGCTGAAGCCGGGTAACGGCGGGGTTGCCATTCTTTCCCGATGGCCGATCGTTAAAAAAATTCAATATATCTATGCTGACAGCTGCGGAACGGACGGCTTCTCCAAGAAGGGCTTTGTCTACGTGAAAGTCGATCGGCAGGGTCAGCCCTACCATGTGATCGGTACACACGCGCAAAGTGAAGCCGAGGACTGTCTCACCGTCACCGCAGGGGCCATACGTGCCAAGCAGTTCGACGAGATTCGCCGGTTTTTGGATCAACAGTCCATTCCACCCGAGGAGGTCGTCTTCATCGGCGGGGATTTGAACGTGATCAAGGACACGGGCGAATACCAGGACGTCTTGCAGCGGCTGGGGGTGCTGGAACCGGATAGCTATGCCGGTCATCATACGAGCTGGGATCCGATTGGCAACGCCCTCGCTTACGGACAATACCCGGATTGGAATCATTCTGAATATCTGGATTACATCTTTGTCTCCGCACGCCATGCTCGGCCGAGCTTCTGGCATAATCAGACCTTGGATGCACCATCGCCAAGGTGGGCTGAAGGCAATTATTATTATCAGGAATACTCGGATCATTATCCCGTGAAGGCGTTCGCGCATGCCGATCCCAGCACGCCCACGCATAGCCTGCGGCCGGAAAACAGACCGTATGATACCGTTCATTTGCGCCATGAAACGAGTGGGCGGTATGTAACAGCCTCGACATCAAAGCCTAATGACTGGCTTACCGTGGTCGCCGATCAACCCGGGACATCCACAGCGTTTCGTCTGGATAATTGGTATCCGGCCAAACATCCTTTTTGTGTCCGTTCCGGCGATTTCGTGCAGCTGCAGTCTTGCCTTCACCCTGGTTTCTATTGGAACTGGTACCTCGGGTTCAGCGGTAATTATGGCTATTATTTAAAGGACCAGGATAGTTCCAACCTGCTGCGCCTGCAGATTCTGGATGATCAGGGCGAATGTTTGCAGAATGGGGATCGCATTTATTTTGTCGATAAGGATACTGTCAAAGGCAAGGATGCTCATATCCGCGTCCCAACCGATGGCTCCTGGCAGAATCATATGTTCCTGCAGTCATCCAACATTGGGGGACAGGAGATTTTTAAAGTGGAGATTCCGGAAGAGCCGATTTATACCGATTGGTCGAATCGGCTCCGTTATCAGGATTAAGGCGGTTTATTCTTGATGAATCTCATGGTGCAGGCAGGCGCTGCCGGCGGTAACCGGGTTGCAGTTGATGGTCAATTGATCCTTCAACTGCACATAATAGCCGCCCAGGCTCTGTTTTGAAGCGGCTCCTTCAAAATCATCCATAAGGATCTGGGTGCCGGCATCCAGCGATTTTTGCAAACGGGAAAAGCACTCCTTCGCATTGCCTTCCGGCGTGCAAAGATTTACCGACAGCATGAAATTCTTCTGTTGAGCGGCCGTATGAAAACTCCCCGGATCGGTCTTGGCGACCACAGCCCATGGGCTATTGAGGGTGGATTCAGAGGCACGAGGGAACATCACCCGCCCCTGAAGACTATTGTTGCGCAGGTAGACGCCCGGGGTACGGTCATCGTTATCCAGCATAAAAACGAATTTGCCTCGCGCATCATCAACCCGAGGCCAGCCTTCGCTTTGGACCGCTTCCTGAAGCGTGGGATACGCGCCCTGGAGATCATCCGGGGTCAACAAGCGATCCCCCAGGACTTCGCGAATCTCAGTATCCACGCGGTCGAAATTATCGAATTTGAGGCCGCCCGTGGCGTCCTTGACTTCGATCCAGATGAAGATCGTCACATGGTTGGGATGCTGGTCCGACCAGTTTTTCAGTGTGCCGAGACAATCCTTGAAGCGCTTGCAGGTCGTTTTGGAATCGACGGTCGTGATGTGATAAACCTCCAGGTCCTGCCCGAAGAGAGGACGATGCACGTCCAGCTCAAAGGCACGCATGCCGCGCTGCTCCAATTGTTCAGCCAAAGGCAGATGCGTGTACTTGTGGCTAGCATGCCAGGCAATCAAGGACTGCTGATGATAGCTGTTATGAGTGCCTTTGACTTGAATCTGATTCAAACGCAGACCAGATGGCGCCGAGGCCATAGCCCAGGCTGGCGTGAGACCTAAAAAAAGGCACGCGAACGCACGAGTGGCTAACGTCATGGTTAGACTCTTTCACTTAAGGGGTTGGGTTTTTTGCAAATTCTGGGACTGACGTTAAGAAAATCCTACAATCTTGACAAGCGGCATTACGAAAATCCCCAAGGATATGGGATGAGTAAATCTCAACTCACGGTCTAACATTCCTTTTAGCGCAGTTCGGGAAAGCGCTGGATCGCCAAGGCCAGAGCTGGAAGCCTGGACGGGACTTGGAAATTTCTATATTCTGCGTGCTTGACTGAGCGGGGAGATATGATGCTGGAAATGAAGTATGTGGCGACCTTATTGTTTGCCTGCGCTGTGATTCACACGTTTTGTACCAGAAAGATTTTGAAGCTGGCGCATCGTTATCCGGATGGCTCGATGCCGGAAAATCTGCTGCACTTTCTGGGTGAAGTCGAGGTTGTCTTTGGTTTCTGGGCCGCCATCTTCATAGCCATATGGTCGATGAACTACGGCACCAAGGATGCAGCTCTGTACCTGGAGAGCATTAATTACACGGAGGCTGTGTTTGTTTTCACTGTTATGTGCATCTCTGCCACCAGACCCGTGCTTTATACAGCTGAAAAGGTCATCAACGCCGTTGCACGCCTTGTACCGGTGGCCCGTCCTATTGCGCTTTATGTGTCGTGTTTGATTGTAGGACCTTTGCTGGGATCCCTGATCACAGAGCCAGCGGCCATGACGGTGACGGCCTTGCTGCTACGGGACCAGTTCTTTACCGAAAAAGCCTCACTTCGCTTTAAATATGCAACCCTCGGCCTGCTCTTTGTCAACGTCTCCATAGGAGGCACTCTGACTCATTTTGCAGCTCCTCCTGTGCTTATGGTCGCTGGGCCTTGGCAGTGGGACACTCCGTTCATGCTGCAGCACTTCGGATGGCGGTCGGCTCTGGCTGTGATCCTGGGGACTCTGGCGACGGCCGCTTACTTTCGCAAGGAACTGATGCGAACGGATATGAGCGCGGCTGGACACATTGCCAAGGTTCCTTTGTGGGTTGTTGTCGTGCATCTTGGGTTTATGGCCCTGACTGTTTTCACAGCGCATTACATGTCATTTTTTGTGCCGCTCTTTTTACTCTTTTTAGGATGGTGCTCCGTGGCGCGGGAATATCAGGATGAGCTTCGCCTGAAAGAAAGTCTGCTGGTTGGATTCTTCCTCGGTGGTTTGGTGACCCTTGGCAAGCTGCAGGATTGGTGGCTTCAGCCGGTGCTTTCCCAGCTTGGCGACATGCCAATGTTCTGGGGGGCTTTGGCTTTAACCGCCGTCACCGATAATGCAGCTCTCACATACTTAGGCACGCTCGTACCAAATTTAAGTGAAAGCGCAAAGTATGCTCTGGTTGCAGGTGCGGTGGGAGGCGGTGGTTTGACCGTCATTGCCAATGCTCCCAACCCTGCTGGCTATGGACTCCTGCAGGACGCCTTTGGCGAGGATGGTATTAGTCCTCTCAGTCTGTTCCTCGCGGCTTTGCCTTATACTCTGCTGGCAGCAGCCTTTTTTCTGATTTAGGAGTCCCATGAAAATTTTTCATAATCCGCGTTGCAGCAAAAGCCGGGAAACCCTGAGCCTCATCCAGGAACAGGGTATAAAACCAGAGATCGTGGAATATTTAAAAACCCCGCCGACGGTCGAGGAATTGAAAGCGCTCTTGTCTCTCTTAACAATGCGTCCGCGCGATATCATCCGCACCAAAGATGAAAGCTTTGCGTCATTGCATCTGAATTTGGATGACGATGCCGCCGTGCTTGTCGCTCTAGCCCAACACCCTGAACTCCTGGAGCGCGCGATCGTTGTTCGGGATGGGCGCGCGGTCGTGGCCAGACCACCTGAAAAAGTCCGCGACCTTTTTTAGTCGCAATAAAAGCCCCAAGGTTTCGTCTTGTCTCAGTATAATGACCTCAGGTAGCTTAAATCCTGAGGATATATTCTGTTTTCATAAAGGAATATTATGCGTTACGCTTTGATCCTGTTCCTTGCGGGCCTGGGCCTGTCTTTCGCGCCGAAAGCATCGGCCTCTACCTTTGGCTGTGAATCTGTTGCCGGCAGTGTGGTTTTCAAGGACACACTCTATGGGGTTCTGACGGGAACTGTTCTCTCCGGCCTCTATATTCTGTCCCAGGACAAGGACGATCGCGACAATACGGAACAAACACTGTCCTCGGGAGCCGCCGTGGGTGGCCTTTTGGGCTTTGGACTCGGCGTCACCGAAATCGCTTTGCGCGAATGTCCGGGAGGCCGGGCTGAAATCGAACAAAAAGGATTTTCCACATCCTTTGCTGCCGTCCCCACCATGAACGGCAATATGGGCGCTGGATGGCGTCTTTCCTGGAAATTCTGACACGCTTGGCGATGCGATCCATCACGGGGTTTGGTGCCGATTCGTTCAAAATCCTGCCAGGTCGATCGTAACATTCTGATATTATGTCAGGAAGAAGGTGCGAATCCATTTTCCCTGAGCCGAGGACATCAGATCGTCGGGTCTGCACTCGGTAAGTAAGATCGGTAGGAGTAGGTGTGGCATCGCCACTCCCTTATCTGTCATTCCGCGCGCCGATAGCTGCAAGTTGTCACATAGCCTTCCCTTGCCACCATCAGAGCTTGTTGTCTCGCCCTTGGGCATCAAGCTCATGCCAATCTCCTTATCGAATAAAGCACATCAAAATTAAGTTCCTGGACACACGGTTATAACTGCGGTTGAGTCGGGGGTAAATGTATGAATGCTGTTGGTGCGTGGGAAGTTTTTACTGTACAGATCCAATACCTGGTTGTTTGCTGCGTTCATACCCAATGCAATCCATCAAAATCTAACGAAGGCGCAGCGAAAGATCCGGATGGGCGCCTTGAACTGCTGATTCTTCAAATGTTACAAACAGTCTTTTACGAAAAGTCAGTGGTACTTCCTGAATAGTCAAAGCTTGAGCAACTGTTGCGATCCATCATGGCTTCCAATTTCAACCCCATAGGATTTTTTCTTTGGGGGTAAAAGTCCATTTGCCTCACAAGCGCGGAGGAGAATTTCAACTGCGCTTTTATCTTCAGGGTTGGCCATGCAGACTGGACAAGACCATCATCTCAATGGTCAAAGATTCGTGTGGAGAAAGAATCGATTTCACCCGCAAACACCGAGAAAATAATGACTGAATCAAGTTTCAATCAAAATTACGCCAATCTCAAGGACGTGCGCCTGAAATATGTGACCTTAGGAAAAGGCAAGCCCGTCCTGCTCCTCCACGGTGTTCCGGAGACCTCATACGGCTGGCGTCGACTGATGCCGCTCCTGGCGGATGATTATATGCTCGTCGCTCCTGACCTGCGAGGTCTAGGTGATTCCTCTCGCCCCACTGTAGGCTACGATAAGAAAACAATTGCTCGGGATGTGTGGCAATTGATGCACGATCGCCTGGAATGCGAGCGGTTCGCAGTGGTCGGCCACGATTGGGGTGCACCCGTCGCCTTCCGGATCGCGGCAGACCACCCTGATGCAGTGACCCATCTGGCCTTGCTGGACATGGGCGTTCTCGGAGACGAACCGGAGGGCCTTGGTGTTACCCCTCGTTGGCATCATCTGTTCCTTCAGGTGTTGGACTTGCCGGAAGCGCTCATCGTCGGCCGCGAGCGTGTCATCATGGAATTCATGCTCTATGAGCTGGCAGATAAACCTGGCGCCTTCAGCGACGCCGACATCAACGAATATCTACGGACCTACTCGCAGCCAGGAGCGCTTCGAGCGATGTGTGAGTACTATCGTGCGATACACCAGGACATTGCTGACAATCGTGCGACATTCGCTACCGGTTTCAAACTGCCAATGCCCACGTTGGGAATTGGTGGGGGCGGCAAACGTGGGCGTGGCGAGGGTGTGGTTGAGTCTCTCAGACGGATTGCAAGGCATGCCGAAGGCAGCGTGATCCCTGACTGCGGTCACTGGATCCATGAAGAGCAACCGCAGGAACTGGCGAACCGGCTCAGGAGCTTTTTCATTCAATAGAAACAATGCATCTGCCATCTGCAGGACAGATTTCACAGGAGGGATCGAGAAATGTCTGACCATGGTTCCGGCCCCAGGGCCCTTACCGATTCCACGGTGGACATCACAGATATGTTCGTCTTTCCCAGCCCCGAACAGTCAGGGGCTCTGGTCCTTATTCTCAACGTGTTTCCGCTTGCGGGCCCAACCGCCCACTTTTCCGATGTGGTTGACTACCGGTTTCGGATCCGACCGGTGAAAGTCCCGTCGCCCGGAACCGGAACGTCGTTCGCCGTGAGCGAAAAAGAGTACATCTTCAGCTGCCGCTTTGGAATCCCTCGAGAGGGAACCGGGGGGACTCAGCATATGCAGGAAGGCACCTGTACAGCGCCGAACGGCCAGACCGTTTCCTTCCGGGTGAATGATGATGAAGGCAGCAGTGGGAAAGGCTTTCGCACCTTTGTGGGACGGCGAATGGATCCGTTTTTCTTCGATGGCCCGGCGGTAATTCAATCTTTTGCAGCGCGAAAGCTTGAATTCAAAAGCACTGGCAATAATACAATGTACCGGCAAAACGTCTTGAGCATTATTATCGAATTCGAAGTCTCCACTATGTTCGCGGCGGGTGACGGGCCGCTCTTTGCGATCGTGGGTGAAACCGTTATTGCTGGCAGGCCCATGATCCGTCTGGAGCGCTTCGGCCGTGCCGACATTAAAAATGTCGTCCTCTTCCCGAAGGATGCCGATCCCGTCAACCGGGATCTCGAGATTCGCGACCTGTTTAACCAGGAGGACGCCTTCAAGTTGGGCGCTGCATACCTGGGAGCCTTTCGCTCGAGGATGAACGCGAATCTCGCCGTCTGGGATAACATCGACGGGACGATAGACTGGCCCCTGGACCCACGCGGCACCCACCCTCTGACCGAGCTATTGCTGGCAGACTTCATGGTCGTCGATATCTCCAAGCCGTTTGCTGAAGACAGCTACTTTGAGATTGAGCAGGCGGTCCTGAAGGGCACTTCCCATAAGACCTGCGGCGGCCGAGCGCCCAATGATGATTGTATGGAAACGTTCATGACCATCATGATTAACGCGGGCCATGGTCCTCGGATCAGCGACGGTATCGATAAACCGGCCGTTCCAGCGACTCGCATCTTTCCCTATCTCGTTCCGCCGGAACCAAACCCTCCGATACCAAAGCTCCCCAAGATCGACACGACAAAGGCGGAGGCCATTGATGGAACTTGATGTCGCATCCATATTTATGACGAAGTCGGTCGATGACGAGTTCCCCACGACGCATGGCGCTCTTGCGCTCGCGAATTTGGAGGCGCAGATCAATGGTATTGAGAGTGTGGCCGCCACGGGACGGATTACGCTAAGCGACCAGGCCGGATTCATTGATCTGGTGCTCTTGCGTGGAGAAGTTCTAGCTCGAATCGTCGACTACGAGTGGGCGGAAGAGCTGGCGAACGAGCTGACGCGATACGCCCCAGTTAACGGCGCCGCCTTGCTCGCGCGTGCGCGAACGCGGGCTACGTTTCATCGATTTGCAGACGCGCAGAGTGATCTTGATGAAGCCCGTAGACTCGGAGCCGACGCGGCGAAGGTGGATGCTGAACGCGCCGCGATCTTCCAGGCCATCGGACAGTATGAGCAGGCTCTGACACTTTACATTGAAGCTTTCGAACGCCGAGTCGATTTCAATTCTCTGGGAGATCTGGCAACGCTTCACGCGGAGTGCGAAGAGATCACCACTGCAGAGCGCTTCTTCAGCGAAAGCCGGTCTTGTTACCGTGGAGTTTCGCCGATTCCGCTGGCGCAGCTTGACTTCAAGCGCGCTCATATGTGGATCGTACAGGGTGATCTCAAGCGAGCGCGCTCGTGGCTCGACTCCGCGGTTCGCCTCCTGCCGGGTTACGCTCCCGCGCAAGGGCATCTTGCCGAAGTTGAAGCCGCGCTGGGCGCGACCGACTCGGCGATCGCCCGGCTCCGCCCGCTGACCATCTCATCAGATGATCCCGATTATGTTGCACAGATGGCCCACATCCTATCACAAACCGCTTGTTCCAAGGACGCAAGGGAGTGGCTCGACCGAGCGACAGCACGCTATATCGAATTGGTCGCGCGACATCCTGAGGCCTACGCCGACCACGCCGCCGAATTCTGGCTCGGGGTTGGTGCCGATTCCCATCGGGCGCTGGGGCTCGCTCAAAAGAATTTTGAGGTCCGCCCCACCCGGCGAGCTTACGAGCTTCTCGCTCGTATCCAACACTCAGTCAACGCATGATTTCTGGAGATCGTTAACGATAAAGACCAATAAACGTAGGAAAGAGAAAATGGAAACTGAAGCACCAAGAAACACAAACGAGAAAATTGACTACAAAAACATGTCGAAAGTCACAGGAACAACGGATTTGCGTGATGCGACAAACAAGCTTCGCGAATCACTCAGCGAGAAAACTGATCGAGCTAACAAAGACTACAAATTCCCGGATACGTACAATCCGAAGATGGGCCTGAAGGTAGGTAATGTCACCGAATTGCGGTTGTTCTTCAGGGTCAAGCCCGGCCATGCAGAGGCGTTAAAGCAGGAGCTTAGAAAGTTCAAGGAAAGCGAAGAGCGAAACTCCAAAGCGGCCCATTTGATGACCGGCATCCAGGATATGACCTGCACGCTGTTTGACAACGACACGCGATACCTCCATACCACCGAGTTCGATACGGAATGGGACCCATACATCGACGACTCCGTGCCCACGGACAAGCAAAGGCTTATTTATGCCAACTGGTTGCAGCACCTCGTGGAAGCCGGGGACTTTGGGCCGGACAATATTCCGACCGCTAACGATATTAAGGTTCTCTTCAACCAGCAACGGGAAACAGCGACCGTATTCATCAGGACATTCAGCGATACGGTGTTTGAGCAGTACAGGATGCACGATCTAAAGAAGGCGTTCGAGGAAGTGCTCAACGATCCCAATGCGGAGGAGGCACTCCATCATCCGGCATTGAAGCCGCTACTCGATTTAGCGGCGGACTGAAGATCAGGAAAGACCCTATGGAAATACCCAATCTTGACGAAATCCAAAATGGAGCCCTGCATCCGAGGCCTTTGCCTTATGTGGCCGCTTACATTTTTCTCCGTATCGATGAGCCGCGAGAAGGCCGTGAGTTTCTGCGCCGCTTGCTGCCTGCACTTGCCTCCGCCTCCCATCCGACCGATCCTGGCAAGCAGGCTTGGGTTACCGCTGGGCTGACTTTCCACGGACTCAAGGCGATGGGCTTACCGCAAGACTCGCTTGCAAGTTTTCCGCAGGCTTTCCGGGAGGGTATGGCAGCTCGGGCGGAGCAGTTGGGTGACGTCGGCGAGAGTGGACCCGAGAATTGGGAATCCCCGCTCGGGTCACCGGACGTCCACGTCGCACTCTCCGTGATCTCTCCCGAAATGGAAAGGCTCGAGGTGCTTCTTCAATGCGCCCGCGCAGCGTATAAAGACCTGACTGGCGTCCAACCTATCTGGCGCCAGGATGCCTATATGCTGCCGGGTGAACGCGAGCCCTTCGGTTTCCATGACGGCATCAGTCATCCCGCCATCGAGGGCGCTGGCATTCCAAATACGAACCCCCAGGAGGCGCCATTCAAGGTCGGCGAGTTCATCCTGGGCTACCGAAATGAGATGAACGAATTTCCGCAATTGCCACAACCCGAAGTCCTGGGTCGTAACGGAACGTACATAGTGATTAGCAAGCTCCACACGCGCGTGGCAGCATTTCGTAAGTACCTTCGCAGCAGGTCCTCCAGTCCGGCCGAGGAAGAACTGATGGCTGCCAAGGTCGTCGGCCGTTGGCGAAGCGGGGCACCGCTCGCTCTTGCGACGGAAAAAGATGATCCTGAGCTTGGGGCAGACCCGAAGCGCAACAACAACTTCCTCTACGAAACGGATGATCCGCGGGGACTCAAATGCCCACTTGGCTCACACATTAGACGGATGGGGCCACGCGATGCGGCTATAACCGGCCAGGCTCGCCTGCACCGCATGATCCGTCGAAGCACAGCTTATGGACCCATGCTTCCCGAAGGAGTCCTGGAAGACGACGGTGCTGATCGTGGGATTATCTTTGTCGCGGCCATGGCCAACCTTGAACGCCAGTTCGAGTTTGTGAAGACCGAATGGATAAACAAGGGCACGTTCTTCGGCGCTCCCGGCGAAAAGGACCCCTTGACTGGCCCAAATGTAGGCAGCGACCAGTTCACAATCCCCAAACGGCCCATACGCCGCAAGCTAACCGATATCCCCCCGTTCGTGATCAACCGCGGGGGCGAGTACCTTTTTATTCCCAGTCTGCCTTCACTGCGCTGGTTGTCCGAACTCGACACTTAAGGAGGTATCAAGTTGGAGCAACGAGAAGACTGTGCAGGTCAGGCAACGTTAAAAAATATCTTATGGTAAAGGACTTCGTATGCAGGAAGCACAGGCGCATCCCTCGCTGATTTATCATGGTCATCCTCACGTCGAACGATTTGCCTGGCAGGATGGACTGTTTTTAACTGCCGTTATGACTTTCGCCTGGGTTCTAAAAACCGTATTTTTTAAGGACACAAGGAACCGTAGGCTGGAACACAACTCGCGCCGTGAAAATGGTAAGGCGGAACGCGATTCGATGTGAATCCTAGTTGACGTCATTTCAACGTCAATTCACGCTTTTGTTGGCGTCCACCGCGCCCGAGCTCCACTGGAAAATGAAACGGGCATTATCCGGCGCCGCTTTCCCATCAGGCTGAACGAGGCTCAGGCTCATCGTCACATCGGGATGCCAATTGCCTTCGGCTGGAGGCAAGGCGGTAAAGAGCTGGCGCATATCGTCGGGTGCGGTCACCGAGCAACCGCCGGGAGCACCCACCAGACAGCCCTGACTCAGCTGCAGTTCATAAATGCCGTTGAAGGGATTCCACACCAAAGGATAGACACCAGAGGACTTGCGCCCACTGGAGCCTTGCACTTCCACATTCATAGCCTGACGTCTCAGACCGGGCGTATCCGTCCGCAGGCGGATATCAAAGCCCAAAGCTCCGTCCGTTTGCTGCACCAGACAGACCCGCAGGGGAGTATGATCATCCCAATCCACAGAAACATTTCGATTCCTGGTGGCATCGAGCCCCAAACAATCGGATCTCACGGGCAAATTGGCCGGATTTATATCAAAGTCAGCAAGCCGGGAGGGGTCGACTTTCTCGCCACACCCAATCAAACTCGCGATCGCGAGGATTTTATGAAACATTTCCCGCATAGATGTCCCCTCCGCGAATATCATACAAAATCCGAAGCCGTTTGGCTGCTCGAACATATTTTTTCAATAAGCTCGATCCTGCCAACCCGTGGTCCCGTTTTTGGCCGTGACCCGGCAGACGGCTGAAAGTCGAATTTAATAGTCACCAGCGGAACATAAGATCGATTGGTAAAAGCGCAAGTCCGCCCACCCGCCAGGCCCCGCTAAAAACCGAAAACCCTTGAACTCAAGCCGTTTCGCGCCCTACCGACAAGGTACCTGTCAAGCAAAGGAGACAGAGCCATGTCCTTTACCGATGCAAACAGGCTCCATCAACTGGTGGAAAAGCTGCAGGAGCAGGCCCAAGAGCCCGCGACACGGTCAGCGATTCTGATCACGCTGAATGAACTGAATACTTATGCTGAAAGGCTTTTTGAGCAGGAAGAACGTTTCCTCAGCAGCATGCGTTCGGTGGATTTCAAATCCCGTCAAACTCTCCATAAGCGCCTGCTCAAGCAGCTGGCCAACCATACGGAAGACTATAAGGACAAACCGACGACCGAAGTCAGCCAGGATTTCCTCGGTTTCCTCAACGCCTGGTTGCAATTCCACCAGAAAACCAGCGGTGCCACGCCAGAAGGCTTGGAACCTAACTGAGACTGGTTTTTCCAGCCTTGCTGGACTAAAAGGGTGTCCTCAATAGAAACGAGGACAAGCCCATGCGCAAGGACATCGCACTTTCCCTTCTGGTCGCCATCTCCAGCCCGGCCCGTGCTCAAACTGAGGCAGGCGCTGAGACCCCAAAAGATGAACATATTATTGTCACAGCCACCCGCAATCCCTTACCGGGACGCGAAATCGGAGCCTCCGTCATCGTTCTGCAACGCGAGGATTTTGAAACACGCGGCGCGCAGACAGTCAGTGAAATTTTGCGCGGATTGCCAGGCATTTCCATGCGCCGCAGCGGTGGTGCTGGATCCAATACTGAGATTCTGATCCGTGGTGACAAGGGCGGTCATACCATGGTGATGGTCGATGGCGTGGAGCTGGCGGATGCTTCGACCATCGAGAAAAATTTTGATATCGGTGATATGCCTCTCTATGACGTCGAGCGGATTGAAATCGTCAAAGGTCCTCATAGCGTGGCCTATGGAGCCTCCGGTTTAAGTGGGGTCATCCACATCATCACCAGGCGGCCCCAGCAAGGGATTGGCGGCAGCGTTGGTTTGGAACTCGGCAGCTATGAGACTTATGGCGCTCATGCCCGCGTTGCCGGTCGCCAGGGTGCTATCGGTTATGCAACCGCTGTATCAGGCACACGGACAGCGGGATATTCCCATACCGGCTCGCGAGATGACGGAGAACAGGATGCCTTCGAACGTAAGGACGGCAGCCTGCGCCTTCAGTATGGATCGGGTGAGGCGTACAGTGCGGACCTTTTTGTGAAGGGATCCCAGTCGGTCGCGGACATCGATGCTGGAGCCAATAACGATGATCCTAACTTTCAGGTGAAGCGTCATGATCTGGTGTCTCAGTTGACTCAGAAAATGCGTTGGGCCCCCAACACGGACACCCGTCTGGCCGCGGGACTGACTCAGAGTGATCGCCGCTTTATGGATGACGTGGATATCTTTAATCCTGACCGAAATCAGACCTGGGAACGCTCGCGTTTTCAAGGGGAACGCCGCAACCTGGATCTTAGCCAAACCGTCCCGCTGGCCCCGGATCATACCGTGGTGGTGTCCGCTCAATGGCTACGGGATAGCGCTGAAATTCGCACGCGGGCGAGCTATCAGGGCTTTGATGTGAACGATTATCTCCCCGAGGAGCAGGTCACGGAATCTTCCTATGCGCTGCAGTACCAATGGGGCCTCTGGGAGCGGCTTTACGGGCAATTGGGAGTCCGGACCCTGGATAACAGCACCTTTGGCGGGAAAACGGTAGGGCAGGCGGCGTTCAATTTCATTGCCATTCCGGAATCCACCACGCTGCGGGTGAATTACGGCCGCGGTTTCAAAACACCTTCTCTCTACCAACTCCGTGCTCCTATCTATGGCAATGCCAACCTGCAACCTGAAACCGTGATCACGGCTGAGTTGGGGATTGAGCAGGAGCTGGGCGAAGCGGTCACGGCTTCGATCACAGGCTTTCAAAATCAGACGGAAAACTTGATCGAATTCGATAGTGCGGCGTCTCGTTATTACAACATCAATAAGGGACTTATCAAAGGTCTGGAAAGCAAGGTTCTGTGGGAAGTGAATGATGCCTGGACCACACAGGCGCAATACACCCACTTGACCACTTTGGATAAGGAAACCAATCAACCCCTCCCCTCGCGCCCGGATGATAGCTGGAGCGGGGATGTGACCTGGACCCACGAAGCCTTCAGTTGGATGACCGCTGTTCGTGGTCAAACCCGCAGTCGGGCCCGTCCTTACGTGGAGGGAACGAAAGGCTTCCGGGTCGTGGACACCGCTGTGGGTTGGAGACAAGGTCCCACCCGCTTGTCTTTGAAAGTGAATAACCTTATGAATAGTTGGTACCAGGAAGTGGCGGGTTATAACACGGCTGCCCGTAATGTCCTGGCTAGTGCCGAATACTCGTTCTGATCCCTTTCCAGAGGACATCATGGATACTTCCCGGCTGGCTCGGCGTCTCGATACCAAGGATGCGGTGATGATCGGCCTGGGGTCCATGATCGGAGCTGGGATCTTCGCCGCTGCCGGTCCTGCCGCCGCGGCTGCGGGAACGGGCCTCCTTCTCGGTGTTTTGATTGCGGGAGGTATCGCGTATCTGAATGCCACGACCATGGCGCAGCTGGCGGCTCTTTACCCCGAATCCGGGGGAACCTATATCTATGGACGCCAACGTCTAGGTGCGGTTTGGGGGTTTCTGGCCGGCTGGGGTTTTGTTGTCGGTAAATTGGCCAGCTGCACGGCCATGGCTTTGACTTTTGCCTATTATGCCTCGCCTGAACATGCCCGTCCTTTGGCTATCAGTGCCGTGCTCGTCTTAACTTTTATCAATTATCTGGGCGTGAAGAAAACCGTGTTCGTCACCAAAATACTGGTGGCCCTTGTCCTCAGTTCGCTTGCTGTGGTGGCCTTTGCAGCGTTCGCAGGGGGCGGCATGCAGATCGAACGTTTGACGGGTTGGACCGAGAGAGGTGGCCTCTTGGGAATTCTGCAGGCAGCCGGGCTTATGTTCTTTGCCTTTGCAGGCTATGCACGGGTCGCCACACTGGGTGAAGAAGTCATCGAACCGAAGACCACCATTCCCAGGTCGATTCTTATCGCCTTGGGCCTGACATTGATCGTTTATTTCATCATCATCACGGCCACTGTTTTAAGTGTTGATATCGAAGCGCTGGCGCATGCCAAGGCGCCTTTGACCCTGGTCGTGGAATCAGGGACATTCAAGTCCTGGGCACCTGTCGTTCGCATCGGAGCCTGCCTGGCTTCCCTGGGCGTTCTGCTGTCCCTCATGGCCGGTATCAGCCGCACGCTCTTTGCGATGGCTTCCAACCGGGACCTTCCTCATTTTCTGAGTGCGGTTCATCCTGTTCATTGCGTGCCCTATCGGGCGGAACTGACTGTTGGTCTTATCGTAGCGGCTGTTGTCAGTGTTGCAGATCTGCGCTCGGCCATAGGGTTTAGCTCATTCGCCATCCTCACCTATTACGCGATTGCCAATATCGCAGCCTGGACCCTGAACAAGGATCAAAGACTCTGGCCGCGATGGATGTCCGCCACGGGCTTTCTAGCCTGTGTGACTCTGGCCTTCAGTTTACCGGGTGTATCCGTCCTGGGCGGGATCATTCTCTTTGCCATCGGGCTGATCGTTTATCGGGTGAGTCATCGACGGGCAGGTGACCCGTGATGACCACCGACGCTCGGCTTAATTTGATTTCAAAACGCGGAAACTGCGCGGCGCCAGACTTACTGTCTTGTCGGTCACGGTCCCACCCTGCATCAGGTCTTCGTACGTACCAGCAGGCAGGGCCACATTCTTCCAGTTATCCGACTTATTGATGGCAATGGTCACCTTATCAAGGCTCTCACATCCACCCATGGAGTAGACCCAGGCGTCCCGATCTACATAATGCATCCGGCGTTGGCCGCGACCCAGGACCTTGTATTGGGCCCGGATTTTGGCCAGTTTGCGAACCTTATCGCGCAACGCTAGCTGGTGAACATTCAACTGCCGATCATCCCAAGGCATCATGCGGCGGTTGTCAGGGTCACCGCCACCAGCCAGACCGATCTCATCACCGTAATAGATCAAGGGAATGCCGGGATTGGTGAGCATCGTGGCAAAGGCAATCCCAAGGCGTTCATAGGGCGCCGCGTCCTGAGGCTGTTGAAACTGATTGCTGTTCCATCCATTCTCGGGAATGCTGCCCAGGACACAGCTATCAATCTGCCGGCTGGCAAAGTGAATGGCCCGCGGAATATCATGATTGCCAATCCAGTTGACCATCAAGGAGCGGTTGTAGAGGCCGCGATCGTAGTAGCGATCATTGCCCGAAAGCCAATAGTCGAGATAGCCGATATCACCATCAGGACGGAAGATGGCTTCACAGGCCGTTTTCTTGAAGGGAAAGTCGAACTGCCCATCGAGCATGGTCTGCGCGTCCACATACCGTTTCAGGTTATCCTTGCTGAAATAATCAAAGACCTCGCCCACGAGATAGAAGCGATCGCCCGCGGGATTGGGGAAGGTCTCCTTCAATTCCTGCCGAAGCTCGGTGAGCCACTCGGTTGGAATATGCTTCACAGCATCCAATCGCAGCCCATCGACATTAAATTCCTTCGCCCACCAGACGGCGTCATTCACCGACCAGCGCCTTACTTCAGGATTATAGAAGTCAAAACCAGGCAGATAATCCGTGAACGAGCAGCGTGTGCCCCAGTAGAAATCCTCCCAGAGGTTTTCCGGACCGCAGATACGCAGGCGCCCGTTCTGAGTGACGAACCAGTCCTTATGGGCTTTATACAGGCCGCTGTTGCTGTCGACATGTTTCATCACGTAATCGAACAGAACCTTCACCCCATGGCCATTGGCACTGTCCGCGCTATGGGCGGTATCGATCAGGGTCTTGAGCTCCTGCTCGGTACCAAATCGCGACTCAACCTTCGGCCGGGGATTGGGCTGCAGAGGATTGCTATAATCGATACTCTCCGGGGACGGCCAGTAGCCATGATATCCGGAGTAAAGGTTCGGATCCCGGTTCGGCGTTACCGAGGGGCCGGCCTCATTGCGAGCATCATAGGGAGCGGACAGCCAGAGTGCAGTCACACCCATATCAGTCAGGTAGCTCATTTTCTGGGTCAAGCCTTTGAAGTCCCCCCCCACGTACTGGGCGGAAGCTCCGAAATCCGCATTGCCGCCGCTTGCACCGGGAACCGGACTCGCCAGGCCATCACTATCATGGAAGCGATCCACCAGCGCAAAATACATCACAGTATCCCGCCAATCGAAAGCTTCGGGATTCCCGCACTGCGGCAGAGGCTGGGTCACGCTGAGTGTTTCACCGCATTGGTAGGTGCTATTCAACCCTCCCAACCCGTCCGCTTCATTCACAAGAGCACTCGGATCGGCTGTCCAGTTGCGGCCATCGACCACAAATTTATAAAGAGTTTTGCCTTCAGGAAGGGTGACCTTCGCCGACCAGATATCACCGGTTCGGGTGAAGGGGACCGCGCCGAGGTTGGGATTTCCGGCCCAATCTGTGAAAGAACCCGTCATCCAAACCGATGATGCGGCGGCATTTTTCAAAGTAAATGTCCACTGACAGGTTTTTCCAAACGCCGATCCTGAAAATCCGATTGTCGCCAGGCCTACAGTTGTGACCCATCCTAAAAGATTGTTCATGAATTCCCCCTGAAGCTGACACCAGAGTCCTTGCATGGACTCGCGGAGCAGGCTTCGATTGCGTTGCACTGAAGTTAGGCAGGTTATAACAGACCGAAGAAAAGGCGTGAACTCACATCCATAGGCTCAACCAGACTCGCCTACGAGACTGAAGGTTGATAGCTGCAAGCGATAGCTGTTTTCATGCTTACGCTTTTGCGAACTCACCCAACGTCAATGCATGATCTTTCCTCAAATATATTCGAAAGAGACTATGAAGATGAGCTATGACAAGGGTTTCAGAGGGTAAGTTAAATTTTTCTAAACACACTGAAACGTTTTACAGCTCAAGGATTTGGTGATTTTAACGGAAGTTATTTGGGGAAATTCCAAAATCTGTTCTGGCCAGTCAGTCAGAGATCGAATACGTTCCGAAAAGAGAACAGCGAAGGAGATGACCATGATGAAAAGTGTAACGTACAAAATCCTCGGCACTGGACTGTTGGCTTCGGCTTTGATGGCTTGTGGAACAGCCCATCAGACGAGTGAAACAAAAGTCACCAACGGTCGCGAGATTGCCGAAAGCACTTATCCATCGGTTGTACTGCTTGTCAGTCAGTCGAATTTGGGTCAGGGAATTTGTACAGGCACATTCGTCAATGACTCCCAGATTGTCAGCGCCGCCCACTGCGTGGAAGGCTTGTCCGACACCAATCCTCAACACTATGTTGTGACGACAAACGAAGACGGTGAGCTGGAAGCAACCGCCAAAGCGGTGAGCATCCAACGTCATCCCAACTATGATATTCGTTTGGGTGTGAGCGCCTACGATGTGAGCGTGATCGACTTCCCAGAAGGCTCAGCTCCAGCCGTAAGTGCGGTTGCCACCCGTACCCCTTCGTCGGGCCAGCCGTTAACCATTGTAGGTTACGGCAACAACGTCAACGAATTCGATCGCTATGGCGAGCTCACGGGTTCAGGTGCTGGCGTCAAGCGTTCCGGCACCAATACAGTCGGGTCGGTTTCAGGCGGTTTTATCAACTTCGATGGCCTGCCTGAAGCGGACGGCGTGACCAAGGCTGGAACTTTGGTTTCGAGTGGTTCCGGTGATTCGGGCGGCCCTCTGTTTGTGAACGGTCAATTGGCTGGCATCACCTCGGGCGGCGGTCTTCGCAGCGACGGTCGCGGCGGCTATGAAGCCACCTCCAAGTATGTGGATATCAATAGCGCTTATGTGAAGTCCTTCGTGATCAGCGCGCTCAAGAAGTGATCCGTTTTCCGATAAGACAGCATCAGCCTCGACTCATTTGAGTCGGGGCTTTTTTGATTCAAGACGCCTTGCCAGGGGTGTTGCGCTGGATCGAGGATCGCTTTTTGAAGCGGAGCGGTTTCTCCAGCTTTTCTTTCAATTCTGGTGAAATTATAGGCTCATGATAGATTTTGTGGCAGCACAGGTCACCAGGATTGATCTTCAGCGCCATCATCAGCTCTTCGTAATCCTTCTGCGGATCTGAACTCACCGCTTCCGGTGTTGTTTCACGGCTGACCGTCAATTCCAGCTGTTGCTTGGATTCGATGGCTTTTTGAATACGGCCCTTGAGGCTCGACACCTTGCTCCGAATCTTTTCGCTCTTTAAGGCCGCCGCGGCTTCCATCTGCTCCCTCGCCTCCTCCAGGCGATTCACACGGGCCAGCGCCAGCCCCTGATTATAGTGCAGAATGGCCAGCACTTCGGCTCGATTCTCGGGAACAGCCTGTGCGGCTTCCTTATAAAGCTGAAGACCCTGATCAAAACGATCGGTGCGGATCAGGGAAATCGCCCGATTGTTCGTAAAGGACACAATGCTGAGGAGGGATTCCAGTGACTTCATCAGCTCCCCTGCCTTCTCGCTGTCGCCGTAAACCAGGGCTCCCTTAATCTCGACTTCGGTAATATCCTGGCTCTGCGGGGCAATGTCCTTCGCTTCGTCCACGTGCGCTTCAAAGTCCTGCCGGTCCCCCATCTCCAGATGAGCTTCGGCGATGTGGCAAAGGCGTTTGACGTTGGATGGGCAAATCACCTCGGCATTTTCCAGACAGCATAGGGCGCTTTCAAAATCCCGCATCTTCATCATGGTTTTACCCAGAAGGTTCAGGACCTCGACACTGGCCAGCCCGCTCTTGAGCACATGCAGCGCCATGTTACGGGCTGCGGGATAATGCCCACGATAGTAGGCCAACTCCGCCTGCAGCAGATTTTTTTCCGCCTCCGTAGCCTTATCACTGTCCATATAGCGTTTGGTGAAGGCAGCCAGCTTTTCAAAGTTCTGATCCTGCATGGCCTGCCGAATCTTCTGCAGCAGAATAACCGGCTCGCTCGGCGAGCGATCCTGATTGATGACCCAGATCACATCCTGAAAGAAATGGTGCGGATCAATCGGCTTCCGGATGCGATCGGTCACACCCATTTCATGAAGCACGGGCATATCACGTTCGGTCAGATCCTTGTTCATAACGGTCAAGGGAGTTCCGTAACCCAGGATACTGCGAAGGTTCTGCACCAGGATCGGTCCAGGCATTCCGGGGAGGCGCCATTCGAAAATCACCAGTTCAGGAATGATCTTCTGATCGAGCCACTGGATGGCCTGAGTCGAGTCCTGATAGGGGTAAACGGTTTGCACACCGAGCTGTTTCAGGAGGCCCACGATGGTGTTCAGAGTGTCCTGATCCGGTTCCACGACGAGACAGCTTTTGATCCCTAGAACCTCGGGCGCTTTCACAGCCGCCTGGGCATCGGCCTGACCTTGCGCATCAGGAAACTTTTGCAGCAGGGCATCGATATCCGGTTGCATGGTCGGATCCACCAGGAGAGCCTGGCTGAAGAGATTCCGGGCCTGTTCGAATTGATTGTTATGCAGGTGAGCTTCTGCGAGACAGAGGAGGAGTTTGAGGTTACCGACATGGTAATGGAAGAGGGATTTCTCAAAGCGCAGAAGCTCGACGTGGCGCTTGTCGTCCTTTAAAAACTGCCGCAGGTACTCGGCAGACACCAGACTCAGCTCGCCACCACAGGCCACATCACGACTGAAGAGCGTTCTGAATTCCTCTTCGATATCCGCCTTGGTCGACATCCGCCGATGCAGGGAGAGGAGCCCCAAATCAAAGGCTTTACTGATCAGGGGCGCATGGCTGCTTTCATCCACCATGAAGCTGATCCGCATATCCATCATCGTAGGATCTTCAGTGATCAGCTTGAGGATCTGCAGGATATTGACCTTATCATCCATCATGATCGGCGTGATGAGCCAGTGAATCAGTCCCGTTTCCAGGATGCCGATCACAGTTTGCAGGTCGGCAGCCCCGACAACATCGGAATAACCTCGATTACGAAGCTCAGTGTTGATGAGGGTACGCACAGTTCCACTTGGATGAACCGTGACTATTTTTATGGTTGTGTCCGTCAATTTCATGGGAACACAGAACTCCTCATCAACCCATGATTCTTCGGAAATTACGAGGAAAAAGTTAAAGTATGGACTGGCCGGCAAATCAAATCCTTTGGTGCTTTCCAAAATGTCCTGCTTTTTATGAACCATTCCCAAAGGCGTTCCTGATTATTGGATTATTCCACGAGCTTTAGAGAAACTGCACTGCATCACCGGTGGTATGGTCCTTGCTGATTCACATTCAGGTTCGGCCTTTTTCACGGATACTATTGGGAGAACACAAAATGAAAACGCTTAATCTCCTTGTTGGTCTTGGAATGACAGTAGGCGCTACCGTTCAGGCTCAAAATAATAAGCCTGCTCTAGTGGACGCGCCTGTGGATGCTATCTATGTCCCGTCGGGATTTGACGATAACGATAATGTCGAAGTCGTGATTCATGGAACTTTCCCTGATGGTTGCCATCGCGTGGGAACCGCCACAGCCGAGGTTGATCAGGCCAAGCGTCGCGTGACAATTTCCGCGACGAGTGTGGTGGAGCAGGATGAATACTGTGTCCAAAGCCTGACACCTTTTATTCAAGCCGTTCCGCTGGGCCAGCTTGAAGAAGGCAGCTATCAAGTCGTTTATGCGAAAAATCCCGAAGTTTTGGAGAGTATTTCCGTGGCACGTCGGAAAACGGAGTCACCTGATGACTACCTCTTCGCAACAGTGGAAAATGCCTACATTGACGTCAACCGCGAAACAGGGAAGCAGTCCTTGAAACTGCAAGGTCACTTTCCTCATTACTTCATCGGTTGCATGGTCATCCGTGAAGTGAGGGTGGTGCGTGATCCCGTGGATGTGCTCGTGGTGCAACCCATCGCTGAGCTGGTGACAACAGACGTGTGTGCTTCACAGCCCGCCGATCGTTCTTTCGATTACACGGTTGGTCTTCAGGAACCCTTCCAGGGTGAAGGTCTGATCCACGTCCGCACGATCAACGGCACTTCTTTGAATCGCTTCATCAATATCCCCTAAGGTTTCTTCAATATATGCCGCTTCGGCGGCATCCTCCCTTTTCCGAAAGTTGACTGGCTGGCTAATTTAATGCTAGTTTGAGTTTACCGCGACGTTTTACTCATAACAAATCCATAGTTAAACGTTTAAGCAGCAGTCCTGCAATCAACTGAGGGTGGATGCGATGATCCGTTATGCCATGTCTTTATGCGCAATCGTTATGATCACCGCCTGCCAGCCGGCAGCCCAAAACTCAGTCACACATTCCATCATCGATCAGGATTCGATGGTTGAAGTTGAGGCCGACACCCCCCTGCCCCATCAGGGACTGAAGAACGATTTTCCTGCCATTGGTCGCATGACCGGTGGATGCACAGCCTTTCATTTAGGCAATGGCCTGGTCGCCACCGCCGGACACTGCGTGCAGGATCTGGCAGCCAACCCCGTGGAGGCATCCTGTCATTCGATGGATATTACGTGGGGAGTTTTGGCTGATGCTAATAACAATACAGAGCGCTCCCGCTGCATGAAGGTTCTCGACTATAAATACGACCAGGAGGCTGACTATGCCCTCCTACAGGTGGATCCCATTCCAGCTACAGCCGTGGCGTTGGAACGCGATCCTAGAGGCATGCAGTTTACGGCTCAGGCGATTGTGGTGGGTTATCCCAAAGGCCGCGCCCTGAGCGTTAGTGCCAACTGTATCGCGACTCTGGAGAATGATCCTCAGTCACAAATTTTCCATCACCGATGTGATACACTCCCTGGCAATAGCGGCAGTCCGGTCCTCAATGCAGCCACTCTGGAAGTTATCGGTGTGCACAACGGGGATGCAGATAACAGCGAAAACTACGGCAGCTACCTGCCTGTGCCGGACGCCCTGTCCTTGATAGCCGAAAGTCTGTCTGTAGGTCCGGTTCCCCAGTCCTTACAATTTGGTCCCTTTGCCGATCAGTTGAAAAAGGACCTGGTACACTTCACCCGGGAGCAGGGCGCGTTCGTCAGCTTTCATTTAACCATGTCTGTTGAGGATGGTTATGACAAGGTTGTGGTGATCGATGGCCTGGGCCGCACCCAGGAGCTGACCGGCAACAAGGACCAGCAGTTTCAGAAGCTGCCAACACCCGTCAGTGTTGTGGTGCTCACAGATTACTCCGGTACTTCACAATCTGTTGCACTGGATTCCATTCACGCCGAATAAAACAAAATGAACCGGAAGCTGCAAGCTCCCGGTTCAACCTGTTGGGACGGATATACGCTACATGCTGCCAGGCCTTTTCCTCGACCATGTCTTCATTGAGTGAAGGATCAGTCGGACAGCAGAACATGTGAGTGTTCCATGGAATTGAACAGCAACTATCATGCCGTCGTCCTTTCCTGTTATTTCAAGCCCTTAACCAGCCTTTTTTCCAAGCTCTTGCGGGCTTTCCTGCTCTTTGGTGCGCACTTTCCCTCAATCGCTCGTGCCTTGGCCTTCCCGCAGGAAGCGGTTAGACTGGGGGCACAAACACGATGTCCCCCATGAAAAACGAGGAGAGGCAGCCATGCTTGAACTATTCAGTGCTCATACCACCATCGTGGTCGGTCTTTCCCTGAATGACCGCGAGGATCATATTGTTCAATCAGCCGTGTCCCTGGCGCAAAGAACGTATTCGCAGTTGATCCTGGTTCATGCAAGGGAACCTTATCGCAGCTATTCTCTGGCCCGCGAAGGCTTCGCATTGCCCTATGAAGAGGTCGAGCAGGAAACCAGCGACGCGGAACTCGTGATGGCCCAAAACAAAATTGATACACTGAAGGATAATTTGCCGAGCAATGTCGTCTGTGAAACCCGGGTTTTTCGCGACTATCCCGAGGATGCCATTGAAGAGGTCGCACGAAACGCCAAGGCGTCCTTGATCATGTGCGGTTTTCACCGGGAGCGGCACCCGCGTTTTTTTGGAGGCATGTCCACCGCCCTTTCCATGATGGCCCATTCCAGGCACCCGGTCATGGTTGTGCCGGGGGATCGGCCCATGGATTTTCTCAATCATCCCCTGAGTGTCCTGGTGGCGGATGATCTCCAGGAAGACGGTGCCCACGCACTGCGAGGGGCGATCGGTTTCTGCCGGTCCATCGATGTGGATCACCTCGTTCATGCACACGTCAATCCGATGAGCTATCGGGAAATCAACCATATGGTCGAGAAGATTCGCATTGCGATGCTGGAAGGCCACATTCCCAGCAACCCGGAATTTGATAGTCACGTGTATATCGAGGAAACCAAGGCCGGCATCAAAGCGGTTCTGAAGCAAAGGATCGAAGAGCTGGATCCAGGCATGACCCAGGACTATAAATACCGTCCCAGTGTGCGGTTTGGAGTGCCTATCGAGGAGATTCATCGGCTGACGGTGGAGACCAAAAGCAGTGTGCTGATTTTTGGCAAGCATCACATGCTGCATCGGGGCCGTATCAGTCTTGGCAAGGTGCCCTATGAAGCGATGGTCGAGCCGCATGTGGCGACGATCATTGTGCCGGATCCGGGACATGTGTGAAAACGTGGACCTGACTTGGGTCAGGTCGGCCGGATGGACCGCCAGGCTTAACGTTCCTTCAGAACGCAGGCAAAGGGTGCCAGGACCAGAGAGTCGGTCCCACCGTCACGCTTCATGATCAAAGGCGAATTGGGCTGAAAGGTCATGCTGTAGCGTATATTGGATTCATTGGGACGGACCACGGTCGCGGAGAGTTGACCGCCTATGGGAACACATCCACCCTCGCGGCTTAAGGTCACGTTGCGAAACTCGAGGCGCAGAACTTCGCCACTGGCGGGAATAATGAATTCCTGCCGTCCGCTGGGAATCACATAGCGGGTCCATTGCTTCGACTGGTCCAGGGTAACGGAGAATTCGAGAGGGAAACGTTCCTGAAGTTGGAGGGTGGCGGACTCCACTCCGGTTTCCGAAGGGAGCGCGATCGTGCTCTCCACCTCGTTGCTCAGTTGGGCAACCAGGGTGACCTCGCTGCCTTTTTCCGCGAAATTCATAAACTCCAAGGTCCGCCTGCCGGTTTTCTTGAAACTTAGATTGTGCTGGAGCTCCTGCTTCTCTTTTTTCTCGGTCAGGAAAAGACTGCGTGACAGTTCCTCGTCCACCTGACTTTCGAGGCGGACGGTGCCCTGCTCCAGGAGCTCGTGTGGGAAGCGCAGGACCCGGGCCGTGGTATCACATGCCAGAAGTTCCCCGTTCTGGGTCCACGCATCCTGATAGCTGCGCTTGATGGTCAGATCGGACTTTGCATACCAGGCTGCAGATTCATCGATAACCGAATGCCGGGAATCCGCCTTATCCACCAGTGAGATCCCACTGCCTACCTGCGCATCACAGTTCCGATCCGTCGAAACACGACTCTCCAGGCGTGAATAAGCGTAATCGCCCATATTGATCCCATCGACCGTTTGCAGAAAGGCGGCATTGACCAGTGTATTCAAAGTACTGGCGTTGTCCGTCACCCGAATCAGACCTGAACCCGTGGGGTTGCCGATTTGTGTTCCGCAACCACTGAGCAGGAGAATAACAAACGTCGCTGCGCGTGCCGGGGTCCGAGGGGAGTGCATGGTGATCATCCTTTCACATCAAACAGGAGGGAAAGAGCTGCATGTTGAGGCGTACAACGCGGTCGGGATTCCCTTGGGTACGATCCCGCTCAAGTTCTAACAGCCTTTGTTGAAAGAGTTCAATCTCTTGTTTGATTTTCTCGAACTGACTTGCCGAAACAGAAAGCACCAGAGCTGAAATGTGACGAAGGTCCGGTGGTGTCGTGACCATGGCCTCAAGGCCGTGCGGTATCGATTCCTGGTGAAATTTTTGAACCGACAGGCTCATCACTTCAGGGCCAGTCGAGATGATGTGATTGGTCTGCACAAAGCGCCCGGACTCGGGATCCTTTTGAATCAGATTGAGCTTCTGCAGGAGTTCGAGGGATTCTTCCGCCTGTTTTGCCGTAATGGACGGGCGGATCACCGAGGTTATCCAACGACCATCGGGTTGAAATTCCTCGAGCATCACCATCTCGCGGATGACGGCGTGATACCACTCGCTGTAATAGGAAAACTGATCCTGCTCGAGCCGTGAGGTGATCATCCCGCTGCGGATTTCCAGAGCTTCCCGGAATGTCTTTGAAATGTCTTCGGATGACTTGTCCCGGGTGAGGCGGGCCAGGGCCAGAAAGTAACGACGCTCATCACGCCTCAAATCCAGCGCATCGACGATTTTGCCGGCAGCGCGTTCGGTGACCGGCCGCTTTCCTTGCACAATGAGATGCACAAGATTGGTTGCGGAAAAACCCAGGTCGACAGACAGCTGGCGATAGGAATAGTTGCGGGTCTCGTTCTTGGTTTGCTTGTGGAGAGTCCGAAAGAAATCACTGCAACTGTAGAATGTACTGGGCGGATAACGGTGCGTGACATCACGCAACACCTTGCGACTTTCTGTTTCCATAGTGTGACCATCCTGGTTGTAGGCTCAAACTCGATCGTTATATACCCTAGCTGATTAGCGTATACAAGATGCTACGCATGATTCGAATACAAATTCGTTTATATTTTTTATCATGCCGAAATTATTACATAATAATGAATTTTAAAGAATATACCCGTATACAAGCGTACGTCTTGCGAAAAGGAAACAGTTGATCGCACTGGATAAATTTCAGCGTACGATTGTTTTGTTGGGGGTTTTGCGTATCCGTATACAGATTATGATGTGTTGTTATGGCGGTGATAAGGTTGTTTGCTATGAAGACGTTGGTATGAAAGCGATATCGGAAACCTGTTGACAGAGTTTGGTATTCAAGCTAATCGTTATTTGTGCACAGATATTTTCCTGTCAAAAGTTGTGCATAATGAAACAGGCAGGAAAACGTAAAGGGTTATGGTCGTCATTTTTATCCCAACGGAGGTCCTTATGTTTTCTCGTAAAATCCGTCTCATGCCTGCGATCCTCGCCGCTTCGCTTCTGGTCGGATATGCCTGTGACTCGGACGATGATGATGACGAAAGCACACCAGCGCCGGTGGGTCAGAGCCAGATGACGCCTGGATTGAGCCTGGCAGGGACAGTGGTTGCCGATCCGCGCTTCTCGACCTTGAAGGCGGCTTTGGAAAAAGCGGACCTGGTGAGCGTGCTCGAAAAAGGTGAGTACACCGTATTTGCTCCAACCAATGAGGCGTTCGCTAAAATTCCGACTGAGGCTCTGAATGCACTGTTGAATGACAAAGCGGCTTTGACACGGGTTTTGCTGTATCATGTGGTGCCCGGCACCTTGAAAGCAGACAAAGTTCTGGCGTCCAAGGACCTGCTGACGGCCAATGAATTCGGTTTGAAGGTTGCTGCCAATAAGGATGGAGCGTTCATTAATTCATCCAGGATTATCAATACGGATATCGTGGCGAATAATGGCGTCATTCATGCGATCGACACGGTGCTGCTGCCTCCTGCGACGGATAAGTCTCTGGTCGACATCGTGGTGGAAGACGCTCGGTTTTCGACTTTGAAAACAGCTGTCGTGACGGCAGGACTGGTGGACACTCTGAAAAAGGGTCCTTACACGATCTTTGCCCCTACCAATGAAGCCTTTGCTGAACTCGGTCAGGCGACATTGACCGCGGTTTTGGCTGATAAAGCCAAGCTGACTTCGATTCTGCTTTATCATGTCGTCCCGGGTGCGGTTCCAGCGGAGGACGTCCTGGCCAGTGCCTCACTGACGACGGCGAGTGCGAATCTGCTCCTGGCGCCGGAACTCAAAAGCGGCGAAGCCTATATTAACAATGCCAAAATTCTGCAAACGGACATCCTAGCCAAGAACGGTGTGATCCATGTGATCAACAAGGTGCTCCTGCCTCCAGCCCCGTGATTTAATGAAGCGTACACGCCTCCCCAGTCATGGGGAGGCAATTTGACATCATTTACGTCAAAGTCCTGTAAATGCTGCTGCTATCCATGTACAAGTCGGGGACCAATGGCAAATAATGAACGCGTCACATTTCCTTAAACCGGAACGGTTGTACCCCCAACTGTCCCACACACAAGGCGGGAAAAATGAAGCGTAAGTTCCAAAAACCGGCTGGTCTGACTTTGATCATCGTTCATGTTTTAGGCCTTGCCAGCCTTTTGCTGGTTCCCTTTGAATGGAGTCTGCTTGGATTGTGCTTTGCCATGTATTACCTGCGAATGTTCGGCATCACGGCTGGCTTTCACCGGTATTTCTCGCACAAAAGCTTTAAAACCTCACGCCCCGTTCAGTTTGCTCTGGCTTGGATAGGCACTTCGGCTATCCAGCGCGGACCTATTTGGTGGGCTGCGATCCATCGGCATCACCACAAGCATTCCGATACGCCCAAGGATCTTCATTCGCCTCGGCAGAAGGGTCTTTGGGAAGCTCATCTGGGTTGGGTTTTGAAAAAAGAAAATCGCGTGATCGATCGCAGCAAGGTCAGCGATCTAACCCGCTTTCCTGAAATTGATTGGATCGATCGTCACTATCTGGTGCCGCCCATGTCCTTGGCGGTTTTGATCTTCGCCATCTGGGGTCTTCCTGGATTTGTGTATGGCTTTCTCCTCAGCAGCATTCTGCTGTGGCACGGAACTTTTACAATTAATTCGTTGTCGCATGTTTTCGGCCGACGTCCTTATAATACTAAAGATGATAGTCGGAATAGTGCATTGCTGGCCTTGATCACAATGGGTGAAGGCTGGCACAATAACCATCACTTTTATCCCTTTTCCGCTCGTCAGGGATTTACCTGGTGGCAGTTTGATCCAAGCTTCATGATTTTGAAGTTTATGGAACTATTCGGCCTTGTGTGGGACGTAAAAGTACCGCCGAAAGAGCTGCTGGTTCCCCAAGGGGCGGAGCCAGCGCATTGAAGCCATAGGAGTCAATCGTCTATGCAGAGCCTGGCTATTGTTGGAACCGGCATCGCCGGGATGGGCGTGGCCCATCTGGTGCAAAAAGATTATGCCATCACGCTTTTTGAAAAAAACAGTTACATCGGGGGCCACACGAATACTGTTTTTGTAAAGGAAGGCGACCGTTCGGTTCCCATCGATACAGGCTTCATGGTTTTCAATCACGTGACCTATCCCATGCTCCTCAGGCTTTTTCATCAACTGGACGTGCCGATGAAGAAGACCGACATGAGCTTTGCCGTGCGGCACAGTCCCACCGGCCTGGAATACTGCGGCACGGGCCTCAACGGCCTGTTTCGTCAACGCCGTAACCTCATGAATATCGGCTTCATCCGTATGCTGCTGGCCATCGATCGTTTTAATACGGACGCGATCGAGATTTTGAAGGATCCCCGTTACGATCAATGGACCATTTCTGATCTGGTCGAAGCCAAGGACTACGGTGACGATTTTTTTCACCGCTATTTGATTCCAATGAGTTCTGCCGTCTGGTCCACGCCTCCGGACAAAATACGGCAGTTCCCAGCCAAGACCCTGTTGCGGTTCTTTCATAACCATGGTTTTTTGGGCCTGAGCACGCAACACCAGTGGTATACCGTCGATGGCGGCAGCGAAGCCTATAAGCAGCGCCTGATTGCGCCTTTTAAAGATCGCATCCGCCTGGACCAAACCATTCAAAGCATTCGTTTGCAGGACGACGGACGTGTCTGCATTCAACATCAGAACGGGACGCGCGAAACCTTCGATAAGGTGGTGCTGGCCTGTCACGCCGATGAAGCCCTGAAGCTTTTGGCCCAGCCTGAACCCTTACAAAAGCAACTGCTGAGCGCCTTTCACTATCAGGAAAACACCACCATCCTGCACAGCGATGAGAAAGTCATGCCTCGCTTGAAGGGCGTCTGGTCATCCTGGAACTACCGTATTGATGCCGCCGATCAGGGCCAGGTGGCACCGACCACGATCTATTGGATGAACCGGCTGCAAGGCTGTTCGGACAAGGTCAACTACTTCGTTTCGTTGAATGAACCGGGACCCATTGATCCGGGCAAAATTCATCGCAAAATCAGTTATCACCACCCTCTGTTTGATTCCGACGCGATCGAAGCTCAAAAGCGTCTGCACGAACTCAATGAAAGCCCCGATCCCTTCTATTTCTGCGGAAGCTACTTCCGCTATGGCTTTCATGAGGATGCTTTTATGTCCGCTGTGAATCTGTCCCGTACATTGCTGGGGAGAGAACCATGGTAAAACCAGCCCCCGCCCTGCGGAGTCGTCTGGTGAATGCCCTGGTTGTCCACGAACGCTTACGAAAACGGGAAACGCATCGTTTTACGTATCGCGTTTTTTATGGGCTCATCGATGTTGATGAAATTCCGCAGCTGGATCAGAATCTTTGGACATTCTCGGCCAAGGGCCGTTCCCTTTATAGCCTGGGATCCCGTGACTTCGTCAATTATGGGCAGCCGGATATTAAAGGCAATATTAAGGGATGGCTCAAGGATCATGGTTATGACGTCCAGGTGGAACGGGTAACGGTCTTTGCCCACCTGCGAACTCTGGGCGTTAACTTTAATCCTATTAGCGTTTTCTTTGTGGAAACTCCTGACGAAACTCTCTGCCTGGCAGAAGTGGACAATACGTTCGGCGAGGCCAAGCTCTACTACCTCGGCCCTTTGGGAAAGGATGGGCATCTGCTGAAGCGCATTCCCAAAGAGTACTACGTTTCGCCGTTTATTGAACACGATGCCGACTTTGTCTTTGACATCAAACGAAATGACGATACTCTTAAAGTTCAAGTTACAACTGTGAAAGGCAAGGAACCCATACTGTTCGCCAGTATGCAAGGGAACCTGCATCCGGTCAGCGACTGGAACCTTCTGGGTTATTTGTTTCGCATGCCTTTGACTCCCATTCGCGTGATGGGAGCCATCCATTGGCATGCATTACGTTTGATGATCAAGAGAATTCCTTATCTGAAAAAAGAGGAAAATCCTGAACAGCAGAGGGACTACTATGTACACAAAGATCATAAGCGACACATTACGTAAGGCTTCAGAACAAAGCCCCTCACTGTTTGCGGCGCTGGTGGCCCGGCATTTCTCGAAAATGCCCAAGGGTCGTATGGTCGTTGAGGATATCCAGAATGGTCGCACATATCACTGGGGCCAGAGCAGCGAAGTCAGCGCTCGCATCACGGTGAATGATCCTGTTTTCTTTCGCAAGTTGGTCCTCGCCACTGACATTGGTCTGGGTGAATCCTATGTGGACGGGGATTGGGATACGGATGATATCGGCAAGGTGATTCGTTGGTTCATTCTGAATCTTTACGATATGCCTTCGATGTCAGGCGGCCGCTCCAACATTCGCAATCTTTTGGTGAATGCCATGGCAGCCGTGAACAAGATTCACCACAGCCTGAATCAGAACAGTATCGATGGTTCGCGCAAAAATATCAGCAACCACTACGACCTGGGCAACGAATTCTTTTCCAGCTTTTTGGATGAGACCATGACCTATTCCAGCGCGCTGTATGCAAGCGAGGCCCCGGAGCCTATGGCTGTGGCCCAGCGTCGCAAGCTCCAAAGCATGGCTGAGATGGCAGGCGTCAAACCTCATCATAAGATTCTTGAAATCGGCACCGGCTGGGGCGAGTTTTCCTGCTATCTGGCCGAGACCTATGGCTGCGAGGTCACCTCACTGACCATTTCGGAACAGCAGTTTGCCTATGCCCGGCAAAAGGTCCGTAAGCGCGGCCTGGAACATCTGATTACTATCAAGAACATGGACTATCGTAAGTTCTACGGGCAATTCGATCGCATTTTTACCGTGGAAATGCTCGAAGCGGTCGGCGCCGAATTCCTGCCCACCTTCTTTGAAAAATGCGATGGCTGGTTAAAACCGTCTGGAAAAATGGTGCATCAGGTGATTCTGAGCCCTGATGCCCGTTTCGAAGATTTTAAAAACGGCGTGGATTGGATCCAAAAACATATCTTCCCGGGCTCGCTTCTGCCGTCGATGTCCGCGTTGCTGGAAGCCTCCAACCAGGACGACGTGAGCTTCATTCAGTCCGATTATAAGGATATGGGCCTCGATTACGCACGAACCTTGCGGGAATGGCAGCATAACTTCAACAGGAACTTTCCAGGCATTGCAAAGCTTGGATTTGACGAGGCCTTCCGCCGCAAATGGAACTACTACTTCGCCTATTGTGAAGCGGCATTCAGCATGCGCAATATCACTGTTGCGCAGATTGGTATGACCCGTCCCAATAATCATCAGCCGGACTGAATCCCTGCTACGGAGTCTATTATGGAAGCCCTTTTACGTCGTGGATTGATACCCGAACCCGTGATCCGCCTGAGCATTCAGCAGCTGCTGCGTAAACGTATCGCAGACGAGTCGAAGCATGATGTGGCCATGAGCCAGGAGCATCTCAATCAACTGATCAAGCAGCTCAAGGATTCGCCGATTGCCATTGAAACGGCCGAAGCCAATCGGCAGCATTACGAACTGCCGCCTGAATTCTTTCAGATGGTCATGGGCCGCTGGCTTAAGTATAGCTGCGGCTTGTGGGACTCTTCCACCAAGGATTTGAGCCAATCTGAAGAGAATATGCTCCAGGTTTATCTGCAGCGGGCTGGTATTCAGGATGGAATGGAAATCCTGGAGTTAGGCTGCGGCTGGGGTTCTTTCAGTCTGTTCACCGCCAAACGCTTTCCTGGTTGCAAGGTCACTGGTGTTTCCAATTCCGGTCCTCAGCGGCAATTTATTATGAAGCGCGCTGCGGAATTGGGCATCAAGAATCTGGAAATCATCACCCAGGACGTGAATAAACTGGAAATGACTCGAACATTCGATCGCGTCGTATCGATTGAAATGTTCGAACATATGCGCAACTATGAAAAACTGTTGGGTCGGATTTCAGGTTGGCTGAAACCCGAAGGCAAGCTTTTTGTGCATATTTTTACGCATAAAAACCTCGCTTACCTTTTTGAAGATAATGATGCTTCGGACTGGTTGACCCGTAACTTCTTTACCGGCGGCATCATGCCGAGCGACCACCTCTTGTTCTATTTCAATAGGGACCTGCGGGTGGATCAACACTGGGTCGTGAACGGCCAGAATTATCAGAAGACGTCAGAAGCCTGGTTGGCCAACATGAAGGCCCACGAAAAGGAAATCATGGCGATCTTCCAGACCCATTATAAGGATGAAGCCCAGAAGTGGTGGAATTTCTGGAAGATCTTCTTCCTGGCTTGCGCGGAACTCTGGGGCTTCCGTCAGGGCAATGAGTGGCATGTGAGCCACTACCTCTTCAGTAAAGTCAAATAAGATGGCCATTGCCCGTTGGCGGGAGTGTGGCTATGCAGCAGCTGAAGGGGGCCTGTCGGCTACCGAGACGTTCATTCGGCTGCATTTTCTCTTCTACCTGACCAACGAGCTGCTCCTGCCCCCGGCGCTGGCTGGCCTTCTCGTTTCCATGGGCATCCTCTGGGATGGTGTGATCGATCCCATCGCGGGCTGGTTATCGGATCGTACCCGCTCGCGCTGGGGCCGTCGTACGCCCTATCTCCTTGTGGGCCTGGTTCTCCTCCCCTTACTGCTTGCGTCTTTATTCCTGCCGCAGTTGAAAGCCATGGAAGGTTTAAGTCGCAATTTTGCGGTGGGTGGCCTTTACCTTTTGCTCAATACCGCCATGACTTTGATTGGAGTGCCTCATGCCGCTTTGGGTGGGGATTTGAGCCGTGACGAAAAAAGTAGAACGCGGATCTTCGCCTGGCGCTATTTCTTTACCACGATTGGTTTGCTCACCGGAATTGCCGCTCCTGGATTTTTCCTATCCCGCCATGGGAACTCCTGGGAAGCGTATTTCCACAGCGCCCTGGCCCTGGGAGCCTTTGTCGTGCTTACCACCCTGGCTACCGTAATATCCAGTGCACGAGTGGATCGGGAGATGAACGGCGAAAGTCATGCGGCACAGCAACATCCACTGGTGATGCTCCGGGGTTTATGGAAGAATCGACCCTTCTTGATTTTGATCTCGGCCTTTATCCTGGCTACCATTGGGCAGGCGATTAATTCCAGCCTAGCGCTTTATTACTATCGTTTGTATTTGAAGCTGGATGAAAAGGCGATCGAACAGGTGCTGGTCCTCTTCACCCTCATCATCATAGCCAGCATCATCGGCTGGAATCTTCTGAGCCGCCGCTTTGAAAAGACCAAACTTCTGGCCTGGGGCGTCGGGCTCATGGGTGTATCCGGTGCCATCGCCTACCCTCTCTTTCCTCCTGGTGACATGCAAGGCCCCTTGGCTATGGCCGTGATCGGCGGCCTGCTGCTGGGGTCGGTGTTTTTGCTGGAGGTCATGGTAACCGATGCTGTGGACTACGGAGCGGTCACGACCGGCAGCGCGGACTATGGCAGCTATTTTGGGATCTGGAAGCTCGGCACCAAGATTGCCCGGGCCATTGCCATTGGCCTTTCTGGATTTCTCCTGCACGCGATTGGCTTTGTCTCCGGCAAGGAACCTACAACAGAGACTCTCAAAGGTCTCGCGCTGCTTTTTGGACCTGGGGTTGGTTTATTTTTCATCGGGGGTGCACTTCTGGTTTTATACTATCCACTGAATCAGAGGAAAATCACCCAGATACAGAGAATTCTTCACAGAAACAAGACAGTGTCATAACCTGACAGTATAATAGGCCCATAACTTCAAAATTCTACCTGGGGTTCATTATGAAGGTTTTCATTAGCCTTATAGTCTTTCTTACTTCTTCTGCCGTGATGGCTGCAGAACCCCGTGGTGTGGTCAAGCTGCAGGCTGATGTTTGGTGCCCTTTCAATTGTGAAGAAGCCAGCAAAAACCCTGGTTATATGGTCGAGGTCGCAAAAATTGCGTTTGATAGCATTGGGATGGACGTTGAGTACAAAAATATTTCATGGAATAAAGCTATCGATCGCGGCCGCAAGGGAATTATCAATGGCATCATCGGTTCAGCCAAGAACGATGCTCCTGATTTTACATTCCCGACCGTTCCAATCGGCCGGACAAAAAACTGCTTCTATACGCTTCCCGACTCGACTTGGCACTTTACCGATGTGGAGTCCTTGAAGAAGGTCAGAATCGGTGCGATTGAAGGCTATACGTATGGCGAACTTTTTGAAAAATATGTTTCAGACTACTTCAAAGAAAAGGAAAAACAAAAAGGCACGATGCAGCTGGCTGCCAAAAAAAGTAAAAATGATTTGGACGTCAACAGCGCCATTCAAACTGTGCCTGGCGATGGCTCCTTGGCCCTCAACATTAAAAAAATCAAAGCCAAGCGACTCGAGGCCTTTGTCGAAGACGATAGCGTCGTAAAAAATCATCTCTACTCAGAAAAACTACCTGAGAATACATATCGCAACGCGGGTTGCCTTAAGAGCGACGAAATATTCGTCGCTTTTGGACCAACTGACCCGAAGGGTAAAGAGTATGCCAAGCTTATTGGAGATACCGTAGTAACAATGCGTAAAGATGGTCGCTTGAAAAAGATCCTCGAGAAATACGGTATTAACGATTGGGAAAATTGATTCCTCTCGCCTTACAGTCCTGATCGAGATTTGTGCCAGACAATTCGCAATGTCTGGCTACAATCTCAGCCGGTCCAAGTTCATAGTTATATATGCCAGCCAAGCTGGCAACTCTCAGCTGATTTCCAAACCACACAAAATCGAAAATGTAGGATGTTCGCCTGGGGTTATCCAAGCGGGGCGGTTTGATCGTTGCCATGACCGCCCCAGTGCTATCATGGAATTCAATCAACCGTTCTCCCTTATGAACAGCTAGGATGTCCTGCTCTTCAATATAATGAAATCCCCCAATGTATCCATCGAATGGCGCAATATTCAAGACCTCGGCTTGATGAATACTAATCTGGTAGACACCATATCCACCCAAGGCAAAAAACTTATTTCCACTTTCAGACACCTGACTGGTTTCAAAATCAAATGCGCTGCCTTCTGCCAAAGTTCGAACCTCATTTAAATCCCAATATCTGACCGGACCGATCTTGGACGGCTCGTCGGTAAAAAATACCCCATCACCTTGGGGGCTCATCTTCAACACTGCCGCATACTTGTCCAGCTTCAAGGAATGGACAAGCTCCCACTCAGAAAGGCTCTTTCTGAAAAAACTCAGGACTCCGTCCTGACAGGATACAACCATTTGGGTTCCCAGTTTATCGAACGATATATCCTGGGTGACAGAACCATTGCAAAAATCCAGGATTTGAGCCTGATAGACGCCGTTTGATTCTTTCACTAAACGTAGCTCATTTCGACTGTCTAAAATCATAACCTCGTCCGTTCGCCCTATCCACTGAAGACGGGTCACCTCTCCTTCCAAAGGTAGAGAAAACAGTGGCTTGGTATTCGACGTATCCCAAACTTCAAAAGTTCCGCCATTCCAATCACCAAGGAAAAACGAAATACGCCCCTGCTGCGCATTTCCTGCGAATTGACCGATACTTTCGCTGGTTTCCCGAAGCGAACGCCAAGGTTCGTTCAATGCGCCTGCGAAATAAAGATTTTCGTTGACTCTTAAGAGTGAAGCAGAATCAAAGAACTTCAGTTGATATGCATTACGTTGGGGGCTTTTCGGCCATTCTTTAACAAACTTCTGAACCGCCTGGGAAAATGGCTGCCACTCCAGAAGTTCGCCAGACGTGCTGAGAGACAGAATGCGTCCCTGGCTGGGATCAATTTGAAGGGGGTTGTCGCCGCTCATCAGCCCTTGCACCTGAGCCACCACATTACCATCGGAATCGACAATTCTGGTCCAGCCGTCATAGTACTGCATCACATAATAATTATTGTAAAATGTAATGTTTTTAACGCTTCCTTCAAGCTCGTCAGAGCCGTATATTGTATCACTAAACGAGGATTCGTTTTCTGCTTCATGGTCTTTGACTTGGATAATATCGAGATAGAATTTTTTCTCGTTGGCATTACGCTCGTCAATCTCATCGATTACAATTCCATTTCTCTCGTGCTGATCCAGCCAAATTTTATCCTTGTAAGCGCACTCGACTTGTTGACCGTCTGCGTCCCACAGGGCTATGCGTCCCCTGGACTCTGCGATTACGAACCTCCCTTTGGGACTGAATCTTATCGGCAATGTTTCCAGATGCTCCGCCGGAAAACAAGTGCCTGGATCAATCGTGACCGACCCCGGCCTCTCACCATTTAGAATCAACTGGTACGAGTCGCTTTTGGTGAGCGTTTGAACCCTGGCATCATCCAGCAGGCTAACGTCCTGCAAATGAGTCTCTCCGGTCGCCTGACTGAGCAACTTATCGTTTTGGTCCACCACAATCCAATCCGCGTCCCCGAAAAACAAAATGGCCGAGCGGTTTTCCAAAATTTTGTGTTTGCTTATGGTGACTTCACGACCCAGATCAAGGGTTTGTAACAACTCACCTTTAAGATTCCGTATTCTTAGAGCAGAGCCTTCAAAGGCATACACACGCTCCATAATAGGAACGAGAATCGGTGCTGTTTCGTTGAGATTCAACTCATAGAGCAGCTGCATATCAGCCGAGCTTAATCGCTTCAAAATTCCTGCATCGGTCAGATATAGAACATCTCCAGTCTTCGGCTCAATCCCCATGTTCATAACAGTTTCCTCGGGCAAACTCCTTCTGCGCGGGGTATCCTGCAAGCCAGTGGTTAAAACATTGGCATGAATTTCGCGACGAACTCGCTCCTTTTCGATCATCGTCTTCAGACCGGCATATTCCACAAAGTTTTTGATAGCTAAGCTTAGAGCCTCAAAGGGACTGCTGGTAAGGAGCAGAATGGACGTTTTTATACGCAGGAGAAGATTCGCTATGTTCTTTCCATCCACAATGGCAAGTCTGCGTGAAGAAAGTGCATTCGTATTCCCGGCACGATCCTGGGCAAAATACTGGAGCTGCCAGAGGCCTGACGTGGGCAGGAAGACGTTCGCAACCAAACGCGTGAATTTTTCTGTCTCATCGCAGTCCTTGGACAGTCCATTTCCATTATCATCCAGCTGCAGCAGGCAATAATAGATATCCCCATTAAAGGTGGCTGCTGCCGGAAAATAGACAGGCCGACCGGGCTCTACCTCCGAAAAGGTCTGCTCCCGTAGGTTGAAGGCGACATTACCTAATTCCGGATCAATCCTGGCGGGAGCCTCACGGTCGATGGCAATCTCACAGGATTTGCTGCGAATAGGCTGTTCCCAAAGGTTGCGTTGGTTCATATCAAACAGGTCCATTTGGAGCTGATAAGAACCGTCCTCCAGCTTCTTTCCATTCTCTTGTAAAGTGATTTCAATCTTTTGGGGTTGGATGAGCCAGTGCTCGGATACTACAGTCTCGTTCCGATTCAAGCGATAGCGCATCACATAAGGACTGGAAGACACGGACTCCATTTCAGAGGCCAGCTGGACACTTGATGCAGACGTAGCCACGGACAAGGGGCAACTCCACTCAAACCTTGGCTGACTTCGTGCTTGGAGTGGAATTCGCTCACCCTTTCGCAAGCTATCTTGGGCCCCAAAGTAAACGTATTGCGAATCATTCTGGGTGATCTGCAAGAAGAGATACGGATTTGTAGAAGCTTGATAGGGAGGTAGAATGACACAACCTTTGGCTGTTGTTCGCAGTGGAAGGCTGTGACCTTTTGCATCGATTTGAAAGGCAAAAGAACTTGCATGGCTGGTGAACTCAACCCCATTGGGTTGAACTGCTTTTATGAACTCCACGGCCCCCAAATCTTCGCCGCAATCCAGCTTGGAAGAGTTCACACGATTATTGAGATTTGAGCAAGCCTGAGCAAGGATCAAGCTTGCGAAGCCAACGCTTATTAGAGCTTTATAAAGCATGCTTGCCCCCTTGTTGCGTCACAATAGCAAGGCAAAATATACCGATAGGCTAAGTCTGTCAAGCCCAGAGCCAGCCCGAACTTGACTTGTTTTTCGTCAAGGAGCTAGGTTCTGTCGATGAAGTCGCGTGGACGCCGAGATGAGGACAGCCGGCGTGGGTGGGGGCCTGCAAACGTTGGAGGTAGGGAGTCTTTAGGCAGCTCGGCGCTCCGCTCTGCTGGATTTATGTATAGGGATGCTAAGCAGGAACCGAGTACCAGATCCAACCTTGCTTTGAATCGTTATGTGACCTCCAGCGGATTCGATCGCGTCCTTGACAGCCTTCATGCCTACGCCCCGTCCGGAAATGTCGGTGATTGTCTCAGCCGTTGTCAAGCCCTCGCGGAAGATGAGCTGGAGGATTTCATCAGGATTCATATCGTTGGCTTCGGCTTGAGTGATCAGACCCATAGTGAGGGCTTTGTTCACGACACGTTCGGGGTCAATACCACGCCCATCATCCTCAACAACGATCTGATAGTGTTTAGCATCCGCACTGATATTCAGTGTCAGACGACCTTTTTCTGGTTTATTTTGGCGCTCGAAAGATGGCTCCAGACCGTGATCCACGGCATTACGGAAGAGATGGACAAGGTTTTGGAAAATATTGGCTGCTTCATTCCGTCCCATGCGGATGTCGCCCCCTTGGATCACAAAATCCAGATCAATACCGCGCTGTGAAGCCAACTTCTGCACATAGCCGCTAATGGGTCCCAGCATACTTTCCACGGTATCCTTGCGCATCTCGGCAAGCCATTGATTGAGATGATCCTTCAATTCGCCTTGATTATCGAGACCGGCGATATCCCGCTCGATTTCGTCCAAAAGATGCTCATCAATGGACAGTAAGCGTCGGTTTTCGGCGTCAAATTTGATTTTGAGTAGCGCATAGTGCTGGTTCAGGAAATCACGCATACTTTCTTCGATACCGTTCAAATATTCTGGAACAATTTTGTCCTTATCCTCGGCGGAATGGATAAGGTCAGCCACCTGTCTGATGCCGAAGGCAGCAGAGTTGCCTTTCAGGGTATGCAGGTCACGGCGAAGAACCGTAATGTTCCCTGTTTCAATGGCTGTGTAGCAGTTTTTCAAACGATCGCGCGAGTCCTGAATAAAGTCACGGAATGAGTTCATATTCTGCATGATATTGACAATGGAGCGGTTGATTTGGTTTTCCAGCTCGATACTCTTCAGCAGAGTGACATCGATTAGCGTGAACAGGATTTTGGTAATCTTGCCTTGTGCGTTGCGTATAGTACTGCCTTCGAGCGAAATAGTCCGGTCCCCGATTACAAAATTCCTGGGGATTTGGCCCAGAGACACCGATTCGGGCATTTCGTCGTCGAAAACCTGAACCAGAGCCATCAGGAAATGCTTTTCCGCATCCCCTGTGAGATTGAGTATACGGCTGAGCTTCTTGGCTTGAATCTGGCTCGATCCGAGGAGTGTTTCGCAACTCCGGGTATATCCTTCCAGAACCTCGAATTTGGGACCGATGAGCAGGAAGCCCGTTTTTACGTGATCCAGGATCATTTTGATCGTGGCCGTGCGTTCCACGACCTTCATTTCCAACTGATCATTCATCAAGGTCAGCTTTTGATTCTTGTCTTCCAGCTCAGCGAAAAGCTGGGCCAGGGACTGTCGCGTGGATTCCAGAGAATGCCCCAGAGTGCCGATTTCGTCCTTTTCATTCCAGACGAAGGGAGTTTCCAGGCGTTTTTCGGCAATGGCATGAGCTTCTGATTTCAAACGATCGATACGCGACAAAACGCGATAATGCAGCAGGAACGCCAGAACCACGACGCAGCCAATGATTTCCGCCACGGCAAGGCCAATGAAATCAATCATCCGCGAACGAATTTCAGCAGCAGCCTGGTCCATGCTGAATTCAACAATGACCTTACCCAAAACCTCTTCATCAGCCTGAATAGGAACTTCCTGCGTGACCACTTTGCCCAGACGGCGCGATTCTTCCTTCTCTTCCCAAAAAACTTCGTTCTTGGAATCGAGTATGGTGACGCGAACAATGCGAGGATCATCCATCACGGACTTGGCGAGTGGTGCAGCGCTTTCAGGGGAAAGATCCCACACGGCTTTCTGGACGCCAAGGGCGAGAACCCGTGTGACACGACCATGGGCTTCGTGGACTTCCTGGAGCAGCTTGGTTTGCTGATCGCTCAGAAAGAGCCAAGTGCCTAGTGTCACTGATGACACGATGGTAGCCAGCACACCGCCAATGACCCAGATTCTCAAAGAGAGATTTTTCATATTCATCCATATGTAAAAACTCATGACCATGGGGTCTATCGTATGAATGCCCCTGAGAGTTAAGCCCTTTTTAGGCCTAACTCATAGCAAGCAGCTAACTAGTTATTTTTACTGAAATATAGATTAATACGTCTTAAACTAACTCGGGCGGAGGCCGACCTTATGTGGGAAAATTTGGCCAATAACCTGACGACGATACTGGAAAATCTTCCTGACCTCGTTTCGCACGATGCGCAAACCCGCACTCTCACCCAACCAGCCGAGTGGTACCTGATATTTAACGTCGTCCGTCATCAGAGTGCCGCCTGTGACCGCATGAAAACGATGGGTGTGATGCCACACCGCATAAGGACCTTTTTCCTGGGTATCGATAAAATACCGGCCGGGTTCCCATTCCTTGATCAGGGTTTTCCAGCGAAAAGGCACCCCATGGAGCTTGAGGCGGTATGTGATGGTCGTCCCCACATTGATGGAAGGACTGCTGATCGACTCGATTTTGAAATTCAGGGTCGCGGGTGTAATGCGTTCAAGATTTCTTGGGTCGCAGAAGAAGTTGAATACTTCCGGCAAAGGCTGAGCCAAAAACTGATGGGTTTCCAGCCGATGCAAAGCAGCGGCATCCTCCAGAGCTGCATCCAGGCGTGGAAAACGAAACACAAAGCCTTGCTCCTGAAGCCGCTTGGGAAGAACCTTCTGGCTATTGAGAAGTATTTGGCTCATTTCACCCAACGCCGCCTTGAGGACGACAGCTGGCACGGGGAAAACAGCCGGCCGATGCAGCACTCGGGCCAGGGTTGAGGTGAACTCACGGTTGCTGACGGGATGGGGGCTAACCGCATTGTACGTCCCTTCCCAGCTTTTATTCTTTAACGCGGTTCCTATGATCTCGACCAAATCATCACGGTGTATCCAACTCATGATCTGCTGTCCATCAGCCAGGCGACCACCGACACCTGCAGCAAAGAGGGGGCGCAAGCGTTTCATGGCTCCCCCATTAGGACCAAGCACGACACCAACCCGAAGGACAATATGCCGCTCGGCAGGAGCTTCATGAGCCGCGGCTTCCCATTCCTTGCACACCTCGGCCAGAAAATGCGAACCCGCAGGCGAGTCCTCCGCGAAACCTGAGGCCTGTTCATAAGGCTTTTCATCATAAGGGTAATAGCCGATGGCTGATGCGCTCAGAAAACAGGAAACAGGCTTTTGACGTTGGGCCAAAGCCTTGGCCAGGCGCCGCGTGGCAAGACCTCGCGACTGACGAATGCGTTCCTTGCGTTCCGGAGTCCAGGCGGAATCCGCAACCGACTCCCCCATCAGGTGTACCACGGCATCGAAGGCATCGAGGGCATGCGGGCAATCGTTTTGGGTAGGATCCCAGATCAATGTCTGACAGGGAAGGCTCCAGTCGCCGGGCAGACTTGTCGGGCGACGCAGCAGCAAGGTCAAGTCATGACCATCACAAAGCAGACGTGTGCAAAGCGTACGACCTATAAATCCGGTGGCACCAGTGATCAGTATTTTCACGGGCAGGCTCCTGACGCAAATTCCAATTTTTATAGCGTATGCAGGAGGGAAGAACCAGAAGGAATACGGAAAGGAAGAAATGCCCGAGCTTCACTCGTTCAAGGCTAACGGGCACGTTCGATGGCGGATGGGATCAAATTCTGAATTAACGACTCAGAACTTTTTCTATAGCCGGTAAAACTTTGGATGGAACCAAAGGTTTCACGATCCAAGCCAGAATCCCAGCAGCTTTACCGGCAGCCTTGATGTCCGGTGTCGCTTCTGTTGTCAGCATCAGCATAGGTACTTTTGCCAGTTCAGGGATCTCCCGAACCTTCGAGGCCATCGTCACGCCATCCATCTGAGGCATGTTGAAGTCGGTGATGATCATGTTGATGTCTTTGTTCTCAACAGCCTGACGCAGTCCATCGGCACCATCCACACCTTCTATGACCTTGTGGCCAGCCCCTTCCAATGCTTCACGCAGCTGGATACGGAGGGTTTCCGAGTCATCGACAATCAGAATCTTTGCCATAGTGTATCCCCACAAGAAAGCACGGTTGGTTAAAGGTTATGCAACCTCTGTATCAGATTTTAAACGAAACTGGAGCGCGAGTCCAAGACCCAGCTGAGAAGTTAAACGAATATCCGTAACCTTATAGTCGTCAAAGAATTTTTTCAGTCCATAAAAATCGACAATAGGCCCGCTCTCAATTTTTTCTTTATGGAGCAGGCTTGAGGAAAAGACCTGCTGGAAGACCTGTTCGTCCGTCATTTTTTGCAGGATAACGTCGGAAAAAAGACCTTTTTCCTTCAAAATTTCCCGAAGCTTACCGGCCGACATCCCGCGCCCATCATCCGCGAGGTGAAAAAGAACGCCATGATCATCCGCAACCGCCTTGATGCGTATATGTCCGTACTCAGCTTTACCCAGTTTGCGACGACGGGCTGGAGTTTCGAGACCGCCGCTGATCGACTTCTCGATCAAAACTACGAAGACATCGCGCAGGGGACGAGCCAATTCAGGTGGGACCAGCACGGAATCCCAGTCAAAGGTGATTTTCACCAGCTTACGATCATGGGCGGACTGGACTTTAGCCAGATCGGCGAGGAACGGTTCCATGGTCGACAGGCGTAGGTAATTGATCTTCAAAACATGTTTGCGGAGTTTTAGAAGAACATCACGAGCCGCTTCCAAGGAATCGGGCTGAATGCTTTGGATTGCCTGATCGATGGTAGCTGTGATGTCCTTATACAGAGTCGGGTCGAGTTTATGCTGGAAATCACGGGTGATGTCATCGTCCGTATTGAGCGTATAGAATATGCGGACGAGTTCCACGCATTCGGTACGGATCTGTGAGTATTCCTTGGCCAGTTCGTTGCGATTCTTGAAAAGTTCCTGCCCGGGTTCACCGGCCAGCTTAACTTCCAAAATCTCGACCATCTCCTTCAACGTCAGGAATCCGGCGCTGTCAGCAGCGAACTTCACGCCATCCACCCCGGTCTTGAACGCTTTGAAGTCGTCCGCTTCCAGAGCATGATCCAGCCGCCTTATCAAAGCTTCCAAATCAAGGCAGATGCCTTGCAGAATGCTGTTTTCAGCGTTTTGAATTTCCAGGATGCGGCGCACAGCGGATTCGTTGCGTTTGATCCAGACGTTGCGTTCTTCACGCTCACGGATGAGGTCGGTCCGATTTTCGATGATCAAAAGAATCTTCTGGACGACACCATCCGCAGTCACGGCGTGATAATCGACCTTCAGCCACAGTTCACTGTCACCCACGCGGCGCCGCAACAGGTTGGGGAACTGGGTTTTTACCGATTCGAACCAGTATTCAGACTCACCAATAGCGCGCACAAGCAGCTTACAGGCTTCAATTTCAGAAGCCTTCATGGTCACAAAAGCGGGCTCAAACAGGAGTTCAACGATGCCGACATTGGCAAAGCCGTTGTTGAGGCCCGAATAGCGGCCATGCTGCAGGAGGTATTCGCAGTAGCGGCTATAGTTCGGCTCAACCTGACCGCGCGACCCCACGCTCATGATACCTATAGGGATACTACTATAAATCTGTGACAGTTCGCGTTCGAAGCTACGAATGTCGACCAGATTGCGGCCGTAGAGCACGATCAGAGGAATTTTGTCATAACGCAAAGGCACCAGGGGACGGAGGGCCCAGTGATAAGGCTGGGATTCATCCTTGCCGGTGATGGCCTGGAGTTCAAACTCATGGGGACGCTCAAAACTTTTGGGGTTCTGGGCCACGAGCTGGATCTTGTTAAACAGGATATTCGCGGATTCAACGTCAAAGACTTTGGCGAGGTTCGAACCCAGATAGTATTCAGGTTCCACCTTGAGCAGGCGGCAACCTTCGAGATTGGCTTTCAGAATCGTGCCTTTGACATCAAACACAAAAAGCGCGTCCGGCATTTCATCGACCAGCTGTTCGATGCTGGATTTCGACTGTTCGAGGGTCGAAATGATATTATGCGTGGCGTGCAGGTTTTGAATGGCTTCAATTTTTGCAGAAACGCTCATAGGAACTCCATATCGCTTTCCGTCCCGTTATCGGCGGTGGGATCCTTGAGATCCTGAGCCGCTGCCCAGACGTCCGCGCGTGCTGCCATCGTGCAGATCACGCTACCCGAGGGCCATTTCAGATGCCAGGCATCGATCGAGATGATTTCATTGCTGACATCTCGGTCCATACGCCAGATCTCGTCAAAGCCCCGGGTCACGATAGGAATACTCAAACCAGTGTGGATGCCGACTTCAGCCAGTCGAGCCTTGATCACACCGGCCGTAAGGTTGCAGTACTCTCGCATAAAGTCACCGATCAGGTCAGCATTGATTTTATCGATGTCCTTGTTCAGGGCACGAGCCACCAGCCCTTGAATATCACTGGAGCTGTAGTGGGCCTTGAAAGTGATTTTGCCACCCTCACCCGCCAGCAGAATGAACGCCATCCAATGGGCATGAACCGTTAAACGGTTAGCCGCGTAAGGCAGCTCTTCCGAGATGATGTCCTGGCGATGCGCAACGGTTTTCATCCGTTCCAGAGAAGCAAAGCGTACAAGCTTTTGCAGATTCTCGGAAACGATACCGGAGCCGGGTATTTCCAAGGTACGCGCTGCGGAGTCGATGATACACCTCGCGGCAAAAATCAAAGCAAAATAATGGAATGCTAGGTCCATGATACCGAATACTGCCGAAAACTGTCAAATGTGTTTAAATAGAGGATAAGAACCAGAACAGGGGGGCCTGATCACATGTCGGCGACTGCAGAGCAGAGCAAACAGGGTGGACATTCATTAGCTTATCTGAAAGACGCCCACCAACATCTTTATACCATGATACGCGAACTGTCGCGCAAGCGTTTTGCCGACATCACTGCGCGGCGCGATCTGGTTATTGAAGATCACGATCATCCCGATGATTTTATCTATGGCTCGCATCTGACCGTGATTCAGATCGCGGCCAAGGATTTGCGGATTACTTATAAATCGCATTTCAATCTGAGCGATGTGATGACGTTGACCCAGCGCAAGGGTGCCCCGGAACGTTCGCATGAACAGATACTCAAATCGTCCTATGACCTTTTCAAGGAATACAACAATCTGGTGGCCGGCGGCATCACTCAGCAGCTGCACAGCTGTGGTGTGGTAGCGGGAATCAGTTTGCCCATCGCGACCAGTGGTTTCGATGAATTGATTTCATCCGATGAAGTGCGCGCATCGCGTCTTTACGATTTCTGGCGCATTCGAGGTGAAGGCTTTCATTTCACCTGCAGCGTCTATGCCGAGATCTTTGAAACCGAACTGCTGGATCTGTTCGTTTATGGTGATATTGCTATGGATGATGATGGCGGTGAGATCGAGCTGCTTTAACCAGCCTTGTCTTTTTTATCCATAAACACGTCGACGCTGACTAGAGTCAGGTCATCCGCGAGCGGCTGTTTGCCAAAGAACTGCAAGGCGTTGTCGACGATCGCATCACGGAACGCCACGCCCCCTTTATCCATACTCTTGGCAATCGATTTGCGGAAGCTCGACGAACCATACATTTGGCCCTCTTCGCTCTTGCATTCGATGATGCCATCGGTAAAGAGGATGAAGCGATCCAAATTCTGCAAGGGTAATTCTTTTTCCTGATAAATCGTTTCCGGATCAAAACCGATCGGGTTCCCCTGGATGGCCAAAGCCTCGGGGCCGCGGAAGGGTTTGACGTTTTCCGGCAGGGGCTGATTGTGCATCACCTGGCTCCGATACTGACCTTTCAAGTACAAAGGAAAATTGTGACCCGCGTTGCAGGCTCGAACCACACCAGCCTTGGTGTCGAACAGCATGGCAAAGAAGGTCATGAAGAATTTGCCTTTGAACGTATCGTAAACGATTTTGTTGATCTGATGGAGCAGGTTCGAGGGATGCATATAGTCCTGGGACATGCCGGCACGAGCTGTATTCGCATAGGCCATACAGGTCGCCTGGGTCATGGCCGTCACGAGAGCCGAGGCTGCGCCGTGACCAGTCACATCACCAACGCAAACTAAATCCACACCGTCACCGAAATTAAAGTGTCCCCACCAATCCCCGGAACATTGCTCCGCAGGTCGATAGAACGAACATATTTCAATGCCGGCGGAACGAATTTGATTCGGTGGAAAGAAAGCCGATTGCATGATCTGCGCGGTTTCCAGCTCGGTCTCAAGCTTGGCTTTTTCCGCACGTTCCCGCAGGACTTCGGTGATGTCACGACCCACCAGGAGCAGAATCGTTCCACGGCGGATACTCACAGCCTGAAACGGCCGAACGCTCCAGAGAATTTCCCGGGAGTTGGTCTTTTGCTGGATAGGCAGCTGAAATTCAATCGCAGGACCGCCTAGGCCGCTTTGTTGATAAGGCTCCAGACGGTTTTGAAACTGGGCCCAGTCATCGTCTTTGAATAGTTGTTTCATCTGACAAAGGTGGACGAGGTCGTGATCGATGCCCAGCCAGGTAGCAGCGCGTTGATTGCCCCAAATAATTCGACCATCGGTCGTAATCAGGCAAGTCAGGTCCTGCATGCCGTTGATCAGGGACTCAAGAGAGGACTTGGCCTTCTCCAGATTCACCACAATCTCGTGCGTCGCGATCATGGTCGCGCTCGCCAACTGTTCTCGTGGTGTCATGGACATGGCAACTCCGGGTACGAGAGTCCTACATCGATCTTATCGGCCACATTAAGTAAGTCACAAGCTGCAAAACCTTCCTACATAAGACTTTCCGATGTCCTGAGATGCACTAAGACTGTTTCGTGATGGGGAAAAACAATCCTTTTTGTCGATTTCCCTCAGCAGAATTCGGGAATGATGAAAAGTCCGTAGGAGGTGCCTTTCTCTTGGGCTATATAAGCCCGTTGTGCCACGGAGCACATATGTGAACAGAGGGTTCGAGAATTACTGAAAGACAAGGAGTGTATCGTGAATCCAATCGCCCGTTTGATGATACTTGGCGCCCTGACGCTGTCAGCCCAAGCGTTCTCTCAGGAGTGGTCTCTGACACCTGAAATCTATTCCCGCGGAGGCGTGACGTATAAGTCCGACTTTTCCAAGGAAATGGGCGGTGGTAATCAGTACCAGAATTTTAATCTGGGACCCTATAATAATGAGGGTCTGATCGACTATCCTCTGACTGAAGTCACGCTCCATGCGGGCTACGGCGATAGTTTCAAGTTTCACTACGGCTTTGACGTGAACGGCAATCGTCAGTTTTTGTATAAGGACGACCAGGATCCCAGCAAAAAGACTTATCTTGCCGAACGCGTGGCCTATGGTGAATTCAAAGTTGGAAACGGCTGGAGCATTTGGTACGGCAACCGTCCTTTCCGCAGTCCACCAGAATTCCTATCGCGTTCTTTTTACTTCGATGAAAAAAATATCCTCGGCGGCGGCGTTCGCGTGGAAGGTCTGGGTCCCGTAAACGTGGACATGGCCTATGGCTCCAAAGTCGTCGAGTATACAGCCGGCGCGGACAACGTGCAGGAAATCGACAATATCCTGATCAACAAGATCGAAGTGCCCTTGGACAACGGTATGGTGAAAACCAACCTGGAATGGCACAAGACCGACAAGAACGTTTCGAGCGGGAGCGGCGAGCTGGCCACTTCGGGTTACGTCTTTGGCGTTGCCTATCAGCGTTGGGGTGATCAACTTGCCGGTGGCAACCTTTATAACCAGCTCGTGGTGCATACCTCGAAAGGCTACATTGGGAACGGAGCCATGTCATCGGCCTTCCAACCTGGTGATGATCAAAAATTTGATGAATCCAAAGAGCCATCCAAGGTGCTGATCGGCTGGAACGGCGACTGGAAAGCCAAGGAGTACGGGCTTTACTGGTTGGGTCTTTACCAGGATCACCGTGGCGAGGCTCCGGGCTATTCCAAGGACGATATGTCCTGGCAGTTTGTGGATGGCATGATTCGCCCCGTATACGCTTTGACCCCAAACGTGACCGTGGGCGTGGAGCTGGATCGCCGAGCCGTCTTGAAAGAAGGCAAAGGCCTTCGTGAGAGCGTCTTCAATGGAACCAACGACTGGGCCACCAATGGCGGCGCCACGCGCTGGGGCGGACTCATCAGTTACAACCTGGAAAACAAGACCTTTGATTATCCCACCATCGGCATCTATGCCGGCGAGATCATCAAGGATAAGAACACGACGTTCTTCGCCAGCGAGAGCCCACGCCGTTCGACGCATTTCGTTCGCTTCTATTATGAAGTGAAGATCAACTAAATCTGTCCGGGGGTGCGATACACCCCCTTGATATCACTACCCTATTTTACACTGCAATATTCGTAAGCCGGGTTTGTCCTCCCTATCGAGTCCTGAAATTCGAGAGGAGAGTCCTGACCATGGCCAGCCTTCAATCTTACGCTTACACAACTGTCAGCTATGGAATACCTTATAGCCCCTTCAGCGCTGAAGTGGATCAAGTCCTTCTGCAAGCCAATCATGCTTCCGAAATTCTGCGAACACTGTACTGCCTCTTTAAAGGCAAACAAAAGAAAGTCTCGTTAACTTTCATTTGCCGCAGTGCGGGCATCCCTTCTAAAGGGTATTTGGCCTTGGTTATGAATGGTCAACGCCGCCTGCACGCCAAATATTGGGACTCTATTTTTCGCACCTTTAAATTGAATCATACGCAGCGGGATATCCTGCGGGCGTTTTTGGAGATGGAACAACTGAACTGCGAGCATTCCCAGGCCTTGCAGTACCGCCAGATTCTGGCTCTGCGAGCCAACTTACAAAATGCGTAATGATTCTGTCGGATCCCTCTCGAAATCAGTTCCGGGACCCTTTTGCCGTCAGGTAATTATTCCATTCAACCTGCGGTTATTCCTCTCTTATTAAAAGTCATTCAAGATACCACCAGCTAAAACCGAAAAAGATCCATGGGGAAAGTACACTTAGAGGAGTACTCAGCATGGGGCCAGATTCTTTGCCACCTATGGATGTTCAAAGAAAATCAGTCAGCCTTTGGCTCGTGGTCGCTGGCGTCTTTATCACAGGCGTGGGTGCCGGTGTTTTGATTCCTGCGAGTCTGAAGTTTTTTGGACTGAATGAAAGCAGAGTCGTGACCACCCAGGATAATCCTATAACCATGACGATGCCCAACGGTAAGTTGCGTCGTGTGGATCCGCCCCTTTCCAATCAGCCTGCAGCAGCCGCAGCTGTAGCCGAAGTCAAACCGGTCATCAAGCCCAAGCAGAAGCTTGCGGCCGTGGCTTTGCGTTCCAATAATAAAGACAAGAAAGCTGACAAAGTCATCGCCAAGGTTGAAAAAGAAAAACCTGCGCCGGTGAAGGAAGCAGCTCCTGCTCCCAAAGCGAAGCCTGTGGAAGTTCAATCCATGGCCGCCAAGGCTGCCAAGACCCCAACCCAGGATCTTATTGAAGAGGTTCCTTCGGCTTTGACCGCTGTTCAGGTTGAAAAGCTGATGCAAACCAACCCCACTGTTCTGGCAAGGAACCAAAAGGCCTTGGCCCGTCCAGTCTCGTTGCCGCCAGCTCAAGCTTTGAATGCCAATAGCCAGAGTTTGGCTGCCTTACCCATTCTCAAAAGCGATCCGCGATCTGAAAGCAAAACCTATCCTGTGAGCATTAATAATGCCAGTTTCTCAAAAGCCAATTTGAGCAACTGCGGCAAGCGTTGCGCCCTGCTCGGTATGGATGCCATGGGAAATCCTATCAAAGCCATTATTGACGGGACTGCGTATGCTTCAGCTTTGCTGCAGCATAACGGAACGATCAATATCTCAGGTCAACCACGCATCGTGAAAAACCAGCAGGTGCTGGTGGTTGAAAATATTACCTTCAACCTGGCGCCAACTCAGAAAGCGGTCGCGAAACGCGGTCGCAGTGCGTCGGCGGCCATGCCTGTAGCAGCTGAAGCGAAAGCTTCAGGCTATACTGAGGTTTCGTTTGAAGGTGACGATTTGAAGCCAGGCACCGTGATCAAAAATAGGAAGCAAATTCCTATTGAAGATCAGCAGGAGATTCCTGCTCCCTGATGCCTTCCATTATTTCTATTTATTCGTCGGCCCCGTAAGGGGCTTTTCTATTTGGATTGCTTAAAATTTTGAAAAGCTTGTGGTGTCTTTATTTGATAGCTTTTGGCTGCTTCAAAACAAAGACATGGTTATGGTGAGTTTGTAGGGCCTTGATGCGGCATAATGGCCGGTAAAATCATCTTTTGGATCAGCCTCACTCATGGAACCTCGCTCTTTCCTCACTTTGAGCAATGCTCCGTACTAGCACTGTCCAGTGCTTTGTATTATGTTGCCCCTGGAAGACCAATAAACACAATGCTCTCGGATTCCATAGGCGTGGGGATTTTATGCTGGCAGATCTTAAAGAACTCATTGACGCATGGCTGAAAGACCGGCCTACTCGAAATTTGTCTTTACTTTCTAGGCAGTCAGGCGTGCCTTATCCGACTTTACGTCGGGTCTATCAGCAGGAAAATGTTCCTACGCTGGAAACAGTCCTCGCACTTTTGAACGTGATTGCGGCTAATGAAGCGGCAATGAGCTTTCTGAATAAGCATTTTAGTGATATTGGAGCCTGGGTTGGCAAGATGGTTCACAGCTATGATGTGAGCATCACCAGCGGTGATTTCAATGAAGAGTTACGCGACCGTATCAGCTTTGCCATTATCACGCTGGCCAGTTCCGGTGGCACCACCATGGATATCGTGGGCCGGAAATTTGGCGAATACGGTCTGGTCAAACTGAAGCGACTTCTGGAAATCGAAGCCGTCTATGAACAGGACGGAATCCTTCGCTGCCGTTACGAAAATTTTTCTGTTCTCGATCCGCGCTTGATTCTGGAACAGATCAAACATACTGTCGATCTCTTTGACATGACCCAGCTCGGTGATCCCGCTGTCTGCGCGCAGCTGCACACGGATGGGCTAGATTCTCAAGGTGTTTCGGAATTGCATAAGCGTATCATGGAATTTGAAGAGGATCTTCGCCAGATCTTCAACCGTCACCGAGGGCCGCAAGTGGTGATGCTGAGCTATATTTCAAGCTTCCTTCAGAAAGGCACAACCCTATGAACAGAACACTTGTGACAATAGGCTGGCTGATGTTCGCATCGGCATCGTTTGGCAGCGACGGGCAACATACGGGCGTTGGTGGCAATCCTTTTGTACCGCCACCCAACCCGCAAGGCGTCGTTGTGCAGCCATGGAAAGTTCAGATGATCGTGACTCCAGGACTTCTCATTGTGCAGCCTGAATTCAATCTTCAGGACGCTTCCCTACCCAAGGAAGCATCTCGCAAAGAAGACCAGGATCAGGACAACAAGGCAGGTGAGCCCTTAGCGCAGTGATTGCGCAAGAGCTTCACGGTAACCTTGAAGGCCGGCGTAAATCGCCGGCTTTTCTTTTTCCAGAAACTGAACGCTTTCTTGAGTCAGAATGCTCTGACTGCGATCTGCAAAATTTTTCTGACGCCCAGGATCCTGCCTCAAGCGGAAAGCCAGGGCGATCAGCTGCACTTCAGTCCATTTTGCACGCACCTCAGCCGCAGGATTACGCTCTTCGGCAAATTCCTTCTGAGCATTCTCGAGGGTTTTATCCAGAGTCGCCACCATGGTGGCACTCGGTTCCAGCTTCTGATCGCGGATCAGGATCATCAGATTTTTTAGACTCACAAATACCGTGTGAGCCAGATGCCCAAAGCTGGTTCCATGCTCCTGAGTCAGGCGCAAAGATTGCTCCAGTGTGCCCATCGCCTCCTTCTTCTGCCCGGCTTCCAACTGCCAACGCGCCAGATCCTGGGTTTCCTTGATCTGCTGCGCACTCAGCGTTTCTTCCTGAAAATGCAGAGTCTTGGCTTGCTCCATGATGCCCGGAAACATGGCCAGTCGCTCCTGAATAGCAGACATTTTTTTGGTTATGGTAAGTTGGAGTCGGGCGAGCAAACCCAAAGCCACGAATTGGACTTTGATCGGTTGATAGACAAGACTCACGCCCTCGGTGCGGGTGGGTTTTTCCTGTTTGGCCAGGGTCACGGCCTTCTGCAATGATTGTTCGGCCTCTGCGGTGCGCTTGAGCTTGCCTTGGACATACCCCTGGCTCAACCACAGGCTGGCCTTGGCCTTGTCGCCGAGCCCTGCCATCAACCTGGTGTAATGATCGGCAGCCAATTCATAATTTTGGGCATTCCAGGCATAAAAAGCCGCTTTTTCGTGGAACGGCAGGAGGTTTTTCGGCTGGGTTTTCAAAGCCTCTTCGATGGCCTGTGAGGCTTCAGCAAAACGATAACTCTTATACATGGCCTTGGCCTGAAGCCAAAGGACAGCCTGTTTCATTTCCACCGCTGGGTAATTCATTTCGTTGCGTCGCAGATAAAATTCCGCAGCCAGTGAGTAGTTCCGAATCGAACTGTGCAAAAGCCCCAGGTTTTGATAGGCCGAGCTCTTGATGCGATCGTTATTCCAGCCCGCATCGATGGCAAAAAGATAAGCGCGATGAGCCTTGTCCGACAGGTCGCGATCAAAGGTGAAATCCTTTTCGGTCATAAGCATCAGGCGGTGGTAGAGGTAGCCCTGGAAGAGGTACCGGGTGCCGACCCCAACATGATCATCGCGCATCCGATCCAGCTGCTCCGCCGCATCTTCCAGGTCGCCCTTATCCGCTTTTTCGGGTTGGAGCAGGATTTTGCGCATCAGCTCGACGAACATGCGGCTTTCGGCTCGGATCAATCCGTCCTGCTGCATGCTTTTATAGGCAGTTTCCAATTCACCCCAATTGCCAAAATGCAGCAGAGCATATTGGTAATGAGATTCCAGATCATCACTGGTCCGGATACTATCCATAAACGCGCCGTTGGCCAGCGGCTTTTCCTGGGGATTGTCACTGTGATAAAAGCGATAGGCCAGATCCAGACTATTCTGCCGTAAGGCTTCGATAGCAAAGGGATATTCCTTGGTATCTTTTTTCACATAGGTCAGCCACAGACTCATGATCGTCGACAGCTCACGACTCTTTTTAGCTTGATAAAGAACGATCATGCCGCGATTGAACAGAAGACGCATCCCGTAATAGTCGTCTTTCAGACGCTTGATCCGCTCGACAATCGCCCGCATCTCCTGGCGCGTGGCATCCCTATTGGCAGCTGCCACCACACGATAGAGCTGCTTTTCATGCTCCAGCAAATCGGCAATCAGAATATCTTGACCAACCTTGGCTTTGAGCCCATCCACCGCGGCGGTGGGATCCGTGCCCGGCTTGAGCTGTTCAAACCAACGGGACAGATAATAAAGTCGGGTTTCCTCGGACAGATCGCGATTGAGCAGTCTTTTTTCAAGAGTCAGACGATACTGATCGCTGTTCTTTTCCGCACTCAGATTGATCAGCAGCGTCAGCCAGTAAAGAGTCAGACCGTCGTCGGATTCAATTTTTTCAGCCCGAGCCCGCGCCTCGCGCTGCCGATTCGCAAACAGATCCATATACCCGAGCGCCACCTTTTGCAGGGGCGAGGCGGGCAAAGATTCAAGCTGCCCGCGTTGGCGGTCCAGCTTCTGGGCAAAGGCGCCTAGATTTTCCTTCCGCGGCAGGGCCACCCAGTTCGCGTAGGTATCCAGTAAAATTTTATGGACCTTATAGTCATCCGCAGCCTGACTCAGGCTTTCTGCATAGAAAGCCGCGGGCAGCCATTCCCCCCAGAGGATGAAGTTGCTGAGGGTCCGTTCCATGAGTTCCCGTTCCGAAATAGCCTGAAAACGCGCCTGCAGATGATTGAGCAGCAGGATACGATCCGAATAGGAACGGGCGGCCCGATGAGCTTCCCACAGGTCATCCTTGGTCCATTCCGTGGGCACGATGCCGGTCAGGGAAGTACGATAAACATCCAAGGCTCCTTCAAAGGCGCAGGTCATGTAAAGCACGCGGGCCGTGGGAAAGGGATAGGAGCAGTTTTGATTGAGCGAGGTCAGCTGCTCGGGATCCTTCTTGCTCCCATCAGCGGCTATACGAAAAATGGCGGCAGCGTCGCGGCCGTCGATTCTCAGATCCCGGTTGCTATCGAGCATATATTGGGCGAAGTAGAGGGATTGACCATCGACTGAAAACTGGGCCGGCCCGGTGGATCCTGCCAGTTTCAAATTGAGCGTGCGAATGGGTTGACGGCTTTTAATGTCGAAAAGGACGAGCTCATTGCCTTTGCCCTTATAAACCAGGGTACGACCGTCTTTGGCGAGACTGGGATTATAGAGAGTACCTTCGATCACCAGATCCGTTTTCTTGCTTTTAACGGTCAGGAAGATCAGTTTGGACTGGGTGCCGGCATCATTGCTGCGGACAAAGGCGAGCGTTTCATTATCCACCCAGAAAGGTGAATGCTCGGCCGCGCCTGGACCTGTTACGCAGAGGATTTCATCACCATCCAAAAGACAGATGTCGCCTTTCGCGTCACGACGGTAGTACGTGAAGGCCAGCTCCTTGCCGTTGGGACTCAGAGCTGGATTCTTGGCGTCGGTATCCGCTGTGGTCATGGCACGGATCTGACCCGTCTTCATATCATAGCGCATGATCTGGGAAGACAGGTTCTGACTGCGCGTGAAATAAATCACGGACTCATCATCAGAAACCGCCGACTGAAAATTATCGTAAGGTCCCACTGTTATTTTTTCGAGCTGGGCTAATTTTTGGGGCTTGTCTGCGGCCAAAGCCGGCAGAGACAGGCTCATCATCCAGGCCAGAAACATCCCTTGTCGCGTCCGCATGGTCACCTCACTTGGATTTAGGCGCAGGCTTTTTCTCAAGATCACTGTGGGTCATGCCAAAAATTTGCCGGGTTTCGACCAGATCACTGGTCGATTCCAAAGGCTGAGGCCCTGGATTTAAGGCCTGTTTCTGGTAGGCCTGGTCCAGTTCCTGCCACTCGCCACTGGCTTCGAGCTCCAGGACTGTCTGTCGATCAATGAGGTACACATCAGGCACACAAGCTGTGCCTAGAAAAGCGCTCAGAACCGTGATCATCACCAGGCGACGCATTAGGAACCTCCCGATTGCAGCAATTTTTCGATCTGTTGCAAGGCTTCACCAGCCTTGGCATTGATCAGACCGGTAAGAGGAATGGATCGAATAAATATATCTTTGCTGATCACACCACCCAGATTGATGCCCAAATCCATCAATCCTTGCTCCATGCTGATGGCCACGCCCTGGGGATAGGACACGCGCAGCGCCCGTCGGGCCATAACCATCTGCTCATCCTTGTACTCCGGATCCAGCACATCGAGCAGTGACATCAACTGGCGTTGACCGATTTCTGTTAAATCCAGACGGCCCGTAGCCAGACGCTTGCGGATGTCAAAATTTACGGCCATGCGGCCACTGAGGGCTGCCCAATCCTTGGGTGACGAACGTTTCGATGGCTCTTTCATAAGTTCCGGCTGGATGCCGGAAAACCGACCTAAAAAGCCCAACTGGAGGCGGTCGGGATGCAGGTCGAGGTAGTAGCGGCCCAGGGCGCTGCCCTGCAAAAGATCAATCTTAAGTTCATTGAGCAGAATCAGGTTCTGCCGCACTTCGAAGTTCTGATTGAACGGGCCAGCCACAATATGTTTATAGCGCAATTGTTCCAGACTAAGGGCCGGACGCTCACTAACATACGGTTCGAGGCTATCATAATCCACGCGTGCGAAGGGATTCATGGTGTTGAGGTAAAGGAAGCCCACGCGACCATCTTGAATCTGCAATTCCTCGTGGATGTAAATCCCGCCGTTGACATTCTTAACAGCGATGTCGCCGTACTGGACCGAAAAATTCTGAAACCGTGGGTCGGCGTCCACAGAGAGTCGCGTTTTATCGAAAAGGACGAGTTTAATAGGGATCTGCATCCGTCCCGTGCCCTTGACGGGAGCATCGGTGACGCTTCCAATTTGGGAGTCGACCATTCCATCGAAGTAACCCTGACTATTCAGGCGGAATGCCCCCTGCCCTTTGAACTGAAACAGAGTGTCATGCAGGCCCACGAAGAGGGTTTTGATGGTGAAAAGGTCCTTGTTTTCCAGGTTACCGTGAAACACCAACTTAAACTTGCGCAGAAGTTTCTGGATATGCTCCTGCTCGGGGATTTCCTTGAGCAGTTCGATGCTATCCGCATCGACCATGACCTTGACCTCACCGCTGTCGGGCTTTTGCAGATTGCGGACCGAGGCTTTAATCAACGTCTGAAGGTTATTGACGCTTGCAAGGTCCTGCGCGGTCACCTTGGGTTCCACCAACCGGGTCAGAAGCTCACCACGCCCCTGAGCGATCTGGATACGGCTATCCAACCGCAAAGGTTCCTGCCAGCTGATGCGGCGCTTGGCCTGACCGACGGGCGTTTGTTCCAGTACCTGAGTCAGTTGCAGGTCAGCTTTGATACGGTTCAGATCCAGACCTTTGATATCCTGCAGCCGCTCGGCGCCATGGACGAGCGATATTTGGTGTTGGCTGGAGATCCGTAGACCACCCAGGTCATCCAAGGCTTTGGCAGCCTCGACGATGTTTTGCAAAGAAGGATCCACGTTGATTTTCAGGGTACTGCGACTGTGCACCTCCCCTGTTTTGTCCTGCCAATCCAGGTTCAAATCCAGGAGCTCACGGTTATCGATTTTGGTTTTGCCAGCCAACTCACCGCTGATGCGATCGCCGACCTGGGCTTTCACATGCAAATCCTGCTCAAGCGCCACGGGTTTTCGCAAGGCTTTGTGTTGCAAGGCATCAGCTTTAATCTGCAGGGTCCAGTCCAAAGGACTGTCAGGAGCGGATGCTGCCCTTGCCGGCAGACTCAATTCACTTTTGATCTGAGCCGTTTTAAAGCGAACCAGATTTTTCGCAGACGGTTGCTGCTGCCGGATGTCCAAAGATAACGAGTTGGTTATGGTAAGTTGTTGCCAGTTGTCCTGAGTCACTTCGGTGAGTGGCATCGGGTGCTGGACGTGCTGGTTGATTGAAATATTGAGCGCGGGCCAGCCGAGTTGGTCCAGTTGAGCCAGTCCAGCATGAATCGGCCGAAGGGAGTGATGCGGCTCCACCTTCATATCCAAGCGGGCCTGCAGCATTCCATTTTGATCCCGGCCTTCCCCATTGATCTGCAGGATTTTTTCGCCATTGGCGGTCCCCTCACCGACCACGCGGGCAGCCGGGTTGGCGAGATTAAAGCCGATGTTCAGATCCTGACGCCAGGCCAAGGGCGCCTGGATAAAGTGTGAAGTCAAAGGTTTCACATTCAGAACGAGGGCCGCTTTGCCTTCACCCTGTTCAGCCTGCGACTGAAGGGAAAGATCAAGGCCTTGGGTGCTGACCAGGTTCTGGTTATTTTGCGTGGCTTTGAGTTGAGTGACTTTTAACACTTCGGTAAAGTCCCAACTCTGGTCGCGACCCGGGGTCGTGCTGAGCAGGGTTATTTTCCAAGCATTTTCGTTGGTTAGAGAAGCGGAAGCCAGCAGTTTTTGGGCGGCCTTTTGCTGACTGAAATCCAGCTTGCTCAGCGCAATTTTTAATTGGCCTTCGCTCGTGAGCGGCCACAGGATGTCGTTGACTTGCGGATTTTCAGGAACGGGTCCCTGCCGTTTCGCGGTCAAGGTCGGGGTGACCTCCAGACGCTCGAAAGCAAGATTCAATTGGGATCCGTCGGTCCCCTTGCGCTGCAAACTGGTTGCGCCTAACAGAAGATCCAGTTGTTTCAACTGAACGTCCCAATTGAATTCCTTCTCCGGAGCGCGAACAGCAAAGACCAGGGAGGGCTCGAGAGCCATGGTCGTCGTGAGTTTCAAAGAGCCCACGGAGGGATCATGTTGCTCCAGAGCGACCTGCACATCCATGGCTATCTGCGCTGAGACATCGAGTATTTCTGGTTTCAAAGCGACTGCCGCATCGATATCGGCTTTTTTCAGATGAGCTACGATCTGTCTGGAACCCTGCGTCAGCTGCAGATTCAATTGATTGTCCCGCACGATGAGTGAGGGGCCGTCCAGTTGCACGGGAGGACGACGGATCATATCAATCAAGGGCCCCAGGCCTTCGGAGGGTTCTTCCGCTTTGGCTTCGTCCGAAAGGACCATTTTTACGTCGCCTCGCAAGCCTTCCACCAGAACTTCGCTGATATCCATGCGTTTATGCAGGAGGCTCCAAAACGAATAGCCGAGACGCATCCGCGCGAGGGTAAGATGGGCCACGATGGTGGGCGGCCGTTCGATCTTCATGCGCAGGTTCTGTAAATTAAGCCCCGCAAAGACGTCCACGGCGAGGCTTTCGACCTCCACGCTAATACCGGCTTTTTGCAGCGGCTCCTTGAGCGAAGCCAGAATTCTCTGCTGAACATCTGGCGAGCGCAGGGCCAGCCAGGCTGTTGTCAGCAGGCCAATGAACAGGAGCAGCATGGCTCCAATAATAATTAAACCCAGCTGCCACCAGCGCGGCTTCCCTTTCATGGTACTCCTCTTGACTGCCGATTACTGGGGCGCGCCGTTATCGATCCATTTTTTCAAATTGGCGAGACTGCCGTTGGAGATGCAGATGTTTTGCGGCGGCTCTTTGTGTGGCTTCACGGTGCAGCCTACCGAAACGGCGGAAGCGTCCAGGGTGGCCACGACCAGGGATTCTGAGGATTTTCCAGCGTTGATGAGTGGCGTTGTCAGGCAACCGGCCAGGGTAATCTGAGCCTGATCCCAGTCCTGATAATCATTCACCGTCTTGCCCACCAAATTTGCATAAAATGCCTCCTTGGTTCGCATATCAGGCCCACCCAGGGTACCGGTGGCCGCCACACCGTGACAGGTTCCACAACGACCCGAAAAAACATTGGTCCACAGAGAAGCATAGGTGGCGTCCGCGACGATCGCGTTGGCTGACGCACAGGGTGTCGTGTCTTCTTCTGATTTTTTGTCACTACCGCAGGCATTCAATCCAAGGATAAAGACCAAGGACAGGCCGACTTTGAGGGTCCGACAGGGCACGTTCATAAGATACCTCTACAGCTAGGGTCTGGCACAAACTAAGTCTAGGGACCTCATACCAAAAAGTAAAGCGCGGGCCTCCTAGCCATTGTGACTAGACCAAATAAGATAGTTAGGGCCTTCGACACCCCTCCAAACCAATCCAGTAAGGCGGGACAAATATTCCGTTTTTCAGAATACAGTGAAGACTCTAAAATTTAGGCCGAAAACATATCAGGGAGTCCAGATCAGCTCTCGTTGGCGTTAAATCCCATGACAGGGAGACCCGCTTAGGGCTGAACGTTTGTACGCGGACAAATAAATTCGGTTCGGCCGCAGACAGCGATCCAGCAAGGATTCGATCAGGAAACACCACACTGAAGTTTCGTTGATTTCTGCAGGGCAAGGGTTTACTGTGTCAGCATTCGCCCACACGATGATGTCATGCGACGAGAACATTGAGGTTGTACCATGAAAAACAAGCAGAACTTTTTTACCGACAATCCGGACATCGCTTATCACTTGAGCCCCAAGCGAATGAGCGAACTGTTCGCGTGGTTGTCCGACGCTGAAAAGGAAGCTCTCGGCGTGTCCACCGCAGAAGAGTATCGTAAGAACTGGCTCGATATTGGCCAGGTTGTGGGCGAGTACGCAGGAACCACTCTTGAGAACAATAGCCAGAAAGTGGCCAAGGAAGACTTGAAACTCGTCGATGGCGAAGTTGTTTTCCCAAAAACGGTCCAGGAAAACGTGCGCATCTTTAAAGAGATGGGTGGACCGGGCATGTCGATCCGCAGCGAATTCGGTGGCATGAACGCGCCCTTCACCGTCGAACTTTCCGGCTTTGAAGCGATCTATCGCGCCTGCCCTTCCACCGCATTGAACGTGTGCTGGTATGGTTCGATCGCGACCGTGCTTGACCAGTTCGGTAGCCAGGCCATGAAAGAGGAATGGATTCCCAAAATCGCCTCGGGCGAAGTCTCGGGTTCCATGTCCTTGACCGAGCCGGACGTCGGTTCCGATCTGGCTGGTATGCGCACCTATGGGGAAGAGCAAGGTGATGGCACCTGGCATATCTATGGGAACAAGCAATTTATCAGCAACGGCTGCGGTGAAATCAGCCTTGTTCTGGCCATGAATAAAAAAGGCGCCAAGGGTCTGAAGGCCATCAACCTTTACCTCGTGCCGCGGAAGATGAACGGCAAGAATAACTTTGAAGTGGCCAAGATCGAGGAAAAACCCGGTCTGCACGGTTCCGCGACCTGTGCTCTGAAATTCGAAAAGAGCATCGGCTATCTGATTGGTGAGAACGGCAAAGGTTTTCACTACATGCTGCACCTGATGAACGAAGCCCGCCTCGGCGTCGCCTTCCAAGCGCTGGGTGTGATGGAAGCGTGTTACCGTCTGTCCCGCGACTACGCGCATCAGCGTGAAGCCTGGGGCAAGCCTATCGCGAAGCATGAAATGATTGCCGAGCGACTCTATGATATGGAAGTGGAACTGAAAGCGTTCCGCAGTCTCTGCTACCGCGCGGCGCATTTCGCATCCTTGATCGCGATTGGCGACCGTCGTCTGGAAGAAGGCAACCTGCCGGAAGGCAAACGCGAAGAGATCACGTCGAAACTGGATTATTATAAGCGTAAATTGCGCGACTGGACCCCGCTCGTCAAATGGTGGGGCGGCGAACGCTCTTACGTGTATGCGCGGAATGCGGTCCAGATCCACGGCGGTTACGGTTTCACGACCGAATACAGGGCCGAATGGTGGCTGCGTGAAAGCTTGATCTTGAGCATCTACGAAGGAACTTCGGAAATTCAGTCTTTGATGGTGATTAAAGACACTGTGAAAGACATCATGAGCAATCCGAAGGACTTTGTTGAAGTCACGGTCGGCAGTCGAGTGATGGCTCTGGCTGAAAAAGACTGGCTGATGCGCCGTTACTTTAAGATGCGTCAGACCTTTAACCTGGCTCTGGTGTCGATCTTCTTCAAGCTGGTGAAAACCAAGGTGAAGGGCAACTTCTCGGCCAGCAAACCGGCTGATCTGATGAAACTGTTGAAACTCATAGGCCCCGACCTGGTGAAGTTCGACAATCTTTCGCCAGCCCTTTTGCATGCCGGACGCATTGCCGAAATGAAGTCGATCCTCGCGATTGCGCATTCGGTGATCAAGGATGCCGAACGCGACGAGAGTTTCCGTTATGCGGCTGAACGCTTTGTGAACAAAAATGGACCAGTCATGGCCCAGATCAAAGCTCAGATCGATATGGATGATGAGTATTTCCAGGAGCAGATCCTGGGTGAAAAAGAGGAGTTGGCGAAGGCCGCGAATAACGAGGCTTGAGTAAGTTTCAGTTCGCCATAAAATAAAGAGGGAGTGGGTTTTAAACCCCTCTCCCTCTCTGTCACCGCCTGACCTTCAGGTTGACGATGAATCCGTAGTTCCTGATGAGCTGCACTGTTTCAGCAGCTCCGACTGAAGGCTGGCGAGGCGACCCTACCGCAAGTTCCGCAAAGCGTAAAGCGGAATCATGGCGTCCTAAGCTTAAGGCCTGTGTTTTTTGACTAAGCTTTCGCGGCTTGTTGATGTTATGCTGGACCTATGGCAAAAAATCCCTAGGAAACCAGCATCATAATCGCCTGATACTGTTCAGTGTGCGCGCGAGAGGTGAAGCATGAAGACCCTTGTCCTGAATTCCGGTTATGAACCGGTCCGAGTGGTCAGCTGGCAGAAAGCGATGATTCTGCTCCTGACCGAGAAAGCCGAACTGGTCAAGGCCTATGACAGTTTTGTCCGTTCGGCGAAAAAGGCTTATTCCCGACCCCAGATCATCAAGCTCAAGCGGTACATTAAGTCCTTCACCGCTGCAGCCGGTGCTGTCACTTATTCACGCCACAATGTTTTCCGCCGCGATAAATACCACTGCCAGTACTGCAATAAAAAGCTCAACGAAAAATCAGCGACCATCGACCACATCATTCCAAAGTCCAAGGGCGGCGCGGACACCTGGGAAAACACCGTGTGTGCCTGCATTGCCTGCAATTCGAGGAAAGGCAGTCGGACGCCAGAAGACAGTCATATGACTCTGGTGAAGAAACCAAAGCGCCCAAGCTTGAAGCACGCTTTGCGGGAACTGCTGGATGAGTTTGATTGCGAGGAGTGGGGACTCGAAGGCATCGACGGAAGCTTCGAGCCCACTTAGGATTTAGCGGACGTTCATATCGGCCAGTTGCACGGGAAGGGTTCGCTTCTTGCCTTCCCGAATAAATGTGACTTTGACTGTGTCGCCGACCTGATACGCATCCAGCGTATTCAGGAGGTCGTCAAACGAACGAATTTTCCTGTCTTCAATCCCTATGATAATATCCCCGAGAATAATATCACCGTTCCTGGTCCTGTGCGTCCCGCGCAGACCAGCGCGGGCCGATCCGCCACCATCTGCGACTACGCGAATGATAACGCCTTCAATGTTCAGCTGACGGTTGATACTGCTATCAAAGGGCTCAAAACCAAGACTGGGTTGAATCACACGACCATTTTTAATGATCTGTGTCACGATACGGTTGATAGTGTTGGCTGGCAAGGCAAAGCCAATACCCTGAGCCCCGCCACTTTCCGAAAATATCATGGTATTCATGCCCAGGAGGTAGCCGCGGCTATCCAGCAAAGGGCCCCCGGAATTGCCGGGATTGATCGAGGCATCCGTCTGGATCATGTCGCGGATGGTGTTGCCACCGAAGCCTGGAATCGAACGACCGAGGGCGGACACCACGCCTTCGGTTAAAGTCTGGTCCAAACCAAAGGGACTGCCGATCGCAATGGCTTTTTGCCCCACGAAAATACGACTGGAATCGGCCAAGGGAATTTTTCCCATATTCCGTGCGGCCTCGGGCTTGACCCGCAGGACGGCGATATCCTTCCGTTGATCAAAACCCACAACTTTCGCGGGAAGGCTTTTACCATTTTTAAACGAGACCGTAATCCGATCGGCGTCCTGGATGACATGAAAATTGGTAACGACCGTTCCGTCGCTGTCCCAGATAAAACCCGAACCGGTCCCCGCAGGAACCTCGGTCACATCGAAGGAAAAAAATCCCACCCGCGCATAACGGAGGTTACTGACGTTGACCACCCGCCCAGAAAGGCGTTCAAACACTTCGATGGTGTTGCGCTCGGATGGCAGAAGGTAGGTAGCATCCTCAGGGCCTGCCACCGGCTGGGAAGGCGTCTGCGCGCGGGCCACGGTGGTGACAAGACCCCAGGCACAAAGCGACAGAACTTGCTTTCTCATTGGCCCTCCTCATAAGCATTTCCCACTATTATACCGAACGAACCAGCCAGAAGGTAAGGATTGTCCAAGCCCTCCCCCAAATGCAGGGATGGGGAGCCTGGCAAGGGAAACATTGAACCAGTCCATGTCCCTGTTCTCTCATGGCTAAATGAATCAAATTAAGGCCTTCGGTAAACCGCCGAGGAAGGTTGGTACGAAGAAATCGAAGGGAGACGGGTCCATGATCCACGGCGTAAACGTCCTGCTTGCATTAGCAGCTGCACTTTGGCTCTCAGCCTGCGGCGGTGGGGCCGGCGCCCCGGAAGAGACTGTGGCCGAAACAACTGGCTCCATTTCCAATACGGACGCTACGGGCACGACAGCGGCCGCGGAGAAGCCAGGCAAGGTCGGCTCCGTATCCCAAGGCGAAAGCAGCCAGGTAGTCGTGAACGAGAAGGACAAAACCGAGGAAACGCCATCTCTGACCTTGAGTCGACTCGGCTCCAATAAGTTAACGTGGAATGAAGTGGTCAAGGCGGGTGCCAGTTACCTGGTCTTCGAGCGAACGGATACGGTGGCCTATGACTTCACGAATCCCATACAAAGCCTCGACGACGTTGTGACCCTTGTCCTTGCGGAAAAACCCGGTACGCATTGCTATATCATTCGCGCCAAGACCAGGAAAAACCCCGTCGTCGTCGACAGCAACGAAATCTGTATCAACATGCCATGGAGCAATCCGGACAAGGCTCCTGTCTGGCAAGACTTTGCCGATCAAACCGTTATAGCTACCGAGACCTTGAATTTGGCCGCAACGGCCTCCGATCCTGTCCAGGATGCCCTGACTTTTACGTGCGTTCTGGATTGTCCTCGTGGATTCTCGATTGATGCCGACACCGGCGCCATCAGCTGGCGTCCCGAGCTGGATCAGATAGGCGATGCGAATCCCATTTTGCAGGTGAGTGCCAAAGACCTCAAGACCATTACGTCGCTCCGTATCCAGGTTTTAGCCCCCAGTTTTGTGGTGAGCCCAAACCCACTGATGGCCGTCAGCGGTGAAAATGTTGAGATCCGGCCGGCCTTTGCCACCAATTTAACGGGGCCTTATCAATGGACTTTAACCCAAACCAGTGGCCCTCAGGTCGCGGTTTCGGGCCAGGATGGAGTGTGGAATTTTTTAGCCCCGGCTGTGGCGGAGATAACCGCTTTGTCTTTTGAAATTCAGGTCGGCAATGCCATCTATCGAACCCAACACAATCTCCTCATACAGATTGATCCGCAGCCAGTTGCCCCAACCGTAAATGCAGGTCCGAATCTCGTAACCCGTTCGCCGGTCACAGTCACTGCTGCGGTCACGTCGAATGGAAAAAACCTAGCCTGGAGTATGGTCCGTGGTCCTGGTCGTATCACTTTTTCTGATCCTACTGCCGCGACCACATCTCTCGCGGCGGATACGGACGGAATTTATGAAATTGAATTGGCCGCGACCAACAGCAGCGGTCAGACCGGTCGATCCAGGCTGCAGTTCACCTGGGATACCAGTGCCCCCGCTATTGAAGCGGGTGAAGATGCGAGCACGGCTGGTCCATTGAGCCGAACTGCCTCGATTCAAGGCGCTCACACATTGAGTTGGTCCAAAATCAGTGGTCCCGGTGCTCTGCACTTTACGCCTAACAATGGGGCATCAACAGTCATAACCACTGACCAGGACGGTGATTATGTGATTGAGCTGACAGCGGAAGATGAAGCTGGGAACGCCAGCGCCGATCGTTTCAGCTGGCACTACGATCATACGCCGCCCTTGGTGTCTTTAAGCGATCCGATCCTGACTGCCACCAAAACACGCAGTCTTAGCTCTGCGATCAGTGAGGACGCGGTGTCGATTCAGTGGTCAAAACTGAGTGGACCCCTGGCTGTCAATTTTTTACCCAACAATCAGCGTGACACGACCGTGACCTTGGGTGGTGATGGCGTCTATATTATTGAAGTGAGTGCCAGTGATGCCTTCGGCAACACGGCCAAGGCTCAGCAGCAGATCACAGTGGATACACTGCCACCCCAAATTACTGGCATAAGTCTCGCTTCTTTCCTGGCTGATGGCTATTTAAACCCAATCGAGAAAGCCAAGGGTTTGCCTTTGGTGGATGCGGTCACGGTTAAGGATTCCAGCAGTCACGCGTTGGCCTATAAAATTGTCGGGAGCACCTCAAGCTGCAGCAGCACGCTGACCTATTCCGCGGGAGTGCCTCGTTCCGATGATGCCGTCTTGAGCAAGACGGGGACTTATAAAGTCTGCGTAAAAGCCACGGACAGCATGAGCCTCAATGCCTATGCTGCAAGTCCTAACTTCATCTTCGACACGACCATCGTCTCGGTTTCTGTGAGTGGATTACCCGAATCCGAGCCGCACCACGGACCTTCAAGCGCTGGTGACAGGTAAATTGGTGACCCATTATAAACAAAAATTGGGATCAGCGGATAACACGGATTGCTCCAGCAGCGTGGGTTATAGCTCGGAAGCCGCGATCACAGCGGGCATCTATCATGATTATGCTGCGTACGCGGATGGCCTGATGCGCCTCTGCGTGAGAGGCCGGACTTCAACCGGCAACTGGCAGGACCTGTCATTGGCTTTCCGCTATGACTGGATTCTGGATCGAACCATGCCAGGTGAACCCTCCAACCTGAACATTGTGCCTTTGGTCTCAAGGAATCGCTTATCCTGGGACGCGGTTCCGCACGCTGATACCTATCTGGTGATTCGGTCCGAAAACCCTGTAACCTGGACACCAAGCTCGGGTCAATCCTATGCCAGCGGTGATGATATCGACGGAGGTCAGCATCACGTCGTTGGAGTGAGTGCATCCCTGCAAATGTTTGATGAAACGGCCCAAGGCGGTCAGCCTTATCATTACGCTCTTTTTGCCTTGGATAAGGCTTTGAATTATAACGAGAACCCTTCACGAGCCAGTTCCACGGCCATCGAACCTTTGGAATTCAGCAAAGCGGATGGATTCGATCGCCTGGTGCGGGTCGTTCTTCCTATTCTTGAAGGGGAACATACGGGCAAGGTTTTGGTGGGTGGCGACTTCGTGGTCTATCAGCAGGATCCTGCGATTCGGCTGCTGCGTTTGAATGCCGATTTCACCTTGGATAGGAGTTTCAAACCTGCGTTGATTAATGGCTCGGTTTATAGCCTGGCACTTGCTAGCGACGGATCGATTTACATGGGTGGTTCATTTTCAAATGTCGGTGGCAAGGTACGGAACCGCTTGGCTCGCCTGACGCCAGCCGGTGACCTGGACGAAAATTTCATAGCAGCTGGCTTGAACAATACGGTCATGACCCTGGCGCTAAGTCACGACGAAGCTCGGCTTTATGTGGGCGGAAGCTTCACGGCGTTAACCTCAACGCCTGCTACAGCCATGAACAGGCTGGCGGCTTTGCGCACTGCGGATGGGCAGTTGGATTCGAATTTCACACTGAAGCATAGTGCGGAACTCAACCGTCTGGGTTTCAACAGTACTGTTTGGACGATTCTGCCCGAACCTGGCAGCTCAGAAATTTATGTAGGTGGGCAGTTTACAGATTATGGTGGCGTGACCACGGCCCGCCTTGTCAAGCTTACGGATGCGGGTGATATCGATACCAGTCTGAGTCTTGGTGCTGGATTTGACAGCACGGTGGTGACATTGAAAATGGACAGCCGTCAGCGGCTCTATGTGGGCGGGAGTTTTGGTCGTTATCGGGGCTCGTCCTATTATGCTCGCTTTGTGCGTCTGAAGTCGGACGGCATGCCCGATACGGATTTTAGCAAGGGGCTTTCGACCAGCCCTCGATTCAATAGCACGGTTTATGCTATTGAAGTGGACGAGGCCAATCAGAAGATTTATGTCGGGGGTGATTTCACCCTTTATGGAACGGCGCCGCTGACACGCCTGGCCCGCCTGTCGATGGCCGATGGCTCGTTGGATACAAGTCTGGTGACGGGAACCAGTGGCACCTTGCAAACACTACGTCTTACCGATACAGGCAAGCTGATCGGCGGGGGTAACTTCCAGCGTTACGCCGGGGAAAGCACCGCCTTCTTCTTCGCCGCCTCCGGAACGGATGGAGCCTTGGACCCAGCCAGTCCTCGCGGTTCTAACCTCAACAGCTATGTTTATGCGACAGCACGCCTCTACGAAAATCCGGCCCAGCCTCGGGAGAGCGTCCAGTATTTCCTTGCCGGGAGTTTTACGACTTATAACGGCGAAATCGCCAACCGTGTGGTCAAAGTCGATCGGAAGGGGAATCGCGATAAAACCTTTAACAGCCAGGTCACTAACGGCAACGTCTATGCAATGGCCTGGGACGACAGCGAGAAAAAACTCTATGTCGGAGGAACCTTTACTCAGGTCAACGGCATCGCCCGCAATCGGATCGCCCGTCTGAACGCGGATGGCAGTCTGGATTCCAGCTTTGTTCCGGATGGTTTCGATTCCGATGTCTATGCGATCGCGCTGGCCAGCATGCCAGGGGCAGGTTCGCGAGTGATTTATGTCGGCGGCAAGTTCACGAAAAATGGGACCGCGGCGGCGGCCCGCCTGATTCGTTTAACAGCCGATGGGAAGTTGGATCCGAATTTTGCAACTGGAACAGGGTTTGATAATAACGTGGCGGCCCTGGCCGTAGTTCCTGGAACAGATGACCATATGGTGTTCGTAGGCGGATCATTCACAAAATACAACAGCGCCGTTGGCAACGCCCCGCGCTTGGTCAAGCTGGCCAGTGATGGGTCGTTGGCCTCGGGATTTGAACCGGGCAGTGGTTTCAACGGATCAGTCCAAGCCTTGCTCTGGATGCCGACCGAGGGCGCGCTCTATGTCGGTGGCGCCTTCAGCCGGTATCAATCGACGATTGTGGCCAACCGCATTGCCAAGCTCGAGAGCACCGGAGGTATGGCGACTGGGTTCAATGCAACGGGTTTTAACAGTACGGTCTATGCCCTGGATTACGATACAGACAACGATTTGATCTGGGCCGGCGGGGCGTTCACCACCTTCCGCGGAATCACCCAAGGCCGCATGGCTGCCATGGGACGGGACGGTTCGCGCGTGGCGGCCTTTAACGCTCCGATTGGGTTTAATGGTGATGTCCGGGCGATCGTCTCCAGCTTCTGGGGCGTGATCGCGGGTGGACTTGGAAGTTCCTTCGAGGGTGATGTCTGCGGCTTTGTCGCACGACTCCACGTGAATGCTACCATGGATTAATTGTGGGGGGCCTGCGGGCCTCCCCTTTCCCCCTACCCCACTATGTCACATAAAGCAGATTTATTTCAGCCAGTTGGGATGCTAGTCTGGTGGCCTTGGACCTATCGCCATCAGAGGAGTTAGTGATGCTGATTTCACGTTGTTTTGCTTTGAGTTTAGGTTTAGCTGCGGCTTTGCCTGCGTTGTCGGCTTCGCCGAAGAAGGATGCTCCGAACCCTGCTGCAACCGCCGAAGCCACGGCCAAGGAAACAGCCGGGCCGGAAGTTACCCAAAAATGTTTCTTTGATATAGAGATTGACGGGAATAAAGCTGGACAGATCGTCATCGGAGTCTTTGGAAAAGATACCCCAAAAACTTCAGAAAATTTTATGAGGATCTGTATAGGAGACAAGGAAGTTAACGGCAAGAAATTGACTTACACAGGCAACAAGTTCCACCGTATCATTCCAAAATTTATGCTGCAGGGCGGAGATATCACCAACGGTGACGGTACGGGTGGGATGTCGATCTACGGCGCCAAGTTCGCCGATGAAAACTTCAAATTAAAACACGAAGGTCCCGGCTACCTGAGTATGGCCAACGCCGGTCCAAATACCAACGGCTCTCAATTCTTCATTACGACCGTGAAAACCCCATGGCTAGACGGTCGTCATGTTGTGTTCGGCAAAATCGTGAACGGTATGGATGTTGTGGAGAAGATTGAAGCGGTAGGCTCGGACAGCGGAAAATCCAGCAAAGTTGTCACCATCTCCAAAAGTGGAGAAAAAAAGTAATACTGATCAAAACGGCAGCGGCCCAAGAGGTGTCGCAAAAGGCAGCTGCAGATTTCTACAGTATTCGCGAAGCCCCTTTGGGGCTTCCATTGATTCTGGACAGGTCTGCTCATCCAAAAAATTTCCGCGCATTCTGTCTGCATTCTTGATTAATCGAAGGCTTTTTAGATTTAGAAGAGGTTCCAGAGTATTAAATGTCCAATTTCCAGCAAAATCTATTTCCTCCAAATTTTTAAATTTATCTATACCGGCTAGATGTGCTATATTGGCAGTGTCTTTTAGAGTTAAACTCTTGACCGATGGCAGGTCAGGAAAGTTTTCCAGGCTCGAGAGGAAGGTCGATAAAGATAGGTATTCCAGATCGACAAGGTTCTTCAGCCAGCTTACATCTCTTGCCCCGGCACCTAACGTCACTTCACGTGCAGCAAGAATTTTTTCACCAAGCACTGCAGTTTCATTTGGGCTACTACCCTCGCTGTCGACATTTAAGTAAAGTACGTCAGCATTCATAAATTTTGGCAAAAGTCTCAAACTGTCAATATTCACAAAAATTGCAACGAAATCCAAGGGGCGTACAATGATATGTTGAGCATCCTTGATCGTCGTTTCGTTCAAGTCTAATTCCAATCTTTTTAGATACGGCATATTCGATAGAAAATCCAGGCTGATGGGACCGTAGGAGTAGATTGCTAGGTCTTCTATATTCTTTGGAAGGTAATCCTCAAGATTTTGTTGTTTTGGATTGATGTCTACCGAAAGAATACGCAGGCTAGGAACCTTCTGCATCCAAAAAATATCTGATGGAGGCAAAACCTGATCGGCTACCGGTATGGTTTGATAGAAAAAGTTTTCAAGATAAGGGAGTTGTGGCAAGTCATTCAAATCCAGTACGTTCGACTTATCAAAAAGTCGCAAATATTTCAAATTCGGAGAATTATGAAGCCCCTTTAGATTGCCGAGTGCCAAGTCCTGCGTATCCAAAATAAAAAGGGAAGGTAAAAGGGGAAGCGATTCAAAAGTATCTAAGTTCCCTTGCAGAGTAAGTTTCTCGAGGCTGGAAAATTGCTCCAGCCAGCTAAGGTCTAGCATTTCATAGTTGAGATATTTCAGCGACTTTATCTGATTTAATTTCGGAAGAATGCCCAAGAAAGGTATCCCCGTATTTGATTCAAGAGTAAGCTCGTGCAGTGCCGACATTGTCTGCAGGTTATTAAGATTTAAAAGCGGCAAAAATTTTAGAGTAAGGGTTCTTAAACTCTGAATTTCTGGAAAATCTGCTTTACCCAAGTTTTCCACAAAGTTCAATTCGAGTTCTTCCAAGCCTGGGAATTGTTGAAGAGACTCTAAGCCAACAAGTTCAGAAACAGACAAAATTGACAGAAACTGCAGATTTGCATTAGGTAATTTTGACAAATCAACTCGGTCTCCGCCTTCTATATAAAGCCGTTTCAACCCAGTAAACTTCGCAAGGATTTGCGTATGCTCTGCAGATATTTTAAGTTCTTCAACACTCCCCATCACTGGCAACTGATCAACATTGGAAATAGGAGATAGTCGAATATCCAGTTTCTTCAGCTGTCTAAATCGGGCGACTGATGCGATGTCAAATCGGCCGCTATTGCGTGAGATCTTAAGACTCTCCAAATTAGGTAGTTCTCGAACCGAGGCTAATGAAGACAGCTTATTGCCGCGTAAATCCAGATGTTGCATATTCTCCAAGCCGGAAAAAATTTCTGCATCGATCAAGCTCTTATAGGAGAAATCCAGGCTTGTCTGATTTCTTAGGAATTCCTCGATACGCTCGCAGTCTTTCCTCACAAAAAACTGACTCAAAGCTATAACACTGGCATGCGAAGGTGAATCCTCACAGTAATACCGAAAACTCTTAGCAACACAGTTTTCCCCGTCCATGCGATAATGCACAGGATCCTGCCTGCACCTTTTTTCTTGCTCGGTCAATGGACCTCGCAGAGATATCGAGTGAACCGGCATCTTATTCCGACTCGATTGAGCTACAACGTTTTCGACAATATCATCGAAGAAATTTCCATGGGCATCCTGGATTTTTAATTTTCCGGCACTTGATAAGGACAGCACAAAACACTGCCGCTCGTTAACTTCAAGGGGGAAACTGGCAAAGTCTGATTCGACTGAAACGTTAGCCTTGACGCCCTCAGCCACATTCATTTTAAGAACGCTGCTTTTCGCATCTGAATTACCAGTGTTGGGCAACAAACCACAAAGAGGAAAAGCTTGACAGTGGCGTCCACACTCTTTCAACTCAGCATTAGAAAGAATGGACTCAGACAGGTTCGGAACGAATTCCGCGGCTTCACGGTTCTGTACAATGACAGAGACCCGCCGTACTCCTTCCAAATCAGCACGCTCGAACATAAGACAGTTTTTAGGGCTTAGGTTGAAGTCAAGAGGCACGGAACGATCGGTGGTTTGCAGTACTGTGTAGGCTTGAACGTCGTTTTTGTCTGAAATTGTTCTAGTTGAATTGAGCTTCAAGATATACACACTCTCGAAAGAGTAGTTCTTAGGAACACCGCATTCCAGGGCTAAGGCATTAATTTGATTCTGCCAGCGTTTGCCTGTGCAACTCATGAACACGACAGAGATCATCATGAGAACAATGCCCAATTTTGACTTCATATACCCGCCCATTGGCAAATGACCACGTCAAATCGAGCTTTGATAGCACAATATGCTTAATTTGATAAAGTACTAAATTTAGATTAGTTTTTTCTAAAAACATTTTTGCTTAGATAAAAAGACAAAAATGTCCAGGTAGGCCGCTTATTCGGACAACCCCGGTCAAAGAAGTCTCCAATCAATGGAATTTCTCCTATCCCTTCTTACGCCTTGGGTTGCCGTCTGAAGCAATCGTAAGCCATTCCGAGCGGGATCGACATTGCCAAAGCCTGGGCATGCCCGAGCGTTGCACAATGAATCCTAAGACAGGGAAGATGACCTATCACAAGTGACCCCGGTAAAGTGAAAATGCCGGGTGATGATAGTAAAAGCGGGCGACGTGGCTAGCTAAATTTTAGGCGGGATGCCTGTGGGTGAAAACCGCACAGGCGGAAGGATTATTCAAGAAACCGCAATCCGTACCGCACAACCTTATCATCCAGGATCCTCTCCCAGACCACTTCGGCTTTCAGTGGGGCCATCTTGCCAACTTTAAAACGGTAAACCGTCCCTTTGACCAAACCTACCGTACGCAGGCAGGCAATCCCGAAACCGCCCATAGGGGATTCCTCGACCAGAAGCGCCACATCCTGGAATTGAAACTCCGTACTTTGTGGATTTTTATCGATCTGCACGAAATCCCCACTATCGGGTTCAAAGCGGATGTACTTGCGTTTGTCATTGTGGTCTTGCATGCAGCCCCCTTCTGGTCTTTCTCCTTTCATTATATCAGCAAAGGGGGCCATCAGGAGAAGACGGGGGATGCAAACCTAACTGGAGGCGGATTCATAACTGCGAAGACCCAGGCGCCAGACCAGGCGAATGGCACCCCACAACAAAAAGAGCAGCAGGAGCATCCAGGCCAGTCCGGTCGCATGTTCCTCTGGATTGAGCAGAGCCTTCACCGGAGCACTCCCCACGAGCAGGACTGGAATGACCAAACTAAAAAACCGCCGCGCCACCCCTCGGTAGACAAAGTCCGGCCAGCGCGAAATATTCTGCAGCTGCATCCTCAGAAAATTGATCCCAAAGGCCTCAACCGTCCAGAACATCAGCATGGAAATCAGAATTTCCACCGAAACGAGAAACATCAGCGAAAACACAATCAGAAACGGCACACTCACCCACTGCCAGGTCCCCAGTTCCACCGCACGTCCAAAATGAATCAAAAAGGCCCAAGGCGTCACAAAATTAATCATGGTGGCGGGGCGTATATACCTGAAAAATATGGAAAATAAGGTATTCAAGGGCCGCAAGAGCACAAAATCCAGCTTCCCCGTCCGCAGGTCAAAGGAGAAGTTCCAGAAACTCTCACTGATAAAGGTCATATGCAAATGATCGACGGCCAGCATAAAGGCGGTAAAGAACATAAACTCATCCCGCCCCCACGGACCGATCGACTGCACATGATCGAAAATAAACGACACCGACCCGAGACTGCTCAAATAAAACAGCTGGTCCATGACAATCAGCAGGACAAAGTGCAGACGATAGCTGCTCGCCTCGGCAAAGGCGTTGGCCAGAAACTCCCGATAGACACCCCAGTACCGCACGAGCCAAGACATCGTTTACATCCCCGCTGCCGTATAAAGTCGCAGTCCCCGCCGCCACACCACATAGGACAGAGCACTCACCAGGGCCAGCCAGGCACTCACGGTCAGGACTCCGTTCCAGAGCGGCTCCGTCCAGGTGCCCATAAAAATCTTCACCGGCACATAGGTCAAATAAGGAAAGGGGGTCCATTGCAGAAACCCGAGCAACCATTCCGGGTAGATCTCCAAAGGCAGGATCGCCCCCGACATAAACTGAGCAATGGTTACAAACATGACCCGCAGCACCCAGGTCTCCTCCAGCCAGAAGGCAGCCAGTCCCAGGACAAAGCTCACCTGGTACCAGAAAAGCCCCATCAGCATGGAAAAGCCGATCCCTTGGGCGAGCCCCCACCAATCCCAGACCCCGAGCATGCCGGTCAGCCGCAGAATCAGCAGAGTCACCAATGCCACCAGGAGCTGGATCATCTGAAAGGCGATAAACCCGGCCGTATGAAACTGCCAAAAACCAAAGGGATAGACGAGATAACTCGAAATTCTCCCGAGCCGGATATCCTCCGCCAGATTCATATTCTGAAACCCCTGGGCTAAAAACCCGACGATCATCCCCCAGACCTGGTAATGCAGCATGGCCTGCAGATCGTAACCCTGGATGGTGTCCACCCCTTCGAGGGCATAGATGGAGCGCCAGAGGTTATACTTCACAAAAAAGAACACCAGGGTGGGTCCGATCACCAGCAGGAGAAAGTTCAATTTATAGGCAAGCTGCCGACTCCAGCTGATACGTATGGTCGCCAGCCATTTCCTAAGTTCGGCCAAGGGCGGCCTCCCCTTTGAGGAGTTGCGGATTGGCCAGCAGGGCATTCATCACCCGTTCAATAGGGAGCTGTTCCATACTGAAATCGATCACCGGATAATTCTGCAGAATCGCCACGGCGGCTTCGCGCAGATGCTTTTCAGGAATGCGCAGGTCCACCCGGGTATGGGTCTCATTCCACTGCGGATCCCAAGCCTCAAACCTCGCGTCCGGCAACACGTTCTGCTCAAAACTCACGCGCACATATTTCTCGCGCCCCAGGATTCCGGAAAACTCCTGGATGGACCCATCGAATCGCTTGGTTCCGTCCAGCACCAGAACGATCCGATCGCAGAGCGCGTCCACATCGGCCATGTAATGGGAAGTCAGGATTACGGTGGTCTTGTGCTGGGTTTGCCAGGAGGCAATGAAATCGCGCATGTTGCGCTGGGCCACCAGATCAAGCCCAATGGTGGGCTCATCCAGAAACAGGACTTCGGGCTGGTGCAGGAGACAGGCGATCAGCTCCATCTTCATGCGCTCCCCCAGGGACAGCTTCCGTACATGAACCTTCAGCATGGGCTCGACCGCCATCAGAGCGGCCAGCTCCGCGAGTCGTTTTTTAAAATCCCTTTCGGGGATCTCATAGTATTTTTGCAGGAGCAGAAAGGAATCCATGGCCGGGATATCCCACCAGAGCTGCGACTTCTGGCCCATGACCAAGGCGATTTTTTTCCGAAAGGCCTGTTCCCTTTGAAAGGGCACGTGACCGGCGACTTTGATCCGCCCCTGACTCGGGACGATGATACCGGCGAACATTTTCATCAGCGTGGTTTTACCAGCGCCGTTGGGTCCGAGCAGACCGACCATTTCCCCTCGATCGACCTGCAGGTCGAAGCCGTGCACGGCCGCGCGCGTGTCATAGCTTCGCCGGATAAAAGACCGCAAGGAACCCATGAAGCCGGGGTCCTTTCGATAGACACGGAATTCTTTTCGCAGCTCCTGGCATTCGATCATGATGTCCTCAACCCTGGGTCAACGGAGGGGAAGATTAACAGGGACGGTTTGGAAAGGCGACCTTTGATCGTGCGCGGAAACCTTTCGAGAGGGAGCAGAGCCCGGGCTTCAGTCGGTTTCGTCGTGCAGACAATGCTGCTTTGCCACGCCCCTAATGATGAACCAGAGCGGCCCTTGGAGTTTTTACGAGCCTGGAATCAGGGTATCTTTTCCTTGAGGTTGCGCTAGAATCGGCTGAGAGCAGGGAGGATTCCGATGAGCAGCATTACCTTTGAGCAGTCCCTTGAGATCCAGCGTCCCCTATCCTTTGTGTACGCTTACCTCAGTGACTTCAGCAACACCGCCTCGTGGGACCCAAGTGTGATCCAGGCGCAGAAGACAACTCCCGGACCACTCCAGGTTGGAACGCACTTTGACATTCAGGTGAAGTTTGCGTGGACTCAGCTGAGTCTGAACTACCACATTACGGAAATGCACAAGGACCGTTACCTTGAGCTCAAGGGGATGGCGGATAACTACAGTCTGGTGGATCGCATTCGCTTTGAAGGGGATGACACCCGCTGCACGATTCATTATCAGATCGATGTCTATTATCAGGATCCGATGTCGAAACTGGCGCCAATCCTCTCCCCTCTTGTCAAAGCCAATGCCGGGCATGCTCTGAAAACATTAAAGCGGACCCTCGAAGGTGCGGCCACCGACTGGCAGCCTACGGCCTGGACGAAACTTGCGGATCACATGGTGCTGCCCGGACTTTTTAAATTCACCCGCCGGGGTTTTATTGCCGGCAAAAGTCGATGGACGGGGATTGCGACCGATCTTTCCAGCAAAAACATTCTGATTACCGGGGCTACCTCGGGCATTGGTGCGGCGGCGGCGAGGAGTCTCGGTCGACTCGGGGCGAATCTGATTGTCGTGGCGCGTAATGAAAAGAAGGCTCAGCATTTTAGTGAGCTGCTGGTCAGCGAGGGCTGTAAGGCGCCACGGATTGAAATCGCTGATCTGAGTCTGATGCAGGATGTGCAGAATCTGATCACGAGGCTTTTGAAACGTGGTGAGCCCATTCATGTGCTGATCAATAACGCCGGCGCGCTTTTCAATCAGCGTGTGGTGACCGCCGAGGGGGTGGAGCAGTCGTTTGCCACGCTGCTGCTGGCGCCTTATATGCTGACCGAAGGCCTAAGGCCTCTCCTGGAAAAAGCCGGTCAGGCGCGGGTGATCAATGTGACATCGGGGGGCATGTACACGCAGCCCGTGGTTCTGAATGATCTCGAATTTGAACATGAGGATTATAACGGCAGCAAAGCCTATGCCCGGGCCAAGCGTGGGCTGGTGGATATAACCGAACTCTGGGCTCAGGAGTGGAAGGCAGCTGGGATTACGGTGCACAGCATGCACCCGGGCTGGGCGGATACGCCGGCGGTCTCGCATTCCCTGCCGAAGTTCTATGAAAAGACCAAACCCTGGCTCAGGACTCCCGAGCAGGGTGCGGATACCATTGTCTGGCTGGCTGCGACCCCTGAGGCGGTGGAGACGACCGGACTCTTTTGGCTGGACCGGACACCGCACAGCACCGCCATCTTTCCTAAAACGCGAAGTCGCCCGGAAACCCAGGCGGAGCTGCGTACCAAACTCAATACCTATGTGCAGAGATTTCGGACCGGTGAGGCTGGTCAGGAGCGGGCGTAAATCACGCGGGTCGAGGTGATGATATCGTGCACGGATTGGCCCGAGCCACCCATCATCGAGATAAAGGCCACGACCCCCAAAGCCACTTTGATCAAGCATCGGGCCTGTGCCTGGGCAAAGTTCGGATTTTGGCCCCGGGCATCAACCACCTGCAGGCCGAATACCCTATGACCCAGAGTACGCCCCCAGATGGCGACCTGAGCCGCCTCAAAAAAGATAATAAAGGCGATCACAAGGACAGCTGTGAGTTCCGGGATTTTGATCAAGCCCGTGACCTTGTTTAGAATCGGAGGCAGGGTCCAGGCCAGCACAATGTAGATCAATAGATCAAGCAAAGTAGCCTTCAGTCGGCTGGCGAAGTCAGCAAAATCATGGATCGAAACGGGTGAAACGCAAGCCTGTGTCATGGTCAATCCCCTTTGAATCCAATGTTCACGGGGATGATGACGAAGCAGCCGTCCCTTTTATTGCAAAGTCCGTTCAGAAAGCAAAGTTCGTCGCCAGGGAGTGGTACACCTCCGAACGCTCCGCAGACTGCAGACGCAGCTGGACGTCTGGCCCGCTCGATGTCCAATCAATGTTGATCAATCCAAAATGCTTGCGCCCCACCGGCTCGCCCTGCCTTTCCTTGCTGGGAAGTTTGATCCCGATCGCATGAGTCAGTCCACTGGCCATCACTTCATAAACGGGTTTGCCGTTCGGCAAAATGATGCGATAGAGCTCACCCATGTGGCGGTCGCCGCTCATCAGGACGCAGGGCTTGTCGATGGAGGCGAGCAGATTATAGAGCCTCTGTTTTTCAGCGGGAAAAGCCTGCCACCCTTCAAGGCTGGCAAAGACCACAGGCGAGCAGACGTTCAGACTGGAACCGATCAAAATAAGGTCGGCGGTACTGGACCGGATTTCGTCCTCCAGAAACTGCCATTGCAGTTCGCCGAGCAGGGATTTTTGGTTTTTGTTTCGGTCTTGGAAATAGCGCAGATCCAATAGAATGATCTGGGTGCGTTGACCGACTGGCCCGAAACCATAGCTCTGAAAAACGCCGGGCCTGGCCCACACGGGATGATCCCAGGCGGTATCCATGAATTCCAGCATCAGCTCCTTGCTGCCATCCTTGTCCGCATAACTGCCGTCTGCATTTTCATTGTAGTAGTCATGATCATCCCACGTGCCAATGACGGGAACCTGGTCGATGAACTTTTTATAGTCGGGATTGTTCTTGAGCGATTGGTACCTGTCCCGTCTCTGATCCAGCGTGGCTCGATCCGCATAGATGTTATCGCCGAGCCAGATCCAGAGCTGGGGATTTTCACGGGCGATCCAGGACCAGTGACTTTGGTTTTTGGTTTGATCGTTACAGGAACCAAAGGCGATCCGGCGCAAGGGTTCCTCGCTGAGGACATTGAGACGGTCACTGACAGATGAAGCCAGGAGGGATTTTGGGAACAAGGGGGCCGCGGCCGCCATCAGGCCAAGACGAACGAAGAGTCTTCGGTCCATGTGATTACCCATTGTCTTTGTTAAGATATTCTGTCGGTATTGAAACATAAGAACAAAAAAACGGAATAAAATTTTTATGAGTTCCGCGTGAAATGCCCGCCTGAGGATGATAAACCGGGAGGTGGAACAACAGCCTGGAGGAGTTCACCGTGGCCTACCCACACTGCAGTCCTTACCCTGATCTCTACGCGATCGATGCCCTGCTCACGGACGAGCAGAAGCTGGCGGCGCTCACCCTTCGCAATTTCCTGGTCCGTGAGGCCGAGCCGCTGATCCCGGAGCATTTTGAAAAAGAGGACTTTCCCACCGCACTGATCCCACAACTTGGGGAACTGGGTGTACTGGGCGCCAACCTGAGCGGCTATGGTCTGCCGGGTATGGATAACATCGCCTATGGTCTGGTGATGAAGGAACTCGAACGCTGTGATTCCGGACTGCGAAGCTTTGCGTCCGTTCAGGGTGCTTTGGTGATGTATCCGATTCATGCCTATGGGAGTGAGGAGCAAAAACAGGAATGGCTCCCGAAACTCGGACGCGGCGAAGCGGTCGGTTGCTTTGGTTTGACCGAAGCGGATGGCGGTTCGGATCCAGGCGCGATGAAAACGCGAGCCGAGGACAAAGGCGATCATTGGCTGTTGTCCGGAGCGAAGATGTGGATCACCAACGGAAACCTGGCCCAGGTGGCTGTGGTCTGGGCCAAGACGCCCGACGGGATCAAGGGTTTTGTCGTGCCGACCGGGACGCGGGGTGTGACCGTGAAAAAGATGCGGGGGAAAATGTCCCTGCGGGCTTCGGTGACCTCAGAACTTTACTTTGATCATGTGAAGCTCCCAAAATCCGCCGTGCTGCCCAAGGCGGATGGCCTGAAAGCGGCGCTGGGTTGCCTGACCCAGGCCCGCTATGGCATCGCGTGGGGCGCGATCGGAGCGGCCGAGTCCTGTTTTGATGAGGTGGTCGCCTATACCAAGGATCGTATCCTCTTCGAAAAACCGCTGGCGAGTTTTCAACTCGTCCAGAAAAAACTGGCGACCATCGCCACCGAGATTACCCAGGCACAGCTTCTGGCCTTGCGTTTGGGGCAGCTGAAGGATGAAGGCAAAATGCATTTTGCGCAGGTGAGCATGGCCAAGCAGGCCAATGTGGAGATGGCGCTTCGTAATGCCAGGATCTGCCGGGATATGCTGGGCGCCAACGGCATCATGCTGGAGTACAAATCCATGCGGCATATGTGCAATCTGGAAAGTGTGTCCACGTACGAGGGAACGAATGATATTCATTCCCTGATCGTGGGGGCCCAGATTACGGGGATTCCAGCGTTCAGTTAAAGGGCCGGCATCGGCAGGCGGTCGTCGACCATGAATTCGCCCATCGCAAATTCCATGTTCCGCTCCTGCCCCGGGACGGCCCGATAAAAACGCATGTGCCCGCGGGTCTCAAAGGAATGCCAGAGCATCTGCTGCTTGGGTTCGACCGACGCGAAAACCGAGGGATGAAAGAGGCCGATGTTGCGTCCGCGGTTTTTATCGCGGGCGGAACCAAAGACAAAGGCGTCAACGCCATCGGCTCGCATCGCGCCGCCGAGCTGCTGGGTGTCGCGGTAGTCGACTTTGGATTCGATGATCGGCTGATAGTCGGCAAAGGCGCGTCCGCTCAGGTCGACCGCCTGGTTGGCTTTCACCGAGGCGCAGAAGGCGGTGTATTTGTTCTCGATGGAATCCTGAAAGGGAACCGTCATCCCTTCATGAAAGACAAAACGATAATAAGCCTTTTCCGCCAGGGCCGTTTCCACGGCTTCGGAACCGTACCAGATGCTGACTTCCAGACGCGTGCCGAAGCGCGATCCATTCCGTAAGGGCGGATAGCGAAACGGGGTCCATAGGAGGTAATGCAAAGTTTTCTGATAAGGGGGATAGGGAAAGGCCGGCTTGCGGTCTTCCAGGATATCCTCCAGGAGAGCCTGCTCAGCAGCATTGCCGGTCAGTTTCATGGTGGAGCAGCGACTTTGGTCTTCAACAATTCGCCAGGCATTCAGGGTCAGGCTAGCAACCCTAGATTTTCCCCCGCATAGCGTCCAGATAGGCGCAGACATGACTTAACCCTTCCACTGATTTAACCAACTCCGCGGGAACCATCTCACCCATATGCCGGTTGCTGGTATGAAACCAGTGCCGGATCGCCTGTTCCTTGCCGCCCACGATCGCATCGAGGCTACGGAAGGCCCGAATCAGCATCACAGCCAGCTCGCCTTCCTTGCTACGCTCCCGGATGGTCCGGGCGCCCTGGAAGGTGCGGCTCATGGTGGCTTCGCTCTCGCCGATAATCTGGGACAAATCATTCTGACTTAATGCAAGGATTCCGGCAGCTTTCAGAACAGCCTGCGTCAGGATCCGGTCTCTTTCTTTTTGATTGATGGAGGGAGCTGTAATATTTGGCATAATCCCATCCTTTCAAATGAAAGATACCACACCTTTTCTTTCAATTGCAAGTATCGGCAGAAACAGATCCGGGCTTGAGGGTTCACCCTCAGTTATAACCGTTGGGGATGACAGCATAAAGGGAAAAGTCAGGCAAGCTGCTTCGGGAGGGCCTTCTGGCCAGGGGCGGCCCCTGCAATCCGGATCAGGAGCACGGTCACGTCATCCTCGGGCGCGCGGTCCTTCCAGATCGCCTGGGCTCGCGTGAGGATGGACTGCAGATTATCACCCGCCCGTTTGGAGTGATCGAGGAGGGTCTCGACCCTGTGCATGGGAAAGAGCTCGCCGTTAGGCCCGCTGTTTTCCACCAGCCCGTCGGAATGAAGAAGGAGGGTGTCCCCCACCTGAAACTTAAAAGACAGGACATGAAAGCGGGCTTCCACCGACTGCAGCCCCAGAATCGAGCCACGACGGAAAATGGGTGCGAGACGTTCCCGAGTCAAAAGGTAGGACGCGTGATGCCCGCAGTTCACGTAGTACCCCTGCAGCCGCACCAGATCGATCACAAACACACTCATGGTCATCAGCCGATCATTCGACGTCGCCGTACGATAAAGGAGCTGATTGAATGTTTCCGCGAGTTTCGCCAGCGACGTTTCCATCTGGTCCGGTGCCCAGTCGAGGTTATGCACCGATGCTTCCAGAGCCCCGCAGGCAAATGCCGTCATCATCGAGGATGATAGTCCGTGACCGGTGACGTCGCCCAAAGCGAACACTGTGAAATTTTGTTCGGGTCGATCGACAATGCTAAACCAATCGCCCCCGGTAAGTTCCGCCGAACGGTAATACGACGCCACTTCCAGGATTGAGGATCGCACATGCCTCGACACCAGGGATTCCTGAATGATGCGCGCCGACTCCATGGAACCGATCAATTTTGAGGTTTCAATTTCCGAGGCGATCAGCGCCTGCCGAATTCCCTCAAACTTATAGCCCATCGCGATCGACACCAACACCATCTCCACCGCGGATCCGGCGAGCATACCCCATTGGGTCAGCATGCCCTCGTCCATGAGGCCGAGATAACCCATGATCGTAAAACTGTCGCCGATAAGAAACAGCAGCCAGGCTGCTAAAAAGAAAATAGCGGGCTTGTAGCCGCGGCGACTCATAACATACGAGGTGTAGACCATCCAAAAGGCCATGCAAATATTGGTTACGAAACCGATGGCAATGGCGCTACCGAGATGAACAAGCGTGAGGACGGCGGCGAACAAAGAAGCCTTCTCGAACCAGCCGATGATCGCCGCGACCCGCGGCATATTGAGTTTGAGGTCCAGAAAAATACCGACGAAGCGATAAACAAAGAAGACACTCAGATAAGCGGAGATCATCGATAATTCATCATTCATCCAAGGATGATCGAAGACGTACTGAAACCAGAGCCCATTGACGCTGGCCTGGAATACGACATAAAGCAGGCCGTAAACGGCGTAATAAAGATACGAAGAATCCTTGAGCAAAAAATACAGCATGATATTGTAGAGAGGCATAATCAACAAACAGCCCAGCAACAAACCAAAGACCAGCTTCTCCACTTCGCGGGTCTGGTTGAAGGCCACCTCGCTCGATAAGAAAAGACGCGAGGATAAAAGATCATTGGTGTGATAGCGCATATAAAGCGTGCTGTCGCCGGGTGGCAGAGTCACGTCAAAGACCGGATAGCGATAGGGGATGGGACGCATGCGGAGCGGAATGGAGTCGCCGGATTTTTGCTGCGCGATCACCTGATCCCCGTGCAGCACCTGAAATTCAAGGGAGTTGGTCTGCGGCCAGCGATCCTCGATTAAAATATCAAGCGGCCCGGATGTGCTGTTGTGGAGTTGCACGCGCACCCACAGGGCATCGTGGCTCAGCCCCAGCATGGGTCGTGGCAAAGGCCTCCAGTTGACCCGATTCTCCTGGAGAATGTCGGACAGGGCGAGTTTTTGGGTGGTGTCGCGATAAAAATCCTCGTAACCGCGCAAAGCGATACTCTCGCGGACCGGCCCGTCGAGCCTAACGGTCTTCGCGTGCAGAGGGCCGCCAAGGCCCCAGAGGATGATGAGAGCGAGCAGCCAACGCATCATAAGTGTCCTGCTGGAATAATAGCAGTCATCGGCAGGACTTGCGGGAAACTGAGTAGAAAAATGATGCAAAAGGATGAGTGTCGAAAGTCTTGACAGATCAAGGGGTTGGCGCTATCGCGCAAGTGAAGGAAACCAACTGCCTTCTTATCGTGGGTATAATTGGCACGTCTCTGGTAGAGAGCTCGCTGAACTGCCCTGCACACCTCGGAAAGGTCGCTGAAATGAGAAAACTCTGGTTCCTGTCGTTGCCGCTGCTCACACTTCTTTTAAACGCATGTGGTGCCTCGGAAAAATCTGAGGTGATGGCATATGCACCAAAGACGGCTGTTCCTGAACAGGCCTTGATGAGTGATGGCGAGGTGTGGAATCAGGAGCTGCGGGTCCTGCAGAAGGAAACCCCGCGGACGCTGAATATGGAATCCTTCTATAAGGATTTTGGATATAGCGAATGGCCGGGTAAAATTTATGCTCATAAGAAATTAGCGTCAGATAAAAATCAGGATGATAGTCCAGCCCATAAATTTTTGATCCGCCTGGGTCAGCAGATTTATCAGCAGGCTTTGCTCGGGGATAAATCAGGTGATCCCGTCTATTCGGATAACGCTCTCCTCCTGATCCGGCGCCTTTTGGATTCCAAACTTGGGTTTATCAATAACCCTGACAATCCCAGTCTCACCAACGACAACAGGTTTCTCGAGATCGCGTGGTTTTTGAACCTTGCCGTTCGAGGCGCGCGGATCCTTGATGTGACAACGTCAGATGAATGGAAAAGCAAATATAACTGGGCGGCGGTCAAGGCCGGATTGAATGCCTGGATGGGCGATAGCGTCGATCAAAATTGGACTCTGAAGGACGCCCTGAACCAGTCCCCGCTCAACCTGGCCGCACACGCGGGGCTGTTGAATTGGGTTGGCGACAGCGATACAACCTATGGCAGCACCAACCGTTCCTTTGCGGCGCTGGAAGCCCTTCTGCGTGTCGCAGAATTTCGTGGGGGGCGCCTCGGCCCTATGAAGCTTTTGGGCAATGCATGGGACGCCAAACGGGAACATGACGGCAGCGTCTGGCACATCATGCAATCTTTTAAAGGCTACCTGAAGTATTACTTCCATGCTCCAATCAACCGCGATAATACGCAATTTAAACTGAACTACAAAAAGTCTGCTGGATCACTCATCAATAGCAACCCCGATATTCTGAATATGGAAACGTGTCTGGATCCATCGAACTATGGCTTTAGAGCCAATTGCCTCGTGAACAAGGATGCCTATCGCAACGACACCTTCCATCCTTTGATGGGCTTTGCGTCCCTACTCAACATTATCGATCTTGTGAAACGCTGGGGCTATGACTTATCACCCGAGGAGCATGAGAGAGTGATCATGGGCCTGCGTTGGGTCAGTTTGAATAACACCCCCGGGGTGACCGCGGCGAAGTCATCCAATGGGATCGCGGTATGGGAAGTCGCTTTCCGTCTGTATCCAGCGGATAAACTCGGTCCTTACTGCCAACGCGATCTAGCTGCCAACCGCGCGTCGGACAACAACAAGCGAGCCGACCTCGCCTGGGGTTACAGTCGGGTGGCTCTCGGTTATTGATTCAACTGCGGAGCTGTTCGGCATGATGCCGAACATGCTCGCCGATAAAGCTACTGATAAAATAATAACTGTGGTCATACCCTTCCGCATAAACCACCTTATGATTCTGATCCACAGCCCGCGCCGCCTCTTCAAAATTCCGGGTTAAAAGCTGCGTCTCGAAAAATTCATCCTGGGTGCCTTGATGAATCAGAATGGGCGCCGCATGCCGATGACCTCGTTTCAAAAGCTCACAGCTATCATGCTCGCGCCAAAGCTCGCGGTCCTCGCCCAGATACCCCTGGAAGGCTTTGATGCCCCAAGGAACGGCGCTGGGATTGACGATCGGTGACAAGGCCGAGATGCTGGCGAAGAGTGCGGGATAGCGTAAACCAAGCGTCAGGGCTCCGTGGCCGCCCATGGAGTGACCCAGGATGCCAAGGCGGGAAATTTTGAATTGCTCGTGAATCAGAGCGACCAGCTCCCGCACGATGTAACTTTCCATCCGGTAGTGCTGGTCATAACCGGGGGTGCGGGCGTCGAGGTAAAATCCGGCTCCCGAACCAAAGTCATAGCTGTCGTGCTCCCCGGGCAGATTCAGGCCGCGCGGTGAGGTATCGGGTGCCACCACCATGAGACCATGCTCGGCGAGGGAACGCTGGGCTCCGGCCTTGGTGATGAAGTTTTCCTCGGTACACGTTAAACCCGACAGCCAGATCAGACAGCCATGCACCGGACCTTCCGGGATAAAGCTTGAAAGCTTCATCGTGGTTTTTGTTTCCCGCGACGGATGCGACCAGAACTCGGTGCGGCCACCAAATGTTTTATGGGATTTCAATTTCTGCATGAGGCGCTCCTTTAAAAAGTCACCACGCTGCGAATGCTCGTGCCGTCTTTCATATGACGGAACGCATCGTTGATCTGCTCCACCGGCATTTGATAGGTGACCAGATCATCCAGATTGATTTTGCCTGCCATATAGTTGTCTACATAATGCGGCAATTCCGTGCGACCCTTGACCCCGCCAAAGGCCGAACCTTTCCACACGCGGCCCGTGACGAGCTGGAAAGGACGCGTGGCAATCTCTTCACCCGCACCGGCGACACCGATAATGATCGATTGCCCCCAACCCTTGTGACAACATTCCAGCGCCTGACGCATGAGCTTCACGTTGCCGACGCATTCAAACGAATAATCGACCCCGCCATCGGTCATTTTCACGATGTGATCCACAACCGACCCTTGGATGCTGCTGGGATTCACGAAATCCGTGGCGCCGAATTTTTCGGCCATCTCAAACTTGGAATCGTTGATATCCACGGCCAGAATGCGGCCTGCGCCGACCATCTTCGCGCCTTGAATCACCGACAGCCCAATACCGCCGAGGCCAAAGACAGCCACCGTCGCACCCTTTTCGACCTTGGCCGTATTCAGCACGGCACCGATTCCCGTCGTCACACCGCAACCCAAAAGACAGACCTTATCCAGCGGCGCCGCCGGGCTGATCTTCGCCAGCGAGATTTCCGCGACAACTGTATATTCCGCAAAGGTGGAGGTTCCCATGTAATGATAGATGGGTTTGCCATCCTTGGAAAAACGGCTGGTGCCATCCGGCATCAGGCCACGGCCCTGGGTTTCACGGATGCGCTGGCAAAGATTGGTCTTGCCCGAAAGACAGAATTTGCAGGTGCGACACTCAGGAGTATAAAGAGGAATCACGTGATCCCCTTTCTTCACCGACGTCACACCTTCGCCGACGGCCTCAACAATACCGGCCCCTTCATGACCCAGGATCACGGGAAAAAGGCCCTCGGGATCCACACCTGAAAGTGTGTAGGCATCGGTGTGACACACACCCGATGCGACGATGCGCACCAGCACCTCACCCTTTTTCGGGCCTTCCAGATCCACGGTTTCCACACTTAAAGGCTGATTGGGACCCCAGGCCACGGCTGCTTTGACTTTCATCGCGATCCTCCGCACGTTGTTGGTGCCCGGATTCTACGTACTCACCATGACCTTGACAATCACATTGGAAGATTAACCCAGACTCCATCCCAAGCTTGTCTTCCTGAATCTTGCTCCATCTGCTTTAATTTCCCCGAATTGACGTCGAGGTGCATTCCATGTTTTTTGGAGCAGCTGCAGCAACAGCAGCTGGTGCTGCTCAGCAGCAACAGCAGCTACGGGCGGCAAAAAAAGAGCAGCGATGGTTTTAAGCCATCGCTGCTGTGAAGGAAATTGCTCCTCACCTCATTTCGAGGAGAAGGTCGTAGTTTTATTTAAAGCGAAGTCAGCGAACTGTGTAAAACACAACTGACTGTCAAGTCCAAATTGCCTTAGTCGATCCAAACCGTCAAGCCTTCGGTGCTCAAATGTTCCGTCAGGTTGGATGTGACGCGTTTCCAGCGTGAGCAATGCCCATAAATACTGGGTTTCAGAACCCTTTTCAAGCCGTTTGCTGTTCTGTGAAGAACAGCATGGGCGGCCGCCTTCGCACGCCTGATCAAGCTCCGGCGTACTTGATTAGGACGAGTGCCAGCCTCATTTGCTGCAGAGTTGACCTCCAGGCTCTGGGCAGGGGGCATGTTTGTGAGTTATGGTCGTAGCATCATAGGAGGTGGTTGTGAGCTCAAATCTTCACCTGACCCAGGACGACGTTGTGCAAACCTTGTTGTCACTGGCCGAAATTCCCATGCTGCTGCTGGACCCGAAATTTGAAGTCATTGATTTCAGTCCCCACACCCTGCGCCTTTTTCCCCGGTTGCAAAAAAAACAAAATCTCACCGAGGCTCTCCATAACGACATGAGTGCGCCTCTTTTTAAGCTGATGGACAATTGCTCGCGCTCCAGCGCTCCCGTCAGCCTCTCGGTGCATCATGAATCAGCGCCCGAGCAGATCCTGCATCTGACCTGGAAAGCTCAAAAGCTTGTAACGGCAGACGGAGAACTGCGTGGCTACTGCCTGACAGCTTTGGACCAGACATATCGCGACAAGCTTGAAGACGAGCTGAAAAAATCCTTTCGGCATATCCGTGATCAAAAGATGGCTTTGGATGAATCCGCCATCGTCGCCATCACCGACCAGAAAGGTGTCATCAGTTATGTGAATGACACCTTTTGCCGCATTTCCGGCTATGAGCGTGAAGAACTGATTGGTCATACACATGCTCTGTTGAAATCCGGATTTCATGGGCCCGATTTTTTCCGTGATCTCTGGCGTACGATCGGCTCCGGCCGGGTCTGGAAAGGTGAGATTCGCAACCGCACGAAATCCGGTGAAACCTATTGGGTTGATACGACCATCGTGCCTTTTTTGAACGAACAGGGTCGACCTTACCAATTCGTGGCTATTCGTTTCGATGTGACGGAAAAAAAGCAGATCCAGGAAAATCTCGAAAAGGAACGCATGCGCGGCATGTATGCCGAGAAAATGGCCAGTTTAGGTGAACTCGCTGCGGGTATTGCGCATGAACTCGGTAACCCCGCTGCCTCGATCAATGCCTGGCTCGACGTGATCGAGTCGCAATACGAACGCGAGAATCTTGATCTCGCCATGTTCATGCAAACCGTACCGCGTGTGCGACGCGACGCCAAACGAATGCGCGACATCATTCAGGGGATGCTGACCTATGCCCGTGATGGATCACGCGATCCGTTCCAAAGCGAAGGCGTCATCAATATTCTGCAGCAGGTTTCGGACTACTGCAGCTACAAGCTACGGAAATGTGGAGTGCAGATCTCACTCGATGTTCCGAATCCCTACCTGACCCTGCCGTGCCGGATCACAGAAATCAGCCAGATGCTGGTGAATTTTATACTGAATGCCTGTGACGCCGTTCATGAGCTGGACGAGCGTTGGATTCAAATCTCGGCTGTCGAACAGAACGGCCAGGTGCTCTTTCAAATCACCGACAGTGGTGCCGGAATTCCCCGTGAAGTGGCGGACAAGATGTTCCTGCCCTTCTATACGACCAAACCCGTAGGTCGCGGCACCGGACTGGGACTGAGTATCGCCCGATCGATTGTTGACAATCATCACGGCACGGTGACCCTGGATCAAAACTGTCCCCATACACGCTTTATCATCACCCTGCCTAGAGTCCACCCGCCGGAGGACAAGGATTGGATGCCATCGCAGAAGGAGGGCTGAGGTGATGCTGCACCTCGCCGGTCAGGACACTTAAATCAAAGGGTTTGCGCAGGAGTTTTTTGATGCCTCCTGCATGCAGATCTTCCAGGCAGGGTGGTGTATAAGCCGTGATCATGATCACGGGCACCGGATGCTTCAATCGTTTGATAAATTCCGTTCCCCAGCCGTCAGGCAAACCCTGATCACAAATAATCAAATCGGGTTCAAACGTTTCAAGCGTTTCGTGCGCCATCTTCAGACTGCTTGCGGTCCTGACTTCAAACCCCAGGGCTGCGAGTTCCATATCGATGCACCACGATAAGATATCCTCATCATCAACCAAAAGGATGCGCGCCGAAGCGTGCGTTCGAGTTCTATGGGAAGCCAGCATGGTGTTCGTCTCCTCAGGGTGATCATCCCTGTTAGGACTCTTAAGCAACACCAATGCCAGCCCAACACATATATAAGATACTGAATTTCCAGGCATAAAATCCAAGGCCCGGACCGAGCTCATCCATTCCAACTGCTGCAGGCGCAGCATCGCGCGGCAAATGCTCCAATATTTTTGATCTTAATCCGCAGATGAGCTCGCCCCGGGTCGAAAGTCCGGTTTCAGGCGTGCATAGATCCTCTTGGTCACCTTTGCGACGATGGCTCCATTCTGATCGACGATATCGGTATGAAAGTCGCGTTCAAACTTCTCACCGGATGCCGTCGAAGTTTGCATTTCCTGCACATCTTCCCGACGAATGCGCATTTCCGCAACAACCTTACCTTTGCCTGGGGCTACGAATTCAATCCGGGCGGAACGATCCCAAACATAGTAGCGCTCGCCCATATTACGAATCAGCATCAGCATGAAAAAAGGATCTGTCATCGCAAAGAGGCTGCCGCCGAAGTGGGTTCCTACATAATTGCGGTTGAAAATCGTCGGCTTCAAGGCAACCCGCACATAAGTAAAATCCGTAGCGACCTCTTCAACGGCGATCCCGGCGCCCAGGAAAGGCGGCCAGACATTCATACCCAGACGCAGAAGGTGGGGGCCCTTAAATACATTCTTCCAGACCGGCATAGGCATTCCTCCAGACCTTCACATTAGTCTGGAGCGGGCGCTTGTCAAGCGTGTGATCGAGGCATGAACGGCAACTAGCGATGGGCAGCGGCCTTTATCCTTTTGATCTTATCGTAAAACATAAGCGCCTGCTGCCGCGACTCGGCGAAGTCGACCACGGGATCCGGGTAGTCCGCAGCCAGACGCCGCGTTGCTGGCGGAGCCTTCCAAGGACTATGAATCCAGCGTTTGGGTATGCGTTCCAGTTCCGGAATCCAACGCTTGATATACGTTCCATCCGGATCAAACCTTTCGCTCTGCACCATCGGGTTGAAAATCCGAAAGTAAGGCGATGGATCGATACCGCACCCGGCAACCCATTGCCAACCCATGCTGTTGTTCGCTCGATCGGCGTCCACCAGAGTGTCCCAAAAGAAATTCCAGCCTTCGACCCAGTTGATGTGAAGATTCTTCACCAAGAAAGAGCCGACGATCAAACGCACACGGTTGTGCATCCAACCTGTTTGCCACAACTCGCGCATACCGGCATCGACGATCGGATAGCCGGTACGACCGCGTTGCCAGGCCAGCAGGTGCTCCGGTTCATCGGCCCAGGGAAATTTTTCAAAAGGCTGAATGATAGGGACCCTGTCCATGGTCGGCTGATAGAAAAGGCTCGAGATGGCGAATTCCCGCCACACGACCTGACGCAAAAAGGACTCGGTTCCGGCATCAGGATGCTTGCGAGCGTCAGCCCAGAGCGAACGTGGGGATATTTGTCCAAAGTGCAGAGCCGCGCTGATGCGGGATGTGCCGGTCTCGGACGGGACGTCACGGGCCTGGGGATATTGGAGGAGACGCCGTTGACGAAAGGACTTCCAGGCCTGCCACCACTCACTTTCGCTCGTGATCCAGCTCGACATCATCGGCAGATCCCAGCGAGGCTTAGGAGGGAGCAGGTGTAACGACTCCACCTGGCCTTCGTGCAGCTTCGGGTGCTCAAACGTCTTCAGCTGGCGGGGTCGTGCCACGGGCTCCAGCGGTGCGCCGCGCGCAAGAAAGGTCTTATAAAAGGGTGTGAAAACCTTGAAAGGCTTGCCGGATTTATTTTTGATTTCCCAGGGTTCGACCAGGACAGAGCCCCGGCACACGATCGGCCGCATGCCCTGCGCTTTCAGTCGATCCTCCCAGGCGCTATCACGCTCAAAACGAGTGGGGTCATACGCCCGATTCCATAACACCTGGTCCACGCGAACCGTCCGTTGGATGGTTTCCAGCGCCTCGTCCAGTGTGGAAAAAATCAGCAGTCGGGCCCCATAGACCTTCCGCAGATCGTTTTGAAAGGACGTGAGAGCATGATGGAGGTAGACCCGGCTGGCCGCGCCGATCGATTCAAGGTCGATCCCATCCGCTGTGAAGATGAGAACAAGAGGTCGCTCCTTGCAGGCTGTGAGCGCCGGGTTGTCGGTTAAACGCAGATCATGACGAACCCAGACGACATCGACAGCTTGCATGGTTTTTTACACTCGCTTGATATTGGCCAGGAGCCTATCGAGCTCCTCCAGACTTGGCAATTCCCGCACTCGTTCCGATTGGAAAATCTTTTCTCCGCGCGGGATCCCGCCCACCCAGACGTCACAGACCTTGGGCAGACGTTTCAGAAGATCGTCCATATAATCACGATTGGCACTTTCATAGCCATCGACCGGCGGCAGCCCCACAATCACGCAGTTGGCAGAAATCGCTTCGGACGCTTCCGCCAAGGAGCCCGCGGGCAGGTTGGGTCCAAGGTAACAGGTGGGGTACCCATGATACGCACAGAGCACGGCGGCCACCATCACTCCAAATTCGTGCAAGTTTCCTTCCGAGGTGGCAATGGCAAAGGACTTGGGAGCTTTGCTATCGCCCATCATCGCGTGCGAATGCGTCAGAAGATAGAACAGCTGGAGCAGATGATATTTCACAAGGGCCGAAAGCGCATGCTCCTGGCCGATGGTAAATTCATCGCGGGCCACATACTCCCCCACCCGGCTCATCAGGGGCAGGACCACCTGAAAAATATACTCGCGGATGCTGTGTTCCGCTTTCGCCTGCTGCAGGAGGACATTGATCTTCACCAGTTCGTACTTGCTAATGGCCTCTTCAATACGCAGCGCCAGTTCCTCGGCGCGTGAATTCTGGGCGCTGGCAGCATCGCCCATATCTGGAGTTTGGGCGGCTTCGTTCAAAAGGCTGCTCAGCTCGCGCAGCGAATGACCGGCAATGTTGCCAATCAGAAAACCTTTGCGGATCAGGAGTGCGATCAGTTTAAGCTTCTCCAGATCCTCAATGGAATAAATACGACGGCCGTTATCCAATCGTCGGGGTTTGACAACCCCATAGCGCCTTTCCCAGGCGCGCAAAGTGTGTTCGTTGATGCCAGTCAATTGGCATATGGTCTTAACGCTCAGCTTATCCTCGATCAAACTCAACTCCAGGGTGGAAGCTCCTTCCTGCTCTGCCATTTTTTCCAATTATCATCATGGCTTCGCGCAGGAATTAAGCCTCGGAAATGATGATCCAATTTTCCAAGCCTGCTTGCACAAGTCAACCCCTCCTTGCACAAGTTTTTGCCCCGGCGATCCCGTCAGGTCGCAGCTTTCTTGAATGGTGTCAGCTGGTTGATGGGTAAAAAGAGCCGCAAAGGGCTCTGATTCCTGATTGTTTATATCAGGTGATGAACAGGTTTTGTATCAGTATTTATGTGCTAAAGGCAGGCAGAGATCAGGCGGCCCTCAATTTTGCAAGCGATTCAGGCGGGGACAAAGGCTGTCCATGGGCAGGAGGTCGAGACTGGCGAAGTGGAAGCTCAGACTTACGTCCAGAGCGCGGGGAAGGTCGCGGCAGCGGCAGGAACGCAAAGCCTGGAGGGCGCGTTCGAAGGTGGATTCGCTTACAGATTCGAAAAAAGTTTGAGGGCTCAGATTTTCCTTGGTGAGATCGGTGTAACGGGAGCGGCCGAGGATGCCCACTGTTCGCCAGTCGAGCATGCCCCACTCCGTTGGATCCAAAAATTGGGCAATCATGGTGCTTTTTTTCAAGCATGTTTGATTGAATCCCTGGCCCATGATGGTGCTCTTGCAGAGCACTTCAAGTTTCTCGCAATCTGAACCAGCCTGAAAAAAATCAAAGATGGTGCCGGCGATTTTCTCGGGCGCATCCAGCTGCAGGAAGTCGCGATTCTTGCCAAAGAAACGATTCTTCCATTTCTGCACATCGATCAAAAATAAAATCGATCGATTGGCATTCTTTTCGATGTAAGCCTCACGACTCATCGCATCAGGAGACAGGGCACGCCCGGTTTCTTCAAGTTCAGCAGTGAGGGTTTGAAATTCCGGGTCGAAGACGGTCTTGATAGTGTTCAACCCCTGAGCTTTCAATCCAGCATTCATTTCCATACACCCTCAACTTGCGACTGATAAGTAACTCTTGAGTTACATTTATACTACCAACCTTGAGCAGGACAGAAGATCCATTTCATGCGCCTTGCAAAATATAGCAAATGCAAAATTCTGGAAGGCCGCTTGACGTCAGCGCCCTGACGTTCCGAAACTCACAAACCTATGACAGCGTTGAATTGACAAGTTCTGTTGCCAAACAGAGCCTGAGCAAGAATGAGGCAGCGTTTTGCGATTGATGCACGCCTGCGATGGGTCGGAGTCTCGGGCTTGGAGTGACATTATGGCTTAAACAGAACGTCTTTTACGTTGCTGAGGGAAAAACGTGGCCACCCATTTTTCCTACTCACAATCCTTATATCAGGCAGTGAACAGGTTTTGCACCTATTATTATCGAGCATTACTCGACATTGGCTCCTTTGAAGGCTTGCCATTGGTTCCCAACCAGTATAATGACAATGGCTTGGCAACGATTTGGGATATGAGGATGACCTATGCCAAAAACCAACAAACCCCTGCGCAGCCAGCCCATCAACCTGCCGAGTGAGGCCGCTGATTTGGGCGCCGTCTCGCGGGCCACCGCCCGAGCCATTCAAAAACAACAAAGCGCAGTGGAAGCCGGTCGGCGGATTCTGGATTTGACGCATGAAGATACCGACCGCGATGGTCTGCGTGATACGCCGGCACGTTTTGCCAAAGCCTACCAGGCCCTGCTCGACGGCTATAATCTGACGCCCGATGAGGCCGTGGGCCGAGGCATTTTCCCAAGTGAAGGTCAGGGTCTGGTGGCCGTCGAGGACGTCGAATTCTATTCCATGTGTGAGCATCACTTGCTGCCCTTCTGGGGCAAGGCGACTGTCGCCTATTTTCCAGGCGAAAAAATTTTGGGCCTGTCCAAGATCCCTCGGCTCGTCGATGTCTTTGCCCGGCGCGTTCAGGTTCAGGAACGCATCACGCAGCAGGTCCTCGACGCGATGCAGAATCTGATCGCACCACGCGCCGTGATGGTGAAAATCCAGGCCCAGCATCTGTGTATGATGATGCGCGGTGTGGAGAAGCAGCAGTCCTCGACGACGACTCAGTCCATTTATGGCTTCGATAATCTTCAGGATTATGAAAAACAGCAGCTGTTGCGGTTGATGAAATAGAGATAGAGATTGAGCTGGGTTCGACCTGTTGAAATAGAGATTGCGCTGGGTTTGACCTATTGAAATAAAGGCTGGACTTGCTTTGACCGACAGCTCCTTTCGCCTTTTTGTAACCTATCGGCTGCTGGTAACGCTCGCGATTCAGATGCAGTCTGTGGCTGTGGCTTGGCAGGTCTATAACATCTCCCATAATGCCTTGGATTTGGGTTATGTGGGACTTGCCATCTTTCTTCCCAATCTCATGTTTGCCCTGCCTGGGGGGCGCGCGGCGGATCGATATCCGCGCCGCCGAACCATGCTTTTCAGCATCATCATCATTCTGCTCGCGTCGGGTTCGCTTCTGCTGTCTCACCTGAATCCTGCGCATGGCCTTGGGCAAATTTATTGTACGCTTGGTCTGATCGGTATGGCCCGAGCCTTCTATGGCCCTGCCGCCAGCGCCTACCTTTCGCAACTGGTTCCTCCGGAACGACTGCCCCAGGCCGTAGCCATCAATTCCACAGCCTTTCAGTTTTCCACAATCCTGGGGCCGGCCCTGGCTGGCTGGATTGTGGCCATGCCCGGTGCGTCGGTGGCCACGGTGTATGTGACCTGTTTTGTTCTGCTCTCAGCTGCCATCATTCTCCTGACGCGTCTGCCTATGCTGGCGGTTCCCGGCGGGCCAGGACGTGACCTCGAACTGCTGGGGGGCCTGCGCTATGTGTGGGACAATAAACTTATTCTCGGAGCCATTTCCCTCGATCTCTTTGCTGTGCTGCTAGGCGGCGCCGTGGCCCTTCTGCCGGTTTTTGCACGCGATATATTACACGTGGGCGCGTCCGGACTGGGAGCCATGCGCAGCGCCCCGGCATTAGGGGCCACGGTGATGGCTCTGCTGCTTTCCGTGCGACCTTTGCAAGGTCACGTGGGTTATAAGATGCTGGGCTCCGTGCTGCTGTTTGGAATGGCTACGGTCGTGTTTGGTCTTTCCAAAGATTATCACCTTTCGCTGCTCTGCCTGGTCATGCTCGGGGCCACGGATATGATCAGCGTGGTCGTGCGGCAGACTCTGATTCAAACCCATACACCCGATGTCATGCGCGGCCGCGTGAGTGCCGTGAATATGGTCTTCATCGGGGCTTCCAACGAACTCGGGGAATTTGAATCCGGTTTGACGGCTGCGTGGTTCGGGACCGTGCCGGCTGTGGTTCTAGGTGGGGTGGGCACCTGCCTCATCGTACTGATTTGGTCGGTCATCTTCCCGGCGTTGCGCAAGGTCGACAAGCTCCACCACTGACAGCAAGCGATCCTTGGGAATGATCAGACTCGCCGTGGCTCCCTGGTCCGTTCCCGGACTTTCCAGCTTCAGCTGCAGGCCGAGGTCCTGGCACGCATTCATTGCATAATGCAGACCGAAACCATGCCCCTGATCCTTGGTGCTAAAACCAAAATGAAAAAGACGCACGCTGATATCAGCATCAAACCCATGGCCATTATCCGCAATGGCCAGTGTTAAACACTCTCCATCATAAAGTGTGGAAAATCGAATGTGGCGTTCCTTGAGACCCGTGGTGGCATCAATCGCATTCCGAATCAAAACCGTCAGGATACTTTCGAATCGAAAGCGTTCCGTTAACAGGACCGCCTCATGCTGCAGCTGCAGGGTTTGTTGCAGGTGGTGCCGCTTGAAGGTTCCGTAATAAAGAATCAGGGTATGGCGCAGAAGTTCAGATAATGGGCAGGGTTCCGCTTTTTCGTTTTGCTGCACAAAGGCCAGCTGGGAGGATATCGCGGACATGACCATACGCACATTATCTATCAGACCTCGCAGGAGCTGACGAACGCTCCCGAACGATGCGCGTTCCGCAGATTCAATGCGGCTCACAAATTCCGGCATGCGCTCCGGGATCCGGTCGCTGGTCTGAATTTTTTTTAAATAAGCGAGGGCCAATTGCCCCGGCGGATCCTGTTCCATCTGCTCGTGCAGCAGCGAACTCTGAATATTCAAGGAGGTGATGATGTTGCCAATATTGTGCAAAGTCAAGGCTGCAACCTCAGCCTGGCCCAGACGTTTGGCGGTATCCTGCAACTCCTTCTGGGCTTCGATCAAATGCGTATTGGTCGCGAGCAGCTCGGCCTTATTCGTTTCAAGATCGCGGTTGCGCTCCTCCAAATCAAGCGCCGTCGCATGCAGCTCGGCGGTTCGGGCATCGACCTGATGCTGCAGCAAGCGGGACATCACAAGACGCCGCAAGTAACCGACCGACAGAAAAAGCAGACCCACTGACGCCAGAAGGATAAGGCCATAGGACATGCGAACGGTATCCGCCAGCTGACGCGAGGCCATCGACGACCCGACCGTCAGTCGAATGCTCCAATCCAGTGACGGCGCGAACAGGGGATCGGCGAGGAACGATGAAGCGACGATCAAATCACCCTCGGTGCTTTTTTGCATCGACCATATTTTAGAGGACCGGGATTTCGAGGCCGTCCCCGGATAGGTCACAGGCACTTCCGTGAAACTGCCGTCCCCAACATGGGATCCCACGGTAACCAGACGTTCGCCACCTTGATTGATGAGTTCCAGACGCGCTACGGAAAATCCGCCGGCATGCAGCATCGCATAAGCCTGATTCAGTTCCCGCTCAATCCAACGCACACCCGCGCGGATGCAAATCACACCCAGGAATTTGCCGTTGGCATCAAGAATCGCAGCCGCAAAGGTCGTGGTGCGATCGTCGCGGCCATCCACAATTTTTAAATAGGGATCGGGTAGAGGCTGTTCCACATAAGTCCCGCGCTGCTGCTTGACCGCACGAAACCAGGGCTCCTGACTGAAATCCATTTCATAGAGGGCTTGCGTGAACAGCGTCTCACCCTTGGGGTTGATCGTGGAGCTGCCGACCAGGCGACCCTGGGTATCGGTCACCAGAATCAAGTCATAGACTCCATACAGCTGCACAAAGACATTTAAAATGTTTTCCATGGGCAGCCGTTCCAACGACTGCACGGCGGGATTTTTCGAAAAGGCATGCAGATCATAATATCGTTCGTAAAACTGCGTAGCCAATCCATGATGCACCGCATAGGACATGGCGTCCATCGCATCAAAGAGCAGGCTTTGCGCCTGATCGGCAAGACGTTTAAACAGAAACAGAGAGCCAACCGCCATGGACAGAACAATAATTCCCACCAAAGTCAGGACTCGCAAGTCCAGGCTCCAAATGGCGCGTGACAGTACCTTGAACTTTTTCAAGCCGCTTACCTCGGGGGAGTTGCGGCCTTATATTGGCGAAACCCATCAGGCTTGTCAAATGCAGGAATCATGGCTTTTCTGGGTCTTTTCACCGAGCGTCACGCTTTCAAAAGTTTTTCAATATCGGCCGTGATGGCTTCCGGTTTCACAGTGGGTGCATAGCGTTTGACGACCTTACCGTCTTTATCGACCAGGAACTTGGTGAAGTTCCATTTGATGTCTTTAAAACCTAGAAATCCTGGCTTTTCGGTAACCAAATATTTGTACAGCGGGTGGGCTTTCGGCCCCTTGACATCAACCTTGGCAAACAGGGGAAATTGGACTCCAAAGCTCATTTGACAGAATGATTTGATGTCTGACTCGGAACCGCCCTCCTGATTGCCAAACTGATTGCAAGGAAATCCGAGCACCGAAAATTGTCGATTCTTAAAGGTTTCATACAGCTGCTCCAAACCTTTGTACTGCGGGGTAAAGCTACAATCACTTGCCGTGTTCACGATCAGCAGCGCCTGGCCGCGAAAGTCGCTGAGGGACTGCTCACGACCGTCGATTGTCCTGGCCTTAAAATCATAGATACCCATCGAAACAGCTCCTCAAACAGAAAAGGGTCAACGCTTGCGCCCATCATGGACCAGGGCGCAGACTGGGAACAAGCACAATTTGCAAGGTCCATCAGGCCGATTCCCTGAAGAGTATCCAAGGCTTGCCCACAAAACCCTGCTTTGGCAGGGCGGAAATTCGCTGTCGAATCCGGATTACCTCGTCAATTCATGCACTTGACCTGACCGAACCTGGCCCGCTCTTTTTTGGATCGACAGGAGGCCGCGGCTAACTCATTAAAATTAAGCCAAAAAATTATGGATTCAGTCTTGCTACATGAAGGGAAAAGGGGAGGAGACGTCCATGCGTAACACACGTGGTGGCCTTTATGCTTTGGTGGTGGTTCAGATCCTAGCGTGCTCGGAGTATCAACCGAGCCAGCTGCACCAGACATCTCTGGATGCGCGAACCGTATTTCAAAGAAAAGCCCAAGTGGCGTTGCGCGAGGCGGCCGATGCTCTGAGCGACAGCAACCATCGCGGGCTTCAAGGTGCCGGTGGTGCCGCGTTTGCCCTGCAGGATGTCGTGAATCAAACCTGTGTGAATCAGCCCGATGGCGCTGTGATTACCATCCAGTCATCGCACACCACGTCCTTCGCCATGGATACTCCGGAAAAAAATTATCAGAAGGATGTTTTCGTCAATGCCGAGGTGGTGCGATCCTATACACTGCCTGATGAAGACCTGGAATGTGCCCGTAAGCAAACCATGATTGAAGTCGACCTGGATCGTGACCTTGTGAATTTGCAGTTCGATGTTAAACATCGGCGTGAGGAAAAAAGTTATATTTCCGAACTGCAAAAGCCCAAGGTGGACGAGAAGAAAGAAGCGGAAGCCGAAGGAGCCCCGTCCGAGGCGGATCCGGCTCCGGAAGTTGCCAAAGAGGGCGAAACTCCCGCGGCGACTCCCCCTCCCCCATCACGGCAGATGACGTCGATCGCCTCATTGGTGGAAGGCACGCGTAAGGTGACCTTCACCGCAGCCTTGGGTGAAGTTGAGGACGACGTCAGTTATAGCAAGGAATCGCAGGGGACCGGCACGCGCCGCGAATCCGTGCAATCCACCGGGGGCCCGGATCAGCTGCTCAATTTCACGATCCAAAGTCAATTCAAAATGGTCGACACATATGATGAACAGGCTCGTGATCGGGCTGTGGGCCAGGGTCCCATCCGCAAGGAAATAACCAGCGGCTCGGTAAAATCCACCCTGGCCGGTCAGGGCTTTGTGGAAACCATATTCACCAACGTGAAACTCGAATTCAACCAAGGCGCCTGCAAGGCGATCTCGGGTCAAATTCAGAGTCGGTTTTTCGCCGAGGGTGGAGCCGCCCCGCAAAAGACTGTGGATTACGATGTGGCCAGTGGCTCGGTCAAGGTTTCGGTCACAGTCGACAGCCAGGACTTTGACCCGCTGAAAGATCGCGCCGATATCCTGGCGTCCATGGATCTGCAGAAGGAACTCTGCGCCCAGGATGCATTTCTCGATTAACTCATCGATTGGGATTCCATACAAAAATATAGAATTCCGGTTTACTTCGGCTTCCTGTTTACAGCGTGAATGAAGACATATTAATCACAAGGGGTCCCCATCAATGCTGGGAACGGAGGCCCCTATGATAGAAGACATCCTGCGCCAGTCGGTGTCTATTCTGACGAGCCTGACAGAAGCCGGCGCGCTCATCATCATCTTCGTTGGAGTCCTGCGCGGCTTTATCCTCTTTCTTTGGCATTCCTTCAAGCGCCAGGGAGCGGAGTACTACATCCCCATTCGCCTCGATCTGGGTCGATATCTGGCTTTGGGATTGGAATTTCAACTGGCTTCTGATCTACTTCGCACTGCCGTCGCACCGTCTTTTGAAGAAATCGGCAAACTCGCCGCTGTTGCCACCATACGAACCGCACTGAATTACTTTCTCAGTCGCGAAATTCAGGACGAGCGGCAGGAAATGAAGATGGATCATGCCTGAGCGTCTCGTGCATGATGGAGCGATAGAGCCCTTTTCTTCAGGAAGAGCCCTGCATGAGCTCAGTGCCCATACGTGATCGCAGCCTGTTCAGTTTATCGGGCCCGGTTTTATTTGAACTCCTTATGCTTTATATGGTTCCTGCCGTTGATGCCTATTATATGACCCGGGTGTCGCCCGAAGCGGTGGCGGGGGTCAGCGCTGTCCTGCCCATCACCGGAGTCGGATTTATCCTTTTTACGCCTTTGACTCAGGCTGGTTCCAGCGTCGCGGCCCAGCATCTGGGCGCCAATAATATCCGCATGGCCGGACTCACCTTTACCGCACTGCTGGCACTTAATATCATCCTAGGGCTTGTCGTCAGTTTTATTTTTGTCAGCCTGGCTCCTTTCCTGCCGGCTTTTGTCGGTTTGCACGGAGAGTTTGCGACCTTGGCTGCTGCTTATATTCGCGCGCTCGGATTTGGCTACGTGTTCCTGGCGTTGAAAGTCACCAGCTCGGGCATACTCAATGCTCTGGGTCGCACCCAGATCAATATGTGGGCCGCTGTTCTAATGAATGTGATCAACCTGGCCTTGAATCACCTTCTGGTAACAGGCCCCTGGGGCCTTCCCAAGTTTGGTGTGGCGGGCGTGGCCATGGCCAGCGCCACGGCATGGCTCATGGCTTTTCTGATGGCCATGTTTTTTTGCTATCGGCATCTCGCCAAAGTTCCTACATTTCTGCAGGCCTGGCCACAGGTGCGCGAAACGATCGGCCATGTGCTCCGCATCGGGTTGCCGTCCACACTTGAGCCCCTGTCCTATCAATTAAGTCAGGTCGTCATCAGTCGAATCCTTGTCAGCCTCGGCGTGCTGGCTATCACGACCAAGGCGTATGTTGCCAACGTTACGCTCTTTTCCCTGCTATGGGGGGCTGCTTTTGCGAGCGGAACTCAAATCAAGGTTGCCTGGCTTTTAGGTGAACGTTCCTACCAAGCCGCCACGCAGCAGCTTATCACCGGGGTCAAGATTGCTCTGATCGGTTGTACTTTTTTAAGCCTGGCCCTGGCCTTGGGTGGACCCTGGCTTCTGCAAATTTTTACCAGTGACCCGGATGTGCTCAGGCTTGGCAGCCGCGTTCTGTGGGTGGCTATATTTTTGGAATGGGGTCGGGCACTGAATGTAATTGTGGGGGCGGCTTTGCGGGCGTCAGGTGATGCCCGCTTTGTGGCGATATTTGCGCTGGCGAGTATGTGGCTGCTGGCCGTCCTCGGATCGTACTTGATTGGTGTGGAGGCCGGACTCGGATTGATAGGGATTTGGATCGTGATGGGTCTTGATGAACATCTGCGTGGTTGGGTCAGTCTCAAGCGCTGGATGTCGGGACGTTGGCAAAGCAAAACCATCTATCGATAGAAGCGGGCCGCATGAGAACAGCCCGCTCTGCCCTTCCAAATCGTGCACCAGACACCAGAATTTTGGCTCGCCGTTATGCTCCCAGTCCTCATTGATCTTGCGGCAGCTATAGCCCTCCAGGCAATCAAAGATATCCCCGTAGCCACCTTGATAATCCCTGCACAAGGGTGCCGGACCCTGGGGATCGGCCGCCGGGGTGAACCGGAAGGATGTGACCAGAAATCCACCGCGTTCCACGCTCATCCGCAGAATCTGTTCACCTTGCTTAAGGTAAACCGGAACTTCCGTCGAGTCCTGCCAAGGACTTCTGGTTATGGGAAGTAGCAGCGTGGGATGTCGGACATGGTCGTATTCAAGGCCTCGGGAACATGGTGGCTGCGGAGTGTGGTGGCGCAAATTTTTTTAGCCAGCGTCGAGGCCTTGACCGAACCCAGCGTTCGGCCATCACCTGAAACCGAGCGCATCTTCGGTGAGGTGGAAGCCCGGCTTCTGGAATGGCCCCACGTCGCGGC
>NZ_DASQYZ010000047.1:0-4384 GCF_035638955.1 Oligoflexus sp. | reverse complement strand
AACGTGACGGCCGATAATCATAGAGGGGTTCAGGCAGGGCTTCTCAACTATACGCATAAGCGTTTAGCGGGATTGCAGCTGAGTCCCTTGAACATTGTTCTTGCGGATAGCGACGGGGCTCAGATCGGATATATCAACTATGCCCACGGGCAGATTCATGGCCTGCAGCTCAGCGTGCTCAACGTGGGATCGGATAAGATCAGTGGCGTTCAAGCAGCACTCGTCCTCAATGTGAGCGACGAAGCGGTCGACGGGCTGCAGCTCGGCATGCTCAACATCTCGGCCGGAGATGACACCGAGTCACGAACGGCTGTACAAATAGGTTTTGTGAATATCTCGAACCAGGCGGGAGTCGTTCCTATCGGCCTTGTGAACTTTGTTCGTGGTGGTCGCTTTAACCTCGAAGTCAACCGCGATAGCCTGGGCTTCACCAATCTTGCCGTGACTACGGGAAGTCAATATTTCTACAGCATTTGGACCTTTGATGCTCGGGATATCAATCCAGATAAGCGCGACCTTTATCACCAGGATCGCGCTTCTCCGACTTTATCCGAATTAGGACTTGCCTATCCATACAGTGCGTAAACGTCTTTCAGACTCGAGCGCCAGCACCTGTGGCCTACCAATTTTGATCGTGATGAGACCATTGTCGTGCGCCTGCTCGGCGAGTTCTCGCCCTCGTCTTACTTCCAATATCATGCAGGATTGGAGCAGATCAACTGGGTGGAGGCTAGCGCGATGCGATCTCTTATGTTCAAGGCCTATGGAGATAGCACGTATTCTCTGACAGCGGGAGTATCCTTCAATCTGCTGGGATGGTGGAAGGCTGGCAAGTGAACCAAAAGCGGTTGAAGACTGGCGAGTTCGGAACGCCAAGCCTATCGCCAAGAGCTGGAAGGTCGGCGGGACATATGCGTCCCACGGTGCAGAGGATTGACCCTTTGCCCATGGAACGTCGAGGATGAAGGCACCGTCGGTGCCTTTCACTGCCTTTAAAACCGAACGCCATCAGCCGCAATTTTGCTGGCGCAACTGGTTTCCAATTTTAAGCAGCTGGCGATTCAGAGCTCGGATTTGAGCCACGATATAAGGTTTCGACGACGGGGCAGCCTCATGCAGGTCGGCCTGATACGCTTGAATTTCCTGTCTCACTTCTTCAGCTTCGAATTTCAAATTCTCACAGGTATTGGCGAAGCCGGAGATCGATGGCAGAAGAAGAACAAGGGCGAGGATCTTGAGATTTTTCATGCTGATTCTCTTCCTAAAGTTAATGGCAGACATTGTCCGCCTATAACGATGAGACGGGTGAGAGTCGCGCATACTGCATTTTTTCAGTGGACGCATTGTTGTCAGGTGAGACAGAGTTTTCCTGGCGATGTCACATGAGTAATCGTCAAAGGACATTAGGTAGTTGCCCGCAACTCAGGCGCGTAAGCCTGTTTTTTCGGCAGAGTCAGTTTGTTGCTTTTGGACAGGGCGACGCAGCTATGGCTTATAGAGTTAGAGAGGCAACCTTTGACCCTATTCGAAGAAGGATTGAAAATGCATTTGAAAATGATTTTTTCTATTTTCACACTCCTGATTGCTTTGGGGCCACTAGGCTGTGCCACCACTTCTGAGCAAAAGCCTTTCACTAAGCATCCTGAAGTGAACTGGGAAAAGTGCGTTCAACAAATTCCAACTGGTCCCGACAGCCCGACGAATCCATATCCAAGAATTCAGGACTTTCCTTGGATGTCGCGTAACGAATGGTGCACCAGAGTCTTGAGAATACTCAATGATCCAGTGCGGGCTGATGCCAAGCTTGGTTTCATGGGTGACTCGATCACTCAGATGTGGCCAAAGGATTTAGGGGCTGAGAAGTTTTCAGACTATAAGCCTATCTGGATGGGTATTGGTGGTGATCGTACCCAAACGCTTCTTTGGAGAATGGAAAATGGTGAGTTGAAAGGTTTGTCTCTGGAGACTCTCGTGCTTCTTATTGGCACAAACAATTTGAGCGCAGGTGATTCCCCGGAAGAAGTCACCAAAGGTGTAAATCTCACAATCGACCAGATCCGGAAATACCAGCCGCAAACGCGAATTATCCTTATGGCTATTTTCCCGCGAGAGCAGTCTCCAGCTGATCCGCTTCGCATTAAGGTCCGACAGACTAATCAACTGCTGTCAGCATCCGCTAAATCCTGGAAGGTAGATTTTCTGGATATTGGACCTGGTCTTGTTGAAAAGGATGGGACGATTAGCAAGAAAATTATGGGCGACTTCGTACATTTAACTCCAACGGGATACGTAATCTGGGCTGATGCTGTTACTACTGCATTGAGAAAGCAATCAAGAGGCTGACGCTTCGAACTCTACGAAGCATGATTCGCACCTGCCAGAATAAGTAAGGTCAGAGATATGAAAGGCTGAGCTTGCCTTAAGACTATGCGCCTAAAACGTTCAGTACTATTCTGGTTGATCGTGAATACTCACCTAACAAAGTCATCCAGACTAAGTCGCTTCCTTGCTCGAGGCTTAAGAGGTAATCCTGATCCGGCGTGAGTATTTTTTTGTCTTGGATGACTGACTTGATTTGGGAAGATTTCGTCAATTTAATTCTAAAAATTGGATTCTTTAAGGTACCACGGTTAACCTTGAATTCAAAAGCGAGCGGACCTTCGGAAATTTGATTCAGATCCCATGTGCCATAGACATGGTTCCAGCCTCTTGGTTTAAATGCAGTTCTGTCGCTTCTTCCCACTCCCGCAATGCCCTCAGCGGCGGCCTCGATATTTGTCCCTGAAATAGCAACGGATTGAGCACTTTCAACCTGAGCCCCCTGTTGTTCAACAGCGCGCTTTTTAAATTCTCCCATGACCACATAGAGCGAGTAGCTTTGATAAGGATATCCGCTTAGCTTTTTGTCGTCCCCGTAAGCGTTATATTCCACCTGTCCAACCGCCCCATAGTTTGTGCCCCAGGCCAGACGCTTGGATGATGGATCCGACTCAAACTGATACTGATTCAGCTGGTAGGTCCAATTCCAGTTCTCAGGCATGGGCCCTTCCGATTTTTTACCCCAAGAATTGTAAAGCCAGTATCCTCCAGCATCATGCTGCAGCCATGTCTGAGTTTGGACCAAGCCCATCTCGGCATTGGCAGATTCGGACCACATATGGGCGAAGGGAATCTGGCTTTGTTCCTGATAGTCCCAGGAACTTTTCATGCTCAATGTGGGACTTGTAGACTTAAACTTAAACCGGTCTCCCCAGCCAATCCCTGATACAACGCTTTTTTTGTCTCCGTCCCAACCTATATCCCCATAGGGTGAACGAGAATCAGCATTAACAGCATTAGGCTTGGCACGGGAAAGATCATGGGTGATGGCAAAGATGGGGTTGTCCTGGCCGTTAGCAATGAACCAGTGAACGGTGACGTCGAGGGGCTCGTTTGCAATATCCATAGTCCATTTGAACTCGTGGATCGCATGATGTTTGCCTTCAAAACGTCGTGTGTAGGCGCCAGGCAGAGCCAAACTCGTGACCCAGTGGTTGCTATTTTGCGCATCGTTATAGTGATTCACTAGAAACCCGAAGCCAGGGTTGTCATCAGATGAGCCTGTGCAGATTCGGGTTTCTTCGTTCACCTTATACTCAAAGTACCGAATGTATCCTCCATGGTTTCCAGTCGGATCCATACTATTGTTCTTGACTAGTCCAAATTTTCTCGACCTCAAGCTGGAATCAGTCCAACTGTAGGTATCGGTGCCAAAGCTTTTCCCTGTGTGATGAGGGATTTGAGCCTCAGCCACCTGTATGGAAGGGATCCCTCTGCTTTCCAGTTGAGGTGCTTTTCGGAAAAGCAGAAGGGCGGCACCGAGTACGGTCGCTAGTAAAACCAGTAGAAGAGCTGTCTTTTGAAATTTGCTCATCAATTTTTCCCAAAAATCTTGAATTTACCTCGCAAAGCTGCAATTAGCCTTTTGGGTGGTACTGAGCAATAAAAATAGAGGCGTGTGGAGTCTTAAGATTTCTTGATTATCTGAGTGGGAGGAGAGCGATCGCGCCAGGATTCGAACCTGGGTCCGGCGCCCGCTATAGAGCCAAGAATATTAGATATTTACATAGGAATATCAATAAATTGGCCATTAAACAGACATCCCCGCCTTACCCTACAGTTTTCTGCAGTTCTCTAGCTGCTGTTCACTCATGTTCACTCGCAGTCCTGAATTAATGGAAGCGTCTTGAAAAATTTTCGGATTGAATTCCGCAGTTCGACCCAAATAGATTCGTAAGCATTGGCTTGATGGTGGAGACAGAGGTTAAGGCCCTCTATCTCCTGAACCCGGAGCCTGGCAATTCAGACAAAGCAGACCCCGACGCTCCGTTTGGAGATTAGTACG
>NZ_DASQYZ010000046.1:0-9113 GCF_035638955.1 Oligoflexus sp. | reverse complement strand
CGTCTTCCCTGGAGAGATCGGGAAAAAGGCCGAGTAAGCCTCAGCAAGAGCCCTGGTGCCCGACCGGCCAGGGAAGCGCTGAACGCCCGAAGGCCAGGAATCTCCATCCATAGCCCCTGGCTTGGGTGGAGAGGTTTAATCGCATCCCATGGAAATCTTCGTGGGGCCTGGGATGGTGACCGGCTGGCTCAAGTCCTGTCGAACATAGTCGCGAATGCAATTCAGTACGGGTCAGCAGATAAAATTATCAGTGTGGATGCGCGAGACAGCCATCTCCCCGAACGCGATGAAAACATCAAATTACCTAGCCCCGGAGTCATGTATTAAAACCGTGAAATTGATTCTTTCTGTCATCTTAGCCGCAGCCTGCTTGCTTTTGTGTCAGCAAATCATTGTCAACTCCATGGCCAACCAGCAAAACAAGCAGGATTTCGCAGAGGTTCGCCATATCAAATATGGCCTTTTCAGCATCAATGAATGGAAAAGGCAGCTGGCGCTCATCATCGCCGACGAACTCACCAAGCTCAATTTGAGCAATGCCAACGAGATTGAGCTTAAGAAGCACGTGGAATTGCAACTCAACGGGCTCATTGACAACGTGGAAGCCAAAATCAAGAAGGCTAACAAAGGAACGGTCTCAGGCTGGATGAAGCAGTCCGTTATCAATGCTGTGGTTGACATGAAAGATATCAAAGACGGCATCCCTAGCTATGCCGACGCCATCATCGTGCAAATGACCAAAGTGAAGACCGAGAAACTTTTAAAGGCGGCTTTGGCGAAGCGGGTCAAGGAGTACTTTGACCAAACATTTGAAAAGCAGGACCTGGATGTGCTTAATAGTATTCTTGTTCGGACGAACACCCCAGACATAGACGTTGCGCGAATCAAGCTCGCTGAGGAAATTGAAAAGAATCAGGCGCTCATATTCCAACAAACGTGGCTCTTTATCTTCATCGCGTCCCTGCAGTTCATTATATGCGGGTTTGGTAAAAGAATTTTGCCCGCACCCCAATACCTGCTCCTGCTGCTCACGCTTGCCGCTCTTCTGGTGGCGGGCGTCGCAACACCGATGATCGATATGGAAGCGAAAATTTCGGCGATGAGATTTACCCTTTTGGATCACCCTATCAGTTTCGAAAACCAAGTGCTGTACTTTCAGACGAAGAGCATTCTGGACGTCTTTTGGATTATGATTACTCATGAAGACATACAGATGAAGGTGGTCGGCATTTTGATGGTCCTATTCAGTGTGGTCTTTCCAATTTTCAAGATGCTTTCTTCGCTCTTTTACTATTACGATTTCCATCGCGCCCGCGCGAATAAGTGGATTCAGTTTTTCGTCTTGAAGTCTGGAAAATGGTCCATGACTGACGTCCTGATTGTTGCTATATTCATGGCCTATATCGGATTCAACGGAATCATTACGAGTCAGTTTGGGAATCTGCAGACGACTGGCCAGGAAATTGTTATTTTGACGACCAACGGGACGTCGTTACAGCCCGGATTTTACATGTTTTTGACCTATACAATGTTGGCGTTATTTTTGTCGGGTTTCTTGACCAGAGTCGTGCCAGAGCCTTCGCCTGATATGTAGACAATGTGTGGAGAAGCCAATGGAATCGAAAGCAAAGACTGCAATGTCGCTCACTGGGGCCGGTGCCTTGTGTGGAGGTCTGATCTCAACCTGGTTAGCCCCTAAGGCCATCTCCTGGTATTTTATGCCGCCAGCGCAGATGGGCTTCAATTGTGCCGAGCCCATATCCTGGGCTTTAGCCAAGCTGCAAGTCGCACAAGCGTTTGGTATCATCGCCGGTGCCGTGGCGGGAGCGGTGCTGTTCTATATCTATACCAAGCGTCGAAAAGTGAGTTGAGGCTTTGAGCGTACTGCACGTCGCTCAGATGACGGCGTGCACGTTTACTGTCATCTCTAGGCTATTGCCTTGCCATGGCCATTCTGGTGAAGGCCTCCCTTTGCTCGTCGGTGTCCTCAATCATGCTTCCGGACAAATCCGCCGTTACATAATCGATGTTGCCAGTGAACGCGAAGTGACCTTGATAGGCTCGCGAAACTGGTGAGCCTGGATTACGTCCGACGGTCATACCGCTGCCAGGCCCAATAATCAAAGGAGTGGTGTAGGGAAGTTCGATCTCGCCTACCAATTCTTCGTTGATGTAGAGTTGAGCGTGACCGGGAGCTCCCTTACCTTTGGCGATGTCTGGTTTGCCAGTTTGCTCAAACTCGTAACGAAGTTTTGATTTTCCCTCCGGCACATCTTTCTGGGAGGCAACATGAAATTCCTGGGCACCCACGTAGTTCAGCACATAATGAAGCTTTTGGTCTTTCATGAATAGGCTATAGCCACCGTTGCTGCCGCCGTGGCAGATCAGGACGCCCTCGGCTCCGCCCTGCGGAATCTCAACTTCGGCCGTGAGGCTGTGGTTGCGATTGAGCAGATTCGCGGCGACGTTTTCCGGTATCGACTGAGTGCCTGGATAATAGCGGAAAGTTTTCCGGTCCTTCGAAACCTGCGGACGCCTCTCAGCGAGTCGAGCCGTAAGTCTGCTGTCAATGGGGAAAACGTGATACTTACCCGCCTCTGCGTACCATAGTGCGATCATCTCAATGAGTTTGTCACGATGCGCCTCGGCCAGGTTTTTGGTTTCAGCTGGATCCTCATCAATGTTGTAGAGCTCCCAGTTCCGTGCATCAAGGTCCCGCAGCGTCTGCTCGGTCAAGGGCTGGCCCAAGGTTGCCTTGGCTGTAGCGAAGGACGGGCCTGGCCATGGACAGACAGCGCGCCAGCCATCATGATAAAGCGATCGATGCCCAAACATCTCGAAATACTGGGTGTGGTGCCTGTTGGGGGCCTTGCTATCTTCAAATGTGTAGAAAAAGCTTGTTCCTTCGATAGGAGACTGCGAGACGCCGCGAACCTGTGCAGGCGGTTCAATGCCGAGCGCTTCGAGAACAGTGGGTACCATATCGATAGCATGCGTGAATTGAGTGCGTATCTCCCCTTTGGCTTGAATGCCTTTTGGCCAGTGTACGATGAACGGATCGCAGGTCCCCCCTCGGTAGGTTTCGCGTTTCCAGCGACGGAAAGGTGTATTGCCTGCATACGTCCACCCCCAGGGATAGTGGTTGAAATATTTAGGGCCGCCTAGTTCGTCGAGCGCAGCAAGATTCTCCTTGAGATCGTCCTGCACGTTGTTGAAAAATTTCATCTCGTTGACGGAGCCATGGGGTCCGCCTTCCGAACTTGCTCCGTTGTCAGAGATCAACATGATCAAAGTGCTGTCAAGCTCGCCAATGCGGGCGAGCAAGTCCAAAAGTCGGCCAACATAATGATCCGTGTGCTCAAGAAACCCTACGTAGACCTCCATCATACGAGCGTAAAGCCTGCGCTCGTCAGCTGAGAGTTTCTTCCAGTCCTGGACGTCGGGGTCGCGCCCCGATAAAACTGTATGGGCGGGAATGATGCCAAGCTCTTTTTGTTTTGCGAACGTTTTTTCGCGATAAGCATCCCAACCATCGTCGAATTTTCCTTTATATTTGTCGATCCACTCCTTAGGTGCCTGATGAGGAGCATGCATGGCTCCCGTACAGAAATAGAGAAAGAACGGTTTTTCAGGCGCCAGCTGCTTGGCATCGGCAATCATGGAAGACGCTTTCTCCACAAGGTCGGCCGTCAGGTGATAGCCTTGCTCCGGCGTCTTCGGTGGCTCAACCTGATGATTATCGCAAACAAGTTCGGGGTAATATTGACTCGTGTCCCCACCCAGAAAACCGTAATAACGTTCGAATCCCCGCCCCAGCGGCCAACGGTCAAAGGGACCCGCGGCGCTGCACTGTTCGGCTGGGGTGAGGTGATATTTACCAATGGCATAAGTATTGTACCCTTGTGCCAGAAGTATCTCGGACAAGAGACCATTTTCGAAGGGAATATTGCCGTTATAACCTGGAAAACCGGTTGAGATTTCTGTGATGCAAGCCATGGCATTCGAATGATGATTGCGACCGGTAAGCATGCTCGATCTTGAAGGGGAGCAGAGTGCTGTCGTATGCATATTGGAATAGAGCAAACCATTTTGAGCGAGCTTTCGATGTTTGGCGTGCTGATAGGTGATCCATAGCAGCCCAGCTGCCCAAACCCTACATCATCCAGCACGATATAAATGACATTCGGCATACCCTTTTTGCTTCGTATGGGTGCTGGCCATGCGGCTTCGGATTCGCCAACGGTCCGACCTATAATGCCTGAAAATTGAGTACCGCTTTCATATTCCTTAGGGACGGAGTTTTCTTCTGAGTTCATGAAAATTTCCTCTTTCATAAGGCAATTGGAGTTTGCATTAAGCAAAAATCATTCAGGAATTGCGGTCCAAGGTCACGTTGGATCGCAATAGCAGCACGGGATTTAACTTTTAAGGAGCTCGTGCGCGTTCTTCCGCTTCGGGTTGGTTTCTGCCCACGGACCCTGGGGGTTCGCAGGGCTTAGGGGATGCTATGATTGGAGCCGGGCCTATACTTATTAAACTCAATAGCTTTTATCACCCTCGCCACCTGCACGAATCCAACGCAGCCAATAATAGTCGCACCGACCATAGTTCCATCGCCTTCGAAAAGAAGGCCTATGGCAGCAATGGCTGCGGGGATGCTGAGAAAGGCAAGACCAGAACCGATAGACATAGGCATGCTCCGTTCGAACAGGTGATGAGACCAGGCGGGTTTCTGGGACCTGAACCATTTGGTGAATGTGGTATCGTTGAGAGCCGCATTGTTCAGGTGGGACTATCACGGAAGCCTAAGGAAGGCAAAAGACCGATGGCTTCATGGAAGTCTTTTCGTTCTCGGGAGTGGCAAGCCTTGGTCGCGTCAGTCATCTGATGCTGCGATGCCCTTTTTCAAGTCAGGCAAAGGCCCAAAGATTGCATTCATGAGAACCGACCAAGAAGTTGTTATCCAGTGGCAAGTATCACGTATGTCATTATTCCAATGAAGCGGAACGCTTTGAAAAATACACGTCTAGTGAATGTCCGTCCAGAAGATCGATTTGGCGAGGGGGTGGCATTTTCCAGATGGACTTTTGTGATCAAAACCAGGATTTAGTTTGTTGTGACACAACAGATGAGGACCTTATCAAAGAAAGCCAAAAAAATGCGCAGGACCCACAATCCGTGGCTATGAAAAATCTAGCTCGGCAATTGCTTGTCATTGAAGGCAAAGGCACCAAAACCTTGGATGGAGCTTTTGATGACATGGTGCACATCTGCGAGAAGCTGCGTGCTCCTCTCGCAGAACTTACCGGCGTTGGTGGATATTCGGCTCTTTTGTCCCGCTCCTTGGCACTGGCCAAGGCCGAAGCCCCCTCGCTTGGAGTCGTAAGGGTCCGGTCGGACGGTATTTTGGAGAAACTCGATGGGTTCGAGTAATATCAGGCGAAACTGGTGGCTGAGAACGCTGACGTCGTTCTCCTAACACAATTACTGGAGCTGCTTGTGACGTTTATCGGAAAACCGATAACCGTGGGTCTTATACACCGTGCATGGCCGGAAGGCTCCTTCGAGAGCGATACTGTAATGACCGAGGGAGAATCATGAAGAAGCAAAAAGTGGCGATTCGGAAGCTGCCGACAGCCGTGCCAGGTCTCGACGAGATTCTAGGCGGCGGGTTGCCCGAGTATTCGTTTAACATCATTGCAGGCTCGCCCGGAGGCGGGAAGACGACACTCGTCCATCAAATCATGTTTGCCAATGCCACACCGGAACGCCCCGCCATTTTCTTCACCGTGTTGGGTGAGCCAGCTCTTAAGATGCTGCGCTACCAGCAGCAGTATGATTTTTTTGATCTGGAAAAAGTGGGAACCTCGGTCATATTTGTCAACCTCAGCCATCTTATGTTGAAAGGGGATTTGGACGCAGTCCTTGAGGCGATTGTAAAAAAGGTGGAGACCACCAGCCCCAGCATCGTAGTCGTCGATTCGTTTCGCGCAATGATGCGAATGGCAAACACCCCGTCTGGCAATCTGGACATCGAGTCGTTCATACAGCAGTTGGCTTTTCTCTTAACCAGTTGGCAAGCCACGACGTTCCTGATTGGAGAATATTCTGAGCAGGAGGTTCGTAACAACGCCGTCTTTACTATTGCCGACGGCCTCTTCTGGCTCTCTCAACACGTGGAGAGAAACTCGATCGTCCGCAAGCTGCAGATCATCAAGCTGCGTGGGCAAGCTTCCGTGCCCGGACTTCATACGTTTCGAATCACAGACGCTGGACTGCAAACTTTTCCGCGCACCTTCGGACTGACAAAAGACCAGGAGACGAATACCGAACGGCGGCGAATCTCCTGCGGCGTTGCCGAGCTGGATGTCATGATGGGCGGCGGCATTCCAGTGGGCGATAGCATGCTGGTGGCGGGACCCACAGGGTCAGGCAAATCGCTTTTAGGTTCCAATTTCATTGCCGAAGGCCTACGGCAGGGTGAGCCGGGAGTCATCGCCATCTTTGAGGAACGCCCAGGCCCGTACACGCGTCGGGCCGAAACCCTGGGAATGGAGTTCAAAAAGCCGATCAGCGAGAGCTTGCTCAAGATCCTTTACCTAGGCCCGACATTCTACGCCAATGCCACGACGGTTCACCCCAGCCCATGGTGGCCGTCGAAGGCGTCACGCACATCATGCGTTACGTTAACCCAGCATTTTCCAATCTGGTCGGCAAAAAGGCATCGGAGATGATGGGGCGCCCTTTCGCCCAAGCCGTGCCTGACGGTGATCGCAACGGTTGCCTGCCGCTTCTCGACCGCGTATTCCAGACGGGAAAGTCCGAAACGCTTCCGGAGCAGGAATCCAATCGTGGCCAGGCGCCGCCTCGTTACTGGAACTATTCGGTGTGGGCGGTCTTCGGCGTGGACGGGCATCCGGCTGGGGTGATGATTCAAGTGACGGATGCGAGCGAGACGGTTATTTTCCGAAACCAGGTCACGGAGGTCAACGAATCACTCGTGCGCTCGTCCGTAAGGCAGCACGAGCTTACGGAGACTGCTGAAAAACTTGCTGCAGAGTTGCACGCGGCCAACCAAACAAAAAGCTTTTTTCTCGCCGCGATGAGTCATGAAATCAGAACACCGCTCAATGCCATCATGGGTTGCACTGAGTTGCTCTGTCAGACGGATCTGACATCCGTTGATCGCTACGAATATGAAGGACGTATCAAGCGAAACGTCCAACTTGTCACGCGCCTGATTGCAGATATTCTCGATCTTACCAAGATCGAGGCCGGCAAGCTCGAAGTTGAAAAAATTGAGACCAATTTCCCTCAACTTATATCGGACGTCGAGATGGTTATGCGTCACACGGCCGAAGAAAAGGGTCTCACGTTTTCGATGCAAGCAGAAGACCCGTTGCCGGAGACGATCCTCACTGATCCGACGAGGCTTAAGCAGATCCTGACCAATGTCATCGGCAATGCTGTTAAATTTACTGCAGCAGGTGAGGTGAGCGTGACCGTCAAGCTTGAGCGGGTTAGTAAAATCCTTCGGATTGCTATAAGGGACACGGGTAAAGGCTTGGCCGAGGACCAGACAGCAAAGATCTTCGAACTGTTCACGCAGGCCGATGCCTCGACCACGCGTAACTTTGGGGGCACTGGACTCGGGCTTCATCTTGCCCGACGACTTGCGCGTTGCCTTGGCGGCGACATCGTGCTGGTCAAGAGCACCCCCGGCCTCGGCAGTGTGTTCGAGATTACAGTGGCGCTGGAGGGCGTGCATGACAAGGTTCGTCCCACCGAAGCTGTGCAACAGACGAAAATAAGCTCGTCCCGCCTTGAGGGGGCGAAAGTCCTTCTTGCCGATGATACGCTCGACAATCAATTTCTGGTGGCCAAATATCTGACCCGAGCCGGAGCCACAGTTGATGTCGCTGGCGACGGCGAAGAAGCCGTGACAATGGCACAGGCCGGGGATTATGATGTGGTTTTGATGGATATCCAGATGCCCAAGCTCGACGGCTACGAGGCTACCGCTCAGCTTCGCAAGGAAGGCTACGAACGTCCTATCGTGGCCCTGACGGCCCACGCCATGCGTGGAGAGAGGGAACGGTGTCGTCTTGCTGGATGCAATGACTACCTCACCAAGCCTGTAAAAATGCAGGAGCTTATAGAGATGGTGCGTCAAAAAGTTAGCGACGGTCGATTCAATGATGGGGCCTTTATTCATCACTGACCGAATGAAGAGACCGATCGCGATCAGCATCAATAAGGGCAATGCCTCTGGCTTAATGATGATTCAGTATGCAATTGATTGACGGGCGAACACGTTAATCAATCAAGTGACAGCGGGCCTTGAGTTGCTTGGAGAATTGGATCGACCTTCCTTGCACTCGAAATTGATGCGAATGCCGGCAAAGCCCCTGGCCCAAGGCCAAGGGGCAGGAGGGGTCAGAAGCTTTGGATGTCGAGGCGCAAGGGGATGCCGTTGACTTGACATTTCTGGTCTTTGACATCATTCAAGGACTGACCGGTCGCTTCGAAGACGAAGGTCTTGCTTTGCTTCCGTGAAATCACTCCATTTTCGGAAAGCACATGGTCAAAGAAGATTTCCTCGCCGATTTCCGATCCCGTGCTCGCATAAACAACCTTGGATCGGTCGACCAATGTGAAGGCAAAGGGACAGGCGACACGCCAGGTGAAGAGGTCGGCGTCGCTAGGATTGAAGAGTTCGACGACGGCCTTGGTGCTATTCATCGGGACGACGCGAACGTCCAAGGCGAAGTTCGAGAATTCCTCCCAAACGCTCAGCCAGTGGATGGCCTCGCCGGGAAGTTGTGCTTCGATAACGCCCATGCCCTTGTCATCGGCATAGGTTGTGACGGAGAACAGGCTCGATGAGCAGGCATGCGTCGGCGGGCCGACATTCGGCTTGACCCTGGGTTCGTAGGCGCTGATGGAGTCTTTGCCTGCTGTCACAGAACCATGGCAAACGACCTGAAACAGACTGACGTTGAGAAGTGGATGGACGACTTCGTCAGGGGTGGCACTCAGAACCTGAAGTCCAATGCCAAGGACCGTCTTTCTGAGCAGGAGAAGCAGATCTGTGAACTCCAGCAGGTGATTGG
>NZ_DASQYZ010000045.1:0-5647 GCF_035638955.1 Oligoflexus sp. | reverse complement strand
GGGTTGAGCTGCGACGTAGGAATCTTCTGGCGAGGCAGTTTGCCGTTTACACTCTGCCATTCAAGTTGGATCCCGCCCGCGGCGTAGCCGTGACGCTCAAATATAATGGGATAACTCTGGCCCGCCTGAAGGGAAACTGTCACCTTCAGCGGCTTGTCCTCGTTATAACGGAAACGATTGTAAACTTCCTTGCCAGCCACGAAGACTTTGCCAAAGCCACCGCCTCGATCGTTCAGGAGGAACGAATAGTCACCCGTCACAGGTGCGATAATCGTCCCTTTTCCGTGGGATGAAAAGGCCCCGTTGATATCGACGCCGGCTGACTTCGCCCAGGTCGCGAAATATCCCAACCCATCCTCACGGCCCGGGAAGTAGACTATGGGTTCGACTCGCGTGGCCACTTTTTTACTGTTCACGAGGGCAGACGACTTGCCATTGAATTCATCGCCTGTGCCGCTGTACCAATCGATGGTCAGACCTTTGCCTTGGCCTGCTACATAGGTTGTGGCCAATGGTTCCAATCCGCAGCCTGCCAGCTCATTGAGCGTGTTATAGAGGCCGAACAGGAACGGAGCCCGCTGACCATCGAAGGCTGATGCCTGGGTCACCCACGACCGCAGACTGACACCTCCTTGTGGTGCACAAAGGTGCAGGTCCCTATCAAAGTGCGTGTCGAGACTGGCCAGGCCACTCTTTTCGATTTGCTCTTTCATGAGAAGCATCCACATGGCTGTCCAGTTCACTTCCAGTTTACGGTACAGCTGTCTGGCCTCGACGGTAGCATAGAGTCTCGGAAGATCTTCATCGCCGACGTCTTTCCAGCCGTTCTTGGCCAGGGCAACGTTGTTCGCTTCCAGCTTTGAAGGGTCCTTGTTTCTATCGTACCCGGTCGTAGCCTTCTTACCGACCAGATAAAACCGATGAAGCGGGTAACCTCCGGTGGGGTCACGGCCCAGGGAGCCGAGGAAATACTCGGGGCCGGTCCCACTGGATAGGGTGCTGTCCCCGTTAAAGCCGAAATACCACCAGGGCTGTACGATCTGATTCTTTTGATCCTGAACGTCGGCATCGGTGAACGGCCGCTCAGCCGTCTCGCCGAAGCTCTGGCGAACAAAGGCCGGCATCTGATCGGCGCGGGTCCATACAGTATTAGTCTTGTCAAAGGCGAAATCGGCGACAAAGAAGGCCGCATTCGGTTGCCCTTGGCCCGGTCCGGTCAGTGCGAGAATAGGGTTTTCGTCTTTCGCAGGGTCGAACAAGCCCAATTGCTGGCGCCGCAGAAGATGGGCTGTGACCTGCAGAGCTTTGAATTTAGTGGTACCGAGTGATCCAGCTGGCCCCTGCTGGGATTCGCCAGGATTTTTCCAAGCAACCGTCATGGAATCGACGGCCTGCAGGATTTCGCGAAGATTCCCATCGGTGGGATTCGCCAGGTAGCGATCATTGATCGCAAACCATTGAGCTTCAAACCCGGGTTTGGGAACGCGGGGGAGATCAGAGATCCAATCGTTGGCTGTACAATGCTCCTCGCCTCGGAAGCAGTCCTCTGAGATGCGGGGCAAAGGGATCCCGATCTGTATATCCAAAGGCTTGCTGGCCGTCAGCTCTGCCTTGGCTTGCAGGGCCTGGTCAAGAGTACTGATTTGTGCGTCGACCAGTGTGGGAGCAACCCTTCGAAGCGAAGTAAGGGCAAAGGCAAGATCACGGTCGGCTTTTGACTCGCCTGGTAGAACTGTGCCGCGAGGCTGAAAGGGTCGATCATTAAGCACGCTTTTTGGAGAGGTGATTTTATATTTCTGTCGCAAAGCGGAGAAATATTCAACGAGGGCCTCCCGGTCGGCTTCATTGACCCCATCCAGGTGCGCGCGACGACGAATATCATCATCAGTGAAATCATAGACCGCCAACTCAAAACCATCGGAATGACAGTTCGCGCAGGCACCCTTGTCAACGCCATTGAGGTCTTTTCGCGGCTGACGCCAGATAGCAAGTCCAGCAGAAATTTTTTGATTTAGCTCGGCTTCACTGTAACTGCCGATGCCAGGTTTATCGCCATTCACACCAGTCGGCAAATCCCGAGAGTTTTCACTCAGAGTACTTTCAGGCTCGGGAGCTTCTTTTTTGCCTCCACAGGAACTCCCAAGAACAGCGAGAAGAAGAGGAACAGCGGTTGCTTTTTTGAGCATTTTTGTCTCCTATGGATTGTTCTATTAACGGTTCTTAAACTGGTCCAAGTTTTCGAGCAAGATCCTTTTCCTCGAACTCAAATGATCTCGATGCATAATTATTCAAAGGCGGTTAAAAGGCACAAACAGAATTGCTCACAGCAGGTATTTCGACCCGCGCTGTCTTCATACGCATTCAATTACACAGTGAGCGATAGTTTAACCACGAAGTAAATTCATGATATAAAGCGGGATGAACTCCCCACTAATAGTAAGGTGGTTTTTGAAGAGCAGCGGTAACCGCCAGAAGTGGCTGAAAACTGATTGCGTGCCTGCTGCCCACATTGCGGTGACGCCGACATGAAGGATTAGCCCTTTGCCACCTACGCTTCCTGGAAGAATCGACTTTCTTCCAGGAAAGGTTTCGAGGCTACTCAATCTTTGCTCATTTTGGGCCTTCGAAACATCGGTTGCCTCCGAAACACACTTTGAAGGGATACCGAAGTTTCGTAGTAACTCAAATGATAGCGTCGCGCCCGACTAGGGGACCAACTTCTGGCTTTTTTCATCAATGCAGTCGACCATTATCAAAAACGCACCAGGGTCCGCACTCTCGCTGTTTCCAGTCGTCATGCAGCGTGTGTCAGAGTTTTGTCGAAGCGTGAACGCATTACCCACCATTTTTTTGGTGAACAGCTGGGCATCTTTAGTGGCGCACGGTTCAGTCGTGACGACAGGAGCCAAAAACCCAGTTGTTGAAAGACAAAGTTGCGCCTTCTCGTTCACAAACTGAATCCGATTGTCGGGAGTCACGACTTGCTTGAATTTTTGATAGTCTTCGGTCGCCACGCAAGTCTGTAGTTTAACTGTGCCAGTTGCGGTGTACTGAGCGCAAAGAGTCGGTGCATGGGAAAATCTGAGGGCTACGGAAGGTAACTGGGCAGGGGCAGCAGCTTTCGCAGCATCGGTGACGCCATCACCATCGGAATCTGTGTCAGCCATGTTTGATTCTTTGTCGTCGCCTTCCGAACCCGAGAGCTGATCGTTTTCGGTTAAAACTCCGATCGTCTCTTCCTCGTTTTCCGCCGGACGGTTTTTCTTGCTGCAGTTCGCTAAAACAGTCAAAGTCAACAGAGAGAGCACAAGCATCGATTTCCGACTGATCATTGACAACCTCGTTGTTAAAGTTCCCACAAACATTTTTTGACTGTGCAAAATGCAAACCATTCCGTATTTGAAACCATACAATCACTTATCGCACTGAAGTGCGCAGTGAACCGAACGGCTGTCGAGCCTTTGAGCATAATGTACAGCGTGTTATTTAGGCTTTACTCACTGCGGTCAGGGTCATGCGTCTCGGCGCGATACTTGACTTGCTGAAACCTCGACTCAGGGAGGCCTTCCAGCCGCCCAGCTGTGAAAAAGGAGCGTAAGATATTGCAAGCAGGTGGCTGCTACCCGCCCTCCCAGACCTGCAAAAGCTTGCCAAGCGCGCTGATCAGGAGTAGAAATTGCATTTTCCGATGGCAATTCCCTGTCCCGCAGGGCGCATAGCCTGCCGCTTGAAGAGACGTACAATGTTCGAGATCTGCAGTAAAATCTTCGTGTCATTCCTGGTCGGCTGTGTGGCGTCCTTTATCTGTGCAAGCACTGGTGGAGCAGGTCTCATTTCCACCCCCGCACTGATTTTTTTGGGGCTGACCCCCCAATCCGCGATAGCGACTGACCTTCTTGCCATGCTGGGCGGAGCTATCGGCTCCTTTCAGCGCTTTTATCGCTCGGGCACTATTGACTTTCGCCTGGGAGGCAAGCTTATGGCACTGACCGGAATCGGTGCCTTGCTGGGAGGCAGGGCACTGCTGTCGATCAATGCTGAGTCCATGCAGAAAATCACAGCGATCCTGCTTCTCGTCATCCTTGCCATCGTTCTTCTGCGAGGAAAGCCTCAACCACGGCAGGAGCCCGCGTCTGCGCTGCTCAAAGGGATCAGTTTTCTTTTGTTTGTCGGTGTTGGTTTTTGGGGCACTTTTTTTGGAGCCGGCTTTCTTATTTTCGCCAGCACTATTCTGGTTCTCCTCTTCGGTAAGTCGCTGCTTGAATCCGCCGGCCTACTCAGCCTGCTTAGTCTGACTGTAGGCCTCGTAGCGGTGCTAGTTTATGGACGGGCAGGATCGGTCCAATGGTCCTATTGCATCGCCATGGGGCTCGCAAGACATTGGGCAGTTCACTCGGTGCCGGCTTCGCTTTGAAGAAAGGGGAAATCTGGGTACGAACAATTTTTATTGCAGTTGTCGTCGCATCCTCGTTCAAATTGCTGATCTGACAAAACTCGACACACCTCTCACATTACGCCTTTCTCTATGCCTATATAAACCCCTACGGAACCTTCAAGCTCGACATGGACGAGCGTATGGCATTGGACACGGCCTGAAGACTCTGCGGTGAGAGGGTTTACGACCTTGTTTTTCGCTGGATGAGATAAAAGCTGATCATGGCGCCGAGGGAGGATAATTACCGTGTAATTGAGTGCGTGGCTTTTTGCTGATACTGGCACGAAACTCTTCAAAAAACGGCTGCCGGACGTAATGTGCCATCACGGGTAGCAGCCGCCTCAGGAAGGAAAAATACTTTACAGCGAATAACCCGGAACTCTGGGATTCGCAACCGTGCATGGTTGACCACGACAGCTGGTTTTAATTGTAAAACGCATTTTGGGGTTCCGATCGCTTATCTCGGGAAGTGATAGGCTTTCCCTGGTAAAGGCGAGACCATCCTGCAGGCCCATTATCTTGACCATGCAGCTTCCAGTGCTTGCATCCACAAAGAATGTATTGCTCGTCGCAGACTTAAAGCCGGCAAGATTAGTCGCTTTGTTCCAGTCATCAATCCAGCAGAGCTTTGACTCTGGCAAGGTGAACGAAAGTACGAGCCAGCTGCCCGCTTTAATTGATTTAACCCGGACCGATATTTCGTGGGGAACTTGCCCGAGCGCCACGTGCCAGCCGCTTGCACTTGGACCACTTATATGCTGCCTTTCAATGAAAGTCGCCGGATACGAATTGGTGCGCCCCGCTTCATTGCCGCCGACACCCCATAAATGTGTGGCCAATCCGCTTCGCTCAATACCCGCCAGTTGAACGCTCGCGACGGAACGATTGCTATCCTTGGGACATAGCCAGAGACCCCAGTCAGGCTGCTTCACGCAGCGGCTGTCAACTTTCCAGAAATTGATATCCCCGGACCCAACTATCGTTGGTGTGCCGGTTCCTGTTGCACTACCGTCGGCGTCAATGAAATTGAAATTTCGGGCTGCCAGTGTATTCTGGGTGTCATGGCAAATTTTCTGAGACTCATCGACGTTAATGTAGCGTATACCTGAAACAACGGTCATGAACTCCGGAGAAAACTCATCACTGTGAGTCATATTGTAGAAAGCACAGGTATTGCGCGAGCGGAAAGCTGAGGTATTCGGAGACTTCTTG
>NZ_DASQYZ010000044.1:0-37632 GCF_035638955.1 Oligoflexus sp. | reverse complement strand
ACCGTCAGGAATTCCTTGAGCTGATTGGTCAGGTGAGCGATCAGGTCGCCCTGGGCCTTGGCCCCATTGATGCCAAATTCAGTCAGCTTTTTGGAAAGGTCAGTGGCCTGCTCGCGATCCAGGGAGCTGATAATCGCACTGTACTGTCGGGTCAGATCCGCCGCGCTGCGTTCATTCTCGGCATCACCCTTGATGCTGATGCCAGTGGCGATCTTACGTTTATGAAGACGATCGAAGGTTCGCGCCACGATAACCTTCAAAAAGTTTTCCCGGGCGCGATGGGCCAGCAAAATACCCCTCTGCCCCGGCGGAAGATTCTCGCCTTCCACCATGCGAAACTTGGGGAAGTTCTTTTGATAAATGCTGATATCCGTGCCGATGTACCCCAGGTAGATGGGCGTCTTTTCACCGGACAGCGGTGCAATTTTGGTTTCCAAAAACTGCAGCTTGGTCTCATCGATAGTGGTGAGCGTATCGAGGAAACCAGGAGCCTGAGCCTTGGCAATATCGGCTTCATGCTCTTCCACGGTCTTGATATCCGCCACCAGCTTTTTCTGCTCGGCCGCTTCCTTCTTCAGCTGCTCCAGCTGAAACCGCACGGCATCGAGCCTGGTTTTGATCACGACCGGGTCCTGACTTTTCAGAGCCGCCCGCAGATCATCAATGCTGGCATCCATTTCATTGCCACGGCCCAGCATCGACATATCCTGTCCCATCGGGACAAAGGCTTCAACGTTGGGATTCTGCATGGCGATATCACGATAGGTCACGATATCCGGCAACTCGCCGATATCCGCGCGCCCCATAAAACCGCCACCGAACAAGGCCAGATCATCCTTGGCTTTGTCCGAATAGATCTGCAGATGGCCGGCGATACTGCCGATGATGCTTTCCCGCATCGAACCTTCCACATCGCGGAGCAGGGAAAAACCGATGACCCCGAGAAAGGTGCCCAGACAAAGCAGGATCCCGATCACCAGGGTTTTGACTCGATAGAGCCAAAGATTGCGAAATGCCAATTTCATGATCAACTTGATCATATCGAAGAGTCTCATATCCAAAGCCTCCTTCCTTCGGTTTCAGGACTTGACGACTTCACCGTCCTTGAGCCGAACGACGCGGCTGGCGTGCTGCATCACCTGCGGATCGTGGGTTGAAAATATGAAAGTGGTCTTATGGGTGCTGTTGATTTCTTTCATCAGGTTGATGATTTTTTCGCCAGTTGCCGAATCGAGGTTGGCGGTGGGTTCATCAGCCAGAACAATGCGGGGTGACGTCACCAGAGCCCGGGCGATCGCAACCCTTTGCCTTTGGCCGCCGGATAGCTCGTTGGATTTTTGTTTTGCCTGGTCTTTGAGCCCGACCTCCTCAACCAGCTCATCGATGATGCGCGCGCGATCCTTCGGGGTAAAGCCGCCATGAATCAGCAAGGGGAATTCAATATTCTGATAGACCGTGAGAACCGGAATGAGGTTGAAACTCTGGAAGATAAAACCCAGCTTCTCCAAACGCAGCCGGGTCAGATCCTTGTCTGACAGCTTGGAGATCGGCTGATTCTCGATATAGACCTCGCCCGAGGTCGGTGTGTCCATACAGCCGATGAGGTTCAGCAAAGTGGACTTCCCACAGCCCGAAGGCCCGGCAATGGTCGTGAATTCACCCTCTTCAATATTCAAATTGATATTTTTGAGAGCTCTCACTTCAGTCTTGCCAAGCGGATAGACTTTCGAAACGGATTCGATACGAATGGCTTGCGTCATGGTTGTCCCATTTCCTCCAGAGAATTCCGGTCGGATAAACATGCGATATGGTCGCGCAAGCCAGCGAAATTGGCAAGGATTATCTTGGTGCTGGAGGACGACTTATCAGTCCTTCATGAGAATGCGAATGCCTTCGAGTTCAGGCGGGGTGGCGCCAGGGCTGATAAAGAGCCAACGTAGCAGTTGAAGATAGAAACCGAACAGTGGCAAACGATCGGCCACTTCCTGCCGAACGCGCTCCCGCTTCTCTTTAAAGGCGGCATGGCTCTCGCTGGTCAGAAGTTCCTGCTCACGCAGATACACGTCCAGGGTTTGGACCTGGATTTCAAAGGTTTTGTTCCACCAGGAATACACAGCCTTGATGGCTTGCCATCCGCTTTGCTTCTGCTGGGATTCACCGACATGGTTTTTGATCTCAATTCTCTTGAGCCGCTGCGTCGATGGTTCATGCGCGACGCCATGCAAAGCCAGAGTTTCGCTGTTCCAACTGGCTGCTTCCAGCCCATCGAGCACATCCTGGATGCAGTGGACGTCATCCACCACGATCTTAATACCAAATATATCTTTGATGAAGTAGCTCAGCTCGCGCAGTTTCTTATCCTGATTGACGAGCTTATCCAGTTCGAAAATTTCATCGACCACCTTGGACCAGATCTGCTCCTCGGCTTTGATGCGGGAGATCATTTTGTTGATGCCAAAGGCGTTGCGGCAGAGGGGTTGGTATTCCACAACGTTGGCAATCAGCCGGGGACGTTCCCAACCCTCGGGACCGGCATAGCGGAGTTTTTCCAGTAGCCAGTTGCCAAGGTCAAGGTCGGTACGGCCATAGACTTCGGATTTTTGGATATCCTGGATGAGCTTCAAGCGTTGTTGGGTGCCGGGCATTTGCGCGATCACCACGCTTTTCATCTGCATGTCGCTGGTCAGGAGGTTATCGCCTAGCAGACCGCACAGCCGATGCAGCTTCTCTTCACCCTTGCAGATCATGCGCGTATACGCCCGCCGTACGTCCTCGAGCCGCGAGCGCGACACGATCAGCTCCTGGCCACCCAGACCTTCGCGCAGAAAACGATCTTTTTTATCTTTCAGATAGCAGACGAATTCATTCAGGACTGGCTCCTGGGTCACCAGCCAAAGCGTGGAATCAGGATAGTGATGCACATCGTCATTGAATGAAATATCCAAGTCGACATCCGGGCTTTGTGTTGATTTTAATTAACACTCATGCAGGTGCTTACATCGTCACCGCGCGCCATGCAATAGGCAAAGGTCACGGATGGCTGGCTGGGGGCCGAACATTCATGGAAACTACGTCCGGTTGTCATGCAAAGCCCATAGCCTACGGTCGCATTCTGTACATAATTACAGTCTGTCACGTCCCGGCCCGCGGCCATGCAAAGACCAAAGCCCACACTAGCCTGTTTTGGCAGATCGCATTCCGCAGGAATCCGACCACCCAGAATGCAAAGCGACCAGCCTACGCTGGGGTTTAACTTTTTCTGGCAGATGCTGTTGTACGTTCCCCCGTGCATGCAGACGGCTCGTGCAAACTTGGGGTTATCATGTCTTTCCAAGGAATTCACAAAACCCAGGGGCGGCAACTGGCCCTGTTTGAGTTCGATCACGCGTTGCATAAATGGGGATGTCATGCGTTGAGCCAGCGCATTTTCGGAAGCAAGAAGGCTCACGACAAGGATGATCCAAAGTTTGAAGAGTCTGTTCATAATCCACCTCGGCAAATAACCCAGCGAAACAGCAAGGAGTACCTTTCCTGAAGCAAGTCCAATGCCGATCTTAAGTCGCTGAAAGGATTGAAAAGCATGAAGGAAATATGCTTACTTTTTGGGCATATCTGTCAAGCGTTGGATCACTAAGCTATCGTATTAGGAGGTTCTTCAAGGAGGCACTATGCAGCAGGACGCGCAGCCCAGCCGGCTCTATTGGAAGATGTTAGCGACGACTCTGCATAAGCAAGGTCGTTACGCCGAGGCTTTAAAAATTTACCGCCAGGCGATCCTGACCAATCCCACCGATGCCGATCTCAGCTTTAACCTGGGCAACCTGCTTCGCACCATCGGCCAGAATGAAAAAGCCGTTGGTGTCTATGAGCATGCCCACCGTTTGAATCCCAAGGATCCCGATATCCTGATCAACCTTGCGCCGCTCTATCGATCAAGTCAAAAGCTGGATAAAGCCCGCCAGTGCTACGAGAAAATTCTGGAGATCGATCCTGAAAACGTCACGGCTCTTTATTTCATGGCCGCACTCGATGGCAACACACCGACCCGCGCACCCTCAGAATATATCGTGGAACTTTTCGATCAGTATGCGCCCACCTATGATCAGCATATGAATCAGGTTTTGAAATATCGGGCTCCGGAATGTCTCCGCAATCTTCTGATGAACTACGGCCCAGCCCGGCAACGCCGTTTCACAACCTGTGATCTAGGCTGTGGAACCGGGCGCAGCATGGAAGCCTTTGGCCATCTGGTGAATGAAGTGGATGGTTATGACCTTTCGCCTGTGATGCTGCAGCGGGCGGCGGAAAAAAATATCTACCGTCAACTCATTGCCGGTGATTGCATCGAAACATTGGCCGCCAGCGCCTCTTCTTACGACCTGTTCGTGGCCGCGGACCTTGTCCCTTACATCGGTGCCCTCGATCCCCTGTTCGCTGCCATTCGGGAAAAAGCCAAAACTTCGGCTTTTTTGCTCTTCAGTACCGAATTTCAGGATGGAGGCGAATCCCCGCGACTCCTGCTCACCGGGCGTTACCAGCACAGTCTTGCCTACATACAATCCCGTCTTCAGGTCCATAACATGAAGCTGCGTGCCTTTCAGGTCGAGGCTTTGCGGATGCAAGCCGACCAACCGATTCGGGGTGGGCTTTACCTGATCGAGCTGTGAGAACCTGGACAGCGCAGCCATTATGACGATATAATGGAAGCAAACTCATTCTTTGCTTGGACGGGAGATAGACTATGTTTGCACGGCCCATCGCTTTGGCCTTTTTCAGTATTTTGTTGTGGCAAACGCCGGCCCAAGCGGGCGTACGTGAATGGCAAAATATGGGCTGGGAAAAGATTAATGAGGAGGAAGGCATTACCGTCTTCCGCAAGTCGTTTCCCGATAGTGCCGTCAAGGGCGTGGGCGGTGAAGCGATGATTGATGCGTCCATCGGCAAGATCCTGTGGGTCCTTATGGATAACGAACACAAGGGTGATTGGGTGGATAAATTCAAAAGCACCCGCACCATTGAAACACCGAATGATCTTTCCAATATTCAATATGCTGCTTTCTCGATGCCTTTCCCCGTCACCAATCGCGACTTTGTTTACCGCTATGATTTCTCGGTGGATCAAGCCATGAATGCGGTGATCGTGGATGTGAAATCAGTGGAGCATCCCAAGGCTCCTGCATCGGATACCATTGGCGTGCGCGGTGCCGTCATCCATGGACGCTATGTGCTGCTGCCCAAAGGCCCCAATCAAACTTTTGTGAAAGCCGAATATCTCGCCGATCCCAAGGGCATCCTGCCGACCTGGGTCGTGAACATCGTGCAAAAAAACTGGCCCTTCAAGACGCTGATGGGCCTGCGCAAGCAAGTGAAGAAATCCTTTGTGAAAGAGTGGGACGTTTACACCAAGGTGATGAAGCCCAAGATGAAAGTCGCCCACTGAAGTCAGGGAAGCTTAGCTTCCCTTCCCTCCTCCCCCAGAACACCCCAGACATTATCCACGACAATTTTACAAATCGTGCCGGTTTCCTTAAATTTATGATGAAGACGCTTGATTCCTCCGCGCAACGGGGTTAGAGCTGGCTGAAAGATTCATCAGGCAGGAGACTCGGCGTGTTCAATCCGAAATCAAGACGTGATTTTATTAAGCTTTCGGCCTACGGCCTTGGTACAGCCATCCTCTCTTTTGGTATATCAGGTTGCGACGATAACCTGAGTGAAGGGATTCTCTTCAGTCATGGCGTGGCCAGCGGTGATCCCCTGCAGGATCGCGTGATCCTCTGGACCCGGGCGCTGCCCCAGGATGTGAGCAAGACCCCAACGGTACGGATCAGTTGGGAAGTCGCCCTTGATCCTGGGTTTGCCGCCTTGGTGAATGCGGGCACGGCCGAGACCTCCGCCGAGCGTGATTTCACGGTCAAGATCGATGCCGCAGGCCTGCAAAGTGGGACGCGCTACTATTATCGATTCCGCTCCAAGGATCTTGCATCTCCTGTTGGCAAAACGCGCACGCTGGTCGGTGACGATGCCGAGCAGGTCAGACTCGCCGTTGTCTCCTGCTCCAATTTTCCAGCTGGCCGTTTTCACGTTTACAAGGAAATTTCCAAGTTAACGGATATCGATGCCGTCGTGCATCTCGGTGATTATCTTTATGAATACCAGAGAGGCGGCTACGCATCCGCCCAGGCGGCCGCGCTAGGTCGCGAGGTTCTGCCGGCTCATGAAATTCTGACTTTGGCGGATTACCGGACTCGTTATGCGCAGTATCGGAGTGACGCGGACCTTCAAGCTCTGCATCAAAATCATCCTTTTATTGCCGTCTGGGATGATCATGAAGTGGCGAACAATTCCTGGCGTGAAGGCGCCATCAATCACCAGGCTGAGGAAGGCGTTTTTGAGTTCAGAAAGCTCCAGGCGCTGCAGGCTTATAGCGAATGGATTCCCGTTCGTCCTCAAGCCCCCGATGATAATACGATCATCTACCGCAGCTTTAAGTTTGGCCGACTGGTGGCTCTGCACATGCTCGATACGCGCCTTGCCGGTCGTGATCAGCCGCTTCTGTATCCAGATTACTTTCAAGCCGATGAGTTTGATGGAATCCAGCTTCAAGCGGATATCACCGATCCTGACCGCAGCCTTCTCGGACCCGTGCAACGTGAATGGATCGAAGGTCAGATCGCTCAGGCGGATACGCAGTGGCAGGTGCTGGGGCAACAGGTCCTGATGGGCCGCATGTATCTGCCAGGCGCCTTGTCCACGCAGCAGATTTCACTGGCTGGATTTTCACGCCTCGTAAAATTGGCAACGATGGCCGCGCAGGGCGTCGAGCTTTCCGTGGCGGATGCGGAATATCTTGCAGCCAACAGGAAACTGCTGAGTTTTCCCGCTTTGCCTTATAACCTGGATGCCTGGGATGCTTTTGAAGCCGAGCGCCAAAACATTTTGCAAGCAGCCAAGGCCTCGGCAAGCAATCTGATTGTGCTGGCCGGTGACTCGCATAATGCATGGGCTAATGATTTGGTGGATGCGAGCCAGGAACCGTGTGGCGTTGAGTTCGCGACGCCGTCGGTGACCTCACCTGGTCTCGAGGTTATTTTGGGGATTCCCAAGGAAGCTGTCGTTGCTACCGAGCAGCAGGTGCTGAGTCTTATCAAAAATCTGCGCTACACCAACATCAATGATCGTGGCTATATGATCACCAGTTTTACAGAGTCAGAAGCCACCGCGGAGTATTTCTTCGTGAGCGGAATTCTTGATGAGACGTATACCATGCTGCCCCAACGCTCGAAAAAATTAACCGTCAAACACGGCGAGAGGCGCATCCATCAGGGTGTCTGACCCAAAAAAAATGCGGGACGCAAAGTATGCGTCCCGCCCAAGAACTTACATGAACAAAGTACGCTCAATCATGGTTTCAAAATTGGTTCTCTCCGCATCGGCATAGGCTACACGGAAACGCCGAATTTGATCCTCATGCCCACCCAAGAAGGCTTGAAAACCTCGGGCCCGGCGATCCACTTCCAAAATCACATCCATATCCTGTGGACGGTTGACAAACGTCACCTCCACTTCGTTAAAGCGACCGGCATAGTTGCTGCCAGGCCGAAATTCAATCTCTTGAAAGAAGGGCAAACGCGCGCCCGTGATCTGACCATATTCGACATCGACTTTGGTCAGCCTAAAACCCATACGGGCCATGGCATCCAGCACAAGCTGCTGGGCCGGAAGCGGACTCACTCGCACGGGGTCCCGATCACCCGAATCCACCGCATTGGCCAGATGAACGTGGGTCCTTAAAAAGATCGAGACCGGCATATCCTGCTGATAGAGATAATTCAAGGGTATATCCCAGGGAACACGAACCTCAAACGGAATTTCCAAAGTCTGGCCGGCTCGAATTTGAAAAGCCGAAGCCACAGTTTCAGCACCGATCACCACACTAAGCTGCGTTTCTCCATCATTCACTTCCCGCTTGGCATAGGTCTCCAAGGCAATGTCGATTCGCTCAATCGCCTGATCCACCGCACCACCGAGCAGGTTAACCGTGCCTCGGAGCATCCCACCCGGCGAGAGGTTGGGGTTGGAAATTTTTGTATCGACCTTGGCACCACCGATACCAACAGAAGCCAGAATTCGGCCAAAGACCATGATGAGTTCCTCCAGATGTGTGTGATAGGTCCCGTTACCTCACTCAATAAACAATGTTTCGATTCATAAAGCAAAGCGATTGATTTGAAGTGAAACTTCGTTTTTTACAATATTAGATTATGGCGCGCTTGGTCCATTTTACTGCGAACATTCAGTGCTTTTTGAAATTTGTTAATATCACGGCTCTTTGGCTTCATGTCATGGGTGCGCTTAAGGGTGGACTTGATAATCGCCGTGCACCGAGTCTGTTTGATGAATCTTGTCGATTGAAAGCAAAGTTCAATTATAACGAGCTGAAACATCGCTTCAAAAGTCAAACTGGACAATCCGAGGAGGAGTTGCGGGGAACCCCTCACTAGCAGGCTGATTCAATTTCTTTTTGGAAGAAAATCAAGGGCATGCTCGCATGGGGCAGCCATGTAGGAAAAACACCTTGCTAAAACACCCTATATCAAGGTCAAAAAAGCTCGATAGTCGAGTTTCAGTATGCAGCGGGTCCTTCTGGCGTTCGTGCCTAACATGCTTGACGATCAACCTTGCCTTATTTCGGTGTTAGAAATAATGGTCTTAACTTAACAATCTCTGTACATCATGAAAATGTAGTACGCTGTCTGCGTTTGGGTCCCTTCTCGCAAAACTGGGTTCGCAGGTCGTACCAGCGCAGGCTCTTCCACACCTCGATTGTTTTTCGCAGCAGGGCAGCACTGGATTGAAAAGAAGAATTCCAATCAAAGTCCTTGTAAGCGAACGCTTGCATTGTTGCGCTTGGTTCAGGACAGCTTGCCATACTGGAATTGGTGGTTGAGATTTCAGGCCTTTTAATCCTTAAATAGTTCACTAGAATTAGAGTCGATATATTTTAAGGCGATGCAATCACACACTTTAAGGCTGCATTTACAATGAAGAAAATGTTTATTCCTTCCTCTTTTGATCAGTTAAAAGCCTACATGAAATCTCTTCTCTTATCTTTATTTCCTTCTAACGCAAGGCTTACCAGCGATCACTATGTAAGATCCCTTCCTTCGGTCCAGAATGCGGTCGATTTGTTTAAAGGGGATTGGTGGTCCAAGCTGCCTTTGCCGAATATAGTAGCGGGGGAAGTTCCTTTATTTGAAGATAGTCGCATTCAGTGGGCCATCAAAACAATGCAAGGTCTAGACGGCAAAAAGATTCTTGAAGTTGGTCCTCTGGAAGGGGGGCATTCCTATATGATGGAGGCCGCCGGTGCTTCTTCTATTACAGCCATAGAAATGAATCGAGCTTGTTATCTAAGATGTCTCATTACCAAAGAAATTTTAAGCCTCAAAAAAGTCAATTTTTTATGCGGTGATATCCTTCCCTATTTGCGTTCAAAACCCGGTAATTATGATGTTGTTTTTGCTTTGGGCGTTCTTTATCACATGATCAACCCCGTTGAGTTTATTGAATTGGTGTCTGGGGTCAGCGATAAAATAGTCCTTTGGACTCACTACTATGAAAAGAAATCCATTGAGTCCGATCCCAAGCTTCGCCGGCATTTCAGTACGTTAACAAAATCAAACTGGAAGGGCTACGAGCATACCTTGTGCCGGCAAGACTATTTTAGCTCGATTTTTGAAAGTCGATTCTGTGGCGGAACTGCCAATTACAGCAATTGGATTCTCCGAGACGACCTCATCGGTGCCTTAAAATTCTTTGGCTTCACCAAGATTGAAATAGGCTTCGATGCAGCAGTTGGACCTGCAGGACCCAACATCTGTGTTCTAGCAAGCAAAGAATGACGACTAACAACTAAATGGTTGAAAGACTTATCGAATTTTTCCTAAGTGGCGGGTCCTTCCGCTGCTTCCCCTGCTGGTGGTTGACGATCAACCTTTGCTGTTATAACACGATAAAAATTTTTTTGAGTCACCGTCACCAGTGCCAGTTTTATATCTCAATCGCCTCAATGGCTATGCCGTGGCCTCTTTGAATGAATCTGAACAAACAGTGAAAGCTGTTGCGTTTGGTGAATGCGGGCATGAAAAGCTACAAATTTTGCTTATAGCTACAGGTTTCACCAAGTCGGGCAGGCTGGGACTTCGTGTCTTCGATACGGTCTCCCTTGGCAGTAACATTGCCTAGGGAGGAGCCTGAAGACACGAGAATATTGAACCTAATAACAACAAAGGGAATCAGGCAACTGATCGTGAAGCATCCGCTTCGATTACCAGTCCGAAGCTGACCACGAGCTACACGGTCAGACCTGGCTGGCAAATTTTCGGCAGCGGCGGCCAGAGTTTTCATAGTAACGATGCCCGTGGCGTGACCTCGCAGGAATCAGCCGCCCCTGGTGTGGTCCCCGTACGTGGCTATGAAATCGGGAGCAGCTATGAAGCCGAGGATTGGGCCCGTATGTCGCTTGCAGTCTGGCGTTTGCATGTGGATTCAGAACTCGTCTTCATCGGTGACGCGGGGACAACAGAAGCTTCGCGGGCGAGTCGCCGTGAAGGCATTGACTGGATGCTGCAAATTTCACCCGCACCAATTTTCCATGCGGATCTGGAGCTATCGTGGGCTCGAGCGCGTTTCGCATCCGATCCGGAACAGGAGGGCGATCAGGTGGAAGGTCATCTGCCTTTTGTTGCGATGTTTGGTGTGGGCAGTCAGTTCAATCCATCTTGGTCCACGGCGGCTCGATTCCGATACTTTGGCGAACGTCCGTTGACGGCCGATGGCAGTCGGACGTCACAACCCACCAGCATTCTGAATCTGCATCTGGCCTACGAAACAGGTCATTGGGATTGGGCCGTCGATGCCCTAAATGCTCTAAACAGCCATGATCACGATATCGACTATTATTACGAATCGCAGCTGGCGACTGAAACCGATCCCGTTGCCGACCTGCATTATCATCCCGTGGAACCAACGTCCATTCGAGTGACCGTGGGCCGCAGATTCTAATGCGGGTTGGCCGTGTCCAAGGCCAAAGGTAATGCCTCGGGTGTTTCGAAGTTGGCGACACTGACCCCGAGGAGCCGCACTTTTCTTTTTCCAGCTTCCGTTTGCTGCAAAAGCTCACAGGCGATGTCTTCAATCACGGCCGATTCATCGGTGGGAGAGGGCACGGAGCGACTGCGGGTCACCTGATTGAAGTCGGCATATTTGCATTTGACGGTAATGGTTTTGCCACGCAGCCCGCGACGTTGCAAGGCTTCCGCCACGGACACAGCCAGCGCCCGTAATTCCTTGATCAGAACATCAAGATCAAGGACGTCAGTAGCAAAGGTATCCTCCTTGCCCAGGGATTTTCGTTCCCGTTCGACTTCCACAGGACGATCATCAAGACCCTGGGAACGCTCCCATATCCAGCGTCCCATGCTACCCAGGACCTCTTCCAATTCGGCTGGATCACGCCGCCAGACATCACGACAATACACAAGGCCTGCCTGCTGCAAACGTTTTTCACTGGCGGGGCCGATGCCGTGAATACGCCGCAGCGGAAGATTTTCCATGAATCGTCGAGCCTGTTCGGGAAGGATGACCGTCAAACCACGGGGTTTATTGATATCCGAAGCAATCTTGGCCAGGAGTTTATTCGGTGCCACACCCGCCGATCCGGTGAGTTGCAGCTCATCATAAATTTGATCCTGAATCAGCTTCGCCAGTTTGGTGGCATAGAGTCCGCGTTCATTGTGCGTCACATCCAGATAGGCTTCATCCAGGGAAAGAGGTTCAATAAGGGACGTGTATTGCCCAAAGATGGCCCGGATTTGCTGGGAGACGGCGTGATATTTATGAAAATTCGGGGACATGAAGATCGCATCGGGGCACAGCCGCGCCGCCTGGGAACAAGGCATGGCCGACTTTACGCCGAATTTTCGCGCGGCATAGCTGGCGGTGCAAACCACAGCTCGCGATTGAGGGGAGCCGCCGATAACCAAAGGTTTATCCTTTAAACTTGGGTCATCACGGACTTCAATCGACGCGTAAAACGCGTCCATATCAAAGTGGATAATCTTGCGTTCCAGCAAGGATGGGTGCACGTTTGCCATGACATGAGTCCCCGGATTCATTTCCATAAAAATGTCTTGCTAGTACCCACAACTTTCACGTCATCGCACGCCGTACTTATGCATAAAGTTCGCGATTGCCTGCTGGACCACAGAAAAATTGGCAAGTATTCTTCGTTCCCAGACGATATTTCGAGTGAATATTGAAAGGTCTTGCTAATGAAGTCCAATGGCGCCCAAAAGCATACGCACCAAAATGTTGTGTATCTTGTTTCGCCGTCCCGCGAATCTTTAGCATGCTCGATACGTCAGATTGAGATCAGTGGGAAAGAATCTCGTAAACTTGCACTCTTTCCTTCAGAGCTTTCAGACCTCTCCAAATAACTATTGGACCAGGAGGAGGGTCTGTTTTTCTGGACTGATATCCGCCCAACCTCGCTAGCATAATCACAGCCTCGTAAATTGAAGGCGGATCAGTCGGAATCTTCTCCATTCGTTTGGTGCTTATTGCCAAAACCTTCCATTCACTTTCTGTGAATGCAGCAGTGCATGACATTGCAGGAGAAGCTCGCGAAATTCTCGAAAGATACAGTATTCGATAGCCTATAATTGCCATCAAGGCCACGTAGCGAAACAATCGGTCGGCTGATCCAAGTCGGCACTCTTCTATTCGCAGTCCTGATTTTAAAACCTTGAAATAGGTTTCAATCATCCAATGTGCTCTATACCAATCGATAATTTTCTTGGCGTCTTCCACGGTGTGGACTGGTTCCGTTGTTAGAAGTATCCAGTGAAGTCGATCACCGCTGACTGACTTGACTTCTTCTGCTTCGACAGCCCAAAGCCGCATGCTGGAAATCTGCGAGACCCTCGCATATTTTTTTAAATTGGGCGATATGCGACAACTAAATGGGAAGAATTTTATCTTCAGAGTGACTGGAACGTTGCTTTTGTCGTCATGCTTAGAGATTACAGCCTTGATTGTTCCCTTTGCTGCCGAAGAATCCAATTTGGAATAGAGAGTAGTCGAGCGTTTGAAGTAGTCATGGATCAGTCGATCCGTTCGCGACCTGATTATGAAGCCATCCCCCAATTCGATCGCTCTGCCCATCAATACATTGTAGTCCGCTTCGCGGTCTGCAATTGTTATGATTTTTGCCCCGCTTCCATTTGCAATCGCCATGGTTTGTTCAAGGCTGTCCACCCATTTGATAGACTCCTTCTCATCCGCTGTCAACAATTGCCGCTTGTTGCGCCGAGTCACTCGGCAGTCTGATTTTTCAAAAGGTCGATCCCGTGCCCAACAATGATGACTGAAAATGCCGAGAGGAAGTCCCGCAGAACTAACTGCGAGGCACGAGTGAAGCCATATCCCGCGATCGCCTGAGGTATATACCCTGCCCATTTCGCCTAGCCCTTGAGTTTTCTTATGGCCACTGTAAACCAACAGTGAGCTGTCCTGAATCGCAAGAATTACTTTTTCATTCTGAATTCTTCCCATCAATCCCACTTGATGACTTGAAAGCACTTCATCAGCATCGACCTTCTCGTTCCTAAAAAAACGATATGCTGCTTTCAGTTCTGCTTTGGAGTTCATAGCTTGATTCAGGCTTGAATCAGGGCTGGCCATGAGCCTTTTTGCTGTCAGAAAGAAGCGCTTGGTAAGCCGATGATCGCCAAAGTCCAGAGTGGAAAAATCTGAGTCAATCCAGCTGACATAATCATGCTCATTACTCATGGTTCTTACCTATCAACTTAAAATCGTCGATGTGAGGTAAGACTTTAAGAACTCAAATGGAAATGGGAAGCTGGGAATTGTGGGTACTAGTAAGAAAAATGTATGCTATCCGGTGCGACTTGTCTAGACTAGGTCCTTGGCCATCAGCACATACTGGTGTTCCCACAGCGTTTTGCCGTGACGGGCAAACGATTCGCTGGTCCAGCCTTGAAAGACCAGGGCCGAGATGTAGGCATCACTGATATCGGTCGGTAGATCCTGGGTGATCGCATAAAGCAGGGCATTGCTGAGTCCCTGCCGACGGTACTGGGGATCGGTGGCAGCCGTTTTTAGAACCAGGGTTTTCTGCGTCTGACCTGCATGAGGCGGCTCTAAAAAAGCCAGAAAGAAAGCGACGGTACGGCCTAAAGGTTCACAGGCCATGTACAGAAAATTTTCCTTGCTCGATTTTCCCTGCAGGTAGCTGCGGGCAAAAGCCTCGAAGCTCAAAGCAGCAAACAAAGGATTATCAGCAAAACCAATCTGGCTCAACCGGTGCAATTCAAGCAACGCGCCGCCCTGCAGCTCCTTACCCGTGATCGGCCGCAGCGAGAAACCATTCTCCACCACCCGCTTCCAATCCTTGTAAAGATAATCCTGCATGGTCTTCAAACCGACCGTCGCGGTGCTATGATAATGGGCCCAGGCTTGAAAACCCGCGGTTTTGAACAGCTCCTGCAGGCGAGGTTGCGATTGCGGTTCCCAATCCAGTTGCAGGGGATGCTGATCCACACGCAATCGATAGGCGAACCAGGTGCTGCCATTCATCGGCCCCACCCATTTGCGTCGCGACGGATGTTCCAATTTCTGCAGGGCCTGCTGAAAGCCTTCCTGCAGCATGGCATCAGGCGCATCCGGTGCCATTGCAAAAAATCCGAGGCAGGTCGTGCCTTCGTCAGGCAAAAAATCATGTACAAGAAATCGCAGAATGGGCTTATCATCCTGATAAATAACAACGATCTGCGCACCTTCATTACCGAGATTCGCGAGCAGAGTCCGCTCATGCTCAGGGCTGATGCGAGTCGGATCATGGACGCCGAGAGCGTACCAGGCGCTTTCATGATCAGCCTGCTGAGGCTGTGCAATCGCGATCATCAAGCCCATGGATCACCTCAATATGGTAATTTCACCCTTGCCTGCATCCAGGCGCACGCGATCGCCAGTCTTAAGGCGCTTCATCAAACCGCCATTCACACCGACGATGGTCGGCAGACCCAGTTCCCGCGCGACAACCGCCGAATGTGACAGCAGGGAACCTCGTTCAATCAAAAGCCCGGAGCAGGATGGGAACAGCGGTACCCAACCTGGATCGGTCCGCGACGTGACGAGAATATCACCATTGATACCGGCCGCGTCAGCTAAAGTTTCCACCACCCGCACAGTGCCTTCGACGACACCGGGACAGCAAGGCGTTCCATGCATTTTATCCGGATCATCACCCACTTCCTGGAGGCTGCGCAACAGGTCGGCTTCCAGCAAAACGCTCGGCCAGACCAGCGAAAATCCCACAGCCCCGTAGCTGATAAAACGCTCGGGAGGTGATGGAGTACGGCGGTAGTCATCAAACTCCGCCTTGCGGATGGCAACGATTTCCCCGAGGCGGGTGGTCAAACCACGGCCTTCCACAAAGGCAATGATTTCATCGATGCTGAGATAGAAAATATCCCGTTCGTCCTGCAAAAGGCCTGCTGCCACGAGCTGGGCGCCCATGGCTCGGAAGAGGTGTCGAGTCAAACCAAAGCTCTTGGTCCGAGCAAAGCGCAGGTTCTCGCGGTTTTTAACGGCACGGCGCGCTTCCTTAAGTACAAAGTTATAAACGCCGCGCTTCCAGCCACGCAGATTTTGATCGACGATAGCCTCAGCCTTCGAGCGAATCTCACGCTCGCGGACTTCCATATCCTCCGTTTGGAAGGACTGCATACGCATGTAACTGACCAGGGAATGAATCAGGAAGCTTGGATCATCATGCAGATCCGGTTCTTCCAGTTTCAGTTCGTTCACGCAGCGGAAACCGAAACGATCCAGGAACTCGGCAAAGTCCTTGGCCGTGCTGGTGTCCTTATAAGTTCCACGCAGTCCGGCGATCACCTCAGCAACCGGCGTACTGATAAACCAGGCTTTAAATGCTGGATCGCCGACATCAATGCGTTTGGCCAGACGCAGGAGGAATTTGGTGGGCTCGGTACTATCGAGGCCACCCTCACCGCAGAGCAAATCATTCTGCAGGGATTCCGTATCGGCGCCCTGAATCCACTGACCGGTCAATTTTTTCAAAAGACCGAAGAAGATCATGCACAGATAATCATTGATAATCGGTGCCTGCCACTTTTTCAGAAAGCTGTTTTCCAAATGGAAATAATAGGCCAGCTGCTCGGGCAGTGCCATGGCTCGCATATCCACCGCGCGGGCTTCGTCATAAACGCGGTTAAAATCCTTGAAGAACACCGCGATGATGCTATCGATTTTGCGGAAGCGGTAAAATGTTTTGGCCAGCAATTTGATCTTATCGAAGAAACCATACTGCGGCGCCGCACGAATGCCATCAAAGACTTTTTGCAGGTCCGGCCCCAGTTCCTGCTTCACACCCATCATGGTTTCCATGAAGGTTTTGTTGCTCGCTGTCCCGGGCAGGGCCAGAACCAGTTCATACCAGTTTGCGAGGTTATAGTAGATACGGCCACGCAAAAGACCGAGGAGGTTGCGGAACGTGGGGGCCATATCCTCAACATGCTGTTTGGGAACGCCCATCACATCCATGAATTGAATATAGACCTGGTTATAAGCCCGGCTGGCAAAACTAAAAGTCAGGGGTGAGGTCACACCGGAATAGCTTTCAATGATATTCGAATTATCCCACAGAAAGGGCTGCAGCTTTTTCTCGTAGGATTGATAGTAAACTTCCGGCGGAAGATTGGTGATAGGACGGGTTTGCACCAGATACAATTCATCCTTTTCAAGCACCCATTCGATATCCTGGGGACTGCCGGCCATGCGTTCCACCTGGTCAGCCAGGACGCCAAGCTTTTGGATCTGGCTGGCGGAAAGTGTCGGTTGAGTGTGCATCTCTGGTGGCAGGCTGACCTTTTGCAGCCCACCATTCGGATGAATTTCCAGCGCTTCCGTCTTGCTCGCGATATCCTGCACCACCTCGCCTGAGGCGCGGGAAAGTTCAAAGCTATCGGCCGCAAGGAGGCCGCTGACCAACCCCTCGCCGGCACCGAAGACTGCGGATATTAAGATCTTATCGCGATCCAGAACCTTGATCGGATGTCTTGTGAAGAGGACGCCAGCACGATCCGCGTGGAGCATTCTTTGGATCACCACGCCCATGGCGCTGTTCTGGATTTCGAGTTTATTTTGGAGGCGGTAGTGCAGGACCCGATGCGAGAAGGCCGAGGCCCAGCAGCGTTTGATGGATTCTATGATCTGATCTTCGCCCTTTTGAAAAAGGAACGAAGAATACTGGCCGGCAAACGATTGCGCCCCACCATCCTCATCCAGACCACTCGAACGCACAGCTACGAATTCATTTTGAAATCCGTGCTCTTGCAACGCCATCCGTAAGGCCGTCAAAACCTCGGCTGGCAGGGGCTTGTCCAAAAATGCGGCAAGGACCTCAGCTTCAAACGCTTCGGTAGCTTCCGCGCGTTGGATCATCGCATGAAAATGATGCTGTTCCAAAAAGGCCTGCAGCGCCATGCGACCGAGAGCGAACCAGGGCGGCACGGGAAAGTTCTGTTGGCTCAGAAAGGCCAGGTTACGGGCCTTGCCGCCACTCTCCAGGGCCTGGAGCTTCACACTATCCTGAGCCTTCACAATCCAATACTTCATGCCAGCTCCCTAAAATTCTGCAGGCAACAGCCCTGGCGATTTGTTTTGCAAAAGCGTCATACTTCATTTTAGTGTGAACTGGCAAGCCATGAGCCGCAATATTTACCAAGAATCATGAAGGCTCTCGCGTGAGCTACCGCAAACCGGAACAAGTTCGCATATTTTGACAAGAGGCGTGGACTGGTATAGTAAGCGGACACAACTGCTGGGGGATTTTTTCATGACAGGGAACGCTTACTTCAACTCCCTGAACTATTCGATCGCCAACGAGGATGTCGCTTACGAGCTGGGCATCTGTCGGCAGATCAAGCCTAAAAAAATATTGGCCATCTGCGGCAGTGGGGCCAGATTTTTACCGTTGGCTTCCACGCAACCCGAGAAGATCACAGCCCTGGACCTGGCCACCCAGCAGCTGGCCCTGGCCGATTTGCGGCGGAGCGTCATGCAGCATTATCCGCTGCAGGATTATCAGCGCTTTCTGGGTTATCCTCCGTATTCCACGGGCGAGTTCAAAGCCGAACGCGCCGCCTTATTTGCCGAACTCGATATAAGGCCGTCAACGCGCAGCTATTTTCAGGAGCTGTTTCGTCAGATCAACTGGGAAGGCCTCCTTTATCAAGGACGCTGGGAACAAACGTTCATCGGCATTCCGAACAAGGTACGGCTCCTGGTGGGATCAGCCTATGATAATATTTTCCAGTTTGAGACTCAGGATGAGCAGGACCGTTTCTTTGCGGAAAAGCTCAACGACCGCGTCTGGTGTTCCGTGCCAGCGGCCGTCCTGATGCTGATGGGCAATGCCACGTTCTTTAATACCGTGCTCTATCGCGGCAGTTTTGTGCGCAAGAACATTCCGGATTCCTATTTTGATTTTTATTCCAGCGCGTTCAAACGTCTCTTTGCTAACGGCTTAACTCGCGAAAACTTCTTTCTGCAGATCTGCTTTCTGGGACGATTGCAGTATCCGGAAGGCAATCCTCTGGAAGCACACCCGGATATTTATCCCAAAGCGCAGGCCGCCCTGCAGGCCGGAACCGCGATTGAATTGGTGGAACGCGACATCCTCAGTTTCGCAGCCAAAACTCAGGAAAAATATGATTTCGTTTCCCTTAGCAATGTTCCCAGTTATTTTTCCGGTGCTCCGGAATCCAATTATCTGCAGTCCTTGACCCGCTGCCTCAACCGTGGCGCTCTCGTGGTGGTTCGCTGTTATCTGCGTGTTCCTCAAGGGACAGATACCTCGGGCTTCATCGATATGAGCCGCGACTATGATGAGCTGGCTGCCAAGGAAAAAATGCAGATGTACCGTATTATTGTGTACAAATACATCGGCTAGAACGACCATTCTGCTTCACACAGAACCTTGCTCTCCCCTTCCCACAGTTTCGTCTGGACAAGTTTCCAAGCGATTCATTACCCTCGCCACAACAAATCCGTTTGCGACAGAAAAATTCGGGGGGAACGATGGTTCATTTATTGGCCGTGGGGCTATTTATGCTCACCTGCTGGCAGCAGGCTTTCGCTCAAGCCGATCCACAGAACTGGATGCGTGATATTTATGGGGACAAGCCCGATCGGGCACTCCGCAATATCATGATTCCAGGCACACACGATACCGGCACCGATCAAATGACCAAAAGTTCCAGCCTATCAAGCACCCTGGACGGAGTGCTCAAGATCGCTCCAAAATCAGCCGTCGTGTCCTGGTCCAAGACCCAGGATCGTTCGATGCTGCAGCAGCTGCAAGATGGCATTCGCTACTTTGATCTGCGTGTGGAAAACACCCCCCGAGGTTGGATGACTTATCATGGCCTGCTGTCCAATTCGCTGACGCATATGCTCGAGGAACTCGCGATCTTTGTGAACGCCCATCCTCGTGAAATCGTTCTGCTCGATTTTCAATCCTTGGTGAATTTCAATAATGATCACACCGCCCTGATCAGCTACCTCGAGCAGCACCCTGTGTTAGGCCCGCGCGTGGCAACCTGGGACCGGTTTAATGCAGGCGTGCGTCTAGGGGACCTGTGGGACGCGGACAAGAGCCTCATTCTGCTCTTCGGCCAGCGCCGTGTGCGTTCGCCCGATGGCAGCTTCGGCGATTCGACCTTTGTGTGGCCTCGGGTCCTGCAGAATCCCTGGTCCAATACGCGGCATACGGCCAAGGTGGAAGAGGACCTGATGAACGGCATTCGGCAGCGACCGACTGATATTTTTTATGTGAGTCAGGGCGTGCTGACGCCTGATGCCCATGTCGTGACGCTGGGCTGGGCCAGTGGGATTACAAGCCTGCGGGATATGGCGGTGAAATGGATGAATACAAAATTTGCTCACTTGATCCCGCGTCTGCACGATGAGGCACGCAAAGCCGGCAAATCGGTGAACATCATCATTGCCGACTTTTACCAGCACAGTCCTTTGGTGGAACTCTGCCTGAGATTCAATGAGGCGGATGCGGAACAACCCTAGGCGGGTGCGAAATAAAAAAAAGGGGCCAGGAGGCCCCTCGTACTGTCTTACTTATCACCCAGGAACTTCAGGGTCTTACCCACAAAGTTCTCGCCCAGGAACACAGGGCCGTGGTTGGAGCCGTTCACCTTCCAGAGACCAACTTTGGTTCCATTCGCACAGTCATCATAAATGTACTGATCAGTCTCCGGGAAAATGCCAAGCGTCACATAGTCAGTGAAGTCACCGATGATGGTGGGTTTGCCATTTTCGTCGAGACCCGGTTCCAATTTAATCAACACGAGGTTGAGGCTTCTGGGATATTCAGCATAACTTTGGCACTGGTTACGTTCAGCCCAGCGTTCCACAGTCTGGTGGGCACCTGGATAGGCTTTGCCACCAGCTTGGGCATCGAACGGCACGACGGAGTCCTCAGTCCCATGAATCTGAAGAATTTTAATCGGAGTTGTGGTTTTGCAATCGGCGGCGTTGGCAAATTCGGATCCCGCAACTGAAACCACGCCTGCGAAGACACCGTTGGTATCACAGGCCAAACGATAGGACATGAAGCCGCCATTGGAATGGCCATAGAGATAGACCCGTTTACTGTCGACATTGTATTTGCTTTTCACTTCCTGGACCAGATCCTGGAGGTACTTGGAGTCATCGACATCTTTGTTATTGGTCGCGCAACATTCTTCGGTTGCGTTCCAAACCTGCTGGCCGTCTGCACGTACAGTCCCATCCGGCAGCAAGAGCAGATAATCATGGAAAGGCTGGCTGCGGCTCAGACCCAGATAAAGATCGGTCAAGGCCGCGGTATTGCCCCGACCATGCAAAAGCACGATCAAGGAATAACTTTTCTTGGCATTATAGAAATGAGGAAGTTTAAGAACGGCTGGACGATCACCACCGACCTTGACATCTTTAGCCTGTAGAGGCGCGGCCATAGCTAGTACTAAACTGAAGAAAGCGATTGCTTTTGATACCATCGTCATCCTTGGTTCCTCTCAGTGTGTTGTGGAGCGTTTTCATTGGCCGGATTAAACCGTGGGACGACTCGAAAGTCAAAGGTTTTGTGCAATCTATTTTCAGTCAAGTCATGAGGAAAGCAGGATCAATTTATACCTGTATTCGCAACGTTGATCACGAATGCGGATCACTCGGGCAACATTTGTGAGCGGCTTGGAGACGACCAGGCCTTCAGATGCGTTCCTTGCCGCTTCGAATGTTCAATGTTTGCGTGGAATAGAGGCTGGTTGCGCGGGGAAAGGTTAGACGAAGAGTCAAACCGCGCTGTGCATTGCGCCTTATACTGGCCGTTCCCTTGAGCTTCACGGCAGCCGCCAGGACAGCCGCTGTGCCGACACCACGGCCGCTGGTCAATGAGACAGCTGTGGTGCTGCTGACCCCCGATTCGAACAGCAAGTCGAGAGGATTTTCAAACGTGGCCAGGTCCAAACCATACTTGTGAGCCAAGGATTGGAGTGTCGCGTCGTCAATGCCATTGCCATTGTCAGTCAATTCGATGATCGTTTCCAAAGGCTCATGCCAGGCTCAGCTGCAGCTGGACCTTGGCCGCCGTGATTTGATTGCGCATGCGCGGAAACACAAATCCGTGGTCGATGGTGTTGGTGATCGCGTGTTGCAGGGCCTCACTCACAACTTCCAGGGCCGATGAATTCCAGCCGATCACACCATCTTCAACCTGGAAGAAATCGAGCTCGATTTGATGTTTCTCCAGCAAAGAATAAAGATTCAGGCGGGTGTGACTCGCAACGTCGTAGAGATTTTGAAAGGAGTGGGACGAGGTTGAAGTGTTGGTGCCGGCCATTTCCTCGACTATCTGCAGGCTATTTCTGAAGTATTGCTCCAGACCTTTCAGTTTGGACTCCAGCTCACCAGCCTTGGGCGCTTGCATCAACGTTTCAATCACATGGATCCGGGCAGCGGCGTCCTGAAGTCCCAGCGAACGGGCCACACCCTTCAGCATGTGCAGATCAAACAGGACAGACTGCGTATGATGGCTATCCATCAATTCCATTTTGATCAGAGATTTTTTGAAAAAGTTTTCGACCAGCTGTCGACTGCTTTTCAGAATGGCCGCCACGATTCCCATGAGCGCCTGGGCGCGTTCATGCTGTTCGCTCTTAATCCGATCATGCAGACGATGGAGAGTAATGTCGCGCGCCATAAGGAGGAGACCCGTGATCAACCCGTCTCGAATGAGAGGCTGCCAATTAAGGATCAGCACCTTACGTTGACCGGAAAAGGTGAATTCCAGCTCGCGCAAAATCTTATCAGAGTTCACATCCCACTGCAGCTCATGAGCTCCAAGGGTCATTTCCAGCGCGGAACGGCATTGATCGATCTCATCCCGATCATGATGAGCAGCCGAGAACAGGAGATCGAAAACATTTTGGCCGAGGATATCAGCATCAGAACGATGAATGATGGATTTGGTGTATTTCGAGAAACCCTCCTGGATTCGGCCGCTTTCGCCGATGACGAGGACCGCTTCCTCGACGATATCAAAAACAGTCTGCAGCCGCTCTTTTTGCTCCGATATCGTTTGAGCGGCTTCGATGTACTTTTGTTCGGAACGATAGCTTTCATTGAAAAAGCCTTTGACGATCAGGACGGAGAGCGCCAGCGCCTGGCCGCTGATGACCGCTGTGAATGCTGGGATAAGGCTCTGGTTGGCGACCTGGAAAAAGGGGGCCAGAAATCCAGCCGCTAGGTTGCCCGATACCAAAAGCACGACACTGGCGACGACCAGCGCATACAGGACCCTGGATTCGTCGCGCCCATAGAGCAGAAACAAGGCAATGGTCATCGGGAAACCATAGACGATGACCTGCAGTTTTTCATCGAAACCGGCACAGGCCACTGCAACAGTAAACATAATCGGTACGTAAAGGACGGTTTTAGCCAGGGTAAAGCGGTCCACTTTTTCCAGCTTGAGACAACCTATGAGACCCAGCAGCTCGAGAAACCAAACGTCAGGGAAATAAGGTTAAGCGCCTGCACGCCGCAGCCCACGTTCGTCATACGAATTTTTTTAATTTGTTCTGGTGTCAGACCCGGATAATCGGTCGCGTAATCCAGAGCTTTGGATAGGATGGCTTTGGCTTCCATCAAGCCACATCCAATTTATAATGCATACAGGGGAACACCAGATGGATTTCGAAGGGCACACAGGACTCCACGTCGGCTTGGGTCTGCAGAGCCAGAACCATGGTACCACCGAGGTCTTCGACATATTTCTTGATCGCCCCCATGCCGATGCCCCGGCCTGAGATGTGAGACACCTGATCCGCTGTGGAAAAGCCTTCTTTCAGAATCAAAGGCGCCAGGTCCTTGGGTTCGACCCGCATGGCGTCCTGGATCAATCCAGCCTGCACCGCTTTACGCCGAATCGTGGCACAATCCAGACCTCGACCATCGTCGCGGTAAACGAGCTCCATCCGATCGCCGCGGGTTTGAACCGTGACACGGATAAGGCCAGCTTCGGGCTTACCAATGGCTTGACGGATCGCAGGTTTTTCAATCCCGTGGTCCAGGCTATTGCGGATCATATGAATGAGAGCGCCATGAACCACGCGCTGCACGTCGGGATTGAAGCAGGTCCCGTCGGCTTCAATGCTCCAGCGAGGTGTGGGTTTATCCACCGCCCGCGCCACCTCTTCGAGGTCGCTGGCAAAACCTTCCAGCACTTGACCGGCAGGCACGAGGCACAAGCGTTCCAGATCACGACGATGGCCTGTTTTCAAGGCGTTCCAAACCTTATCCAAAGAAATAGCCGAGCGATCCGAAGTGGGACGCGGCGAGAGAAATTTTCGGCTGAGCTGATCGTAGGCGCTCAGAATGCGGCTGCATTCCTGGATCTCGCTTTCAAGGTTCGAGATTTTTACCGATGCCAGGTCTTGCTGTGCTGCCGTCAAGAGATCTTCAGTCTTATGCAGCGCATCGCAGAGACTTTTGAACCCGAGCGACCGGGCTATACCCTTCATGGTATGGCAATGGATATAGAGCTCCTGGCGATGCGACGACTCCAGCCTGGACACACCTTGTAGCGTGCTCCGACAGGCATCCATCATGGACGTGAGGTCTTTGAATTTGCTTTCCAGGCGGCTTGAGTCGACTTCCATCAGCTCACGAATCGCCTCGATATGGCTCCGCTGCTGATCGGACTGCTCGCGCAGTTTTCTGATTTCCGTGACATCCCGTGCAGTCACCAGAATTTTTTCAATCAAGTCGGCGGCGTCAAGGATAGGATACCAATCCAGTTCAATGACTCTTTGCTTCTCATCTCCCTGCCCGAGTAGCATTTCCTTCGGCAGACGGTCCATGTTAGCTTCAAAATTAAAGCCATCACTGCCAATGCAGATTTCCACGACGGCTTTCACCTGACGCACCTGATCCTGGCCCAGATTCGAGCGCTCAAACAAGAAGTCAAACGCATCGGCACTGCGAAGTACGGATTTGCCAAACATGACTTCCAGATGGGCGGAGTAATCGGGATGAATGCGAAAGTCAGCTCCCTGGATCGACAGGATGCCCTGGCGGATGGTCTTCATAATCGATCGAATGGCTCGGGTTTTTTCTTCCACGATCTCATTGATATGCTTGATATGATGCTGAAGCTCTTCATTGAGTTTTTCAATCCGCACACGCGCTTGCGTCTGGTTGATGTGAATTTGATCGCCGATAGCCAGCGAAAGAAGGACAGTCTGCAGAGCTGTGCTGCCGAAAAACGGCCAGAACCCAAACTGGGCGTCCAGGAAGTCCTGCGCCACCAGGGATTCCATCGTGGCACCAACGACAACATTCAGAAAGCTGACGAGATAGAAGTAGGCTGGACGGTAGCCTCGCCAGGCTGAAAAAGCGGCCACCACGAAGCAGAGGAATAGCGTAGGCTGAATCACCAACATGCTCAGGTAAAAGCCGGAATGAGGTGCAAACAGCGACATGACCGCGCCTGCCACACCGAGATAGGATAGGACTCGGAACACCTTCGCCATTCGAGGCTGACGTTCCTTGAGCTTCAGAAATTGAACAGTGAAAACCACCAGAAAGAACATCATGCAGAACATGAGTGGAATCCAGGTGTAGGCGAAGAAGGCCTTGGGGCCAGCAGGCGTCATGCGACCCAGACCTGAATAAAAAGTCAGCCATAGCAGGGACGAGAAGAGAAACCCTACATAGGAAAGATAGGCCTGTGTCTTCATCATGATGAACATGAAAATATTATAGAACACCATAATCAGCGTGAGGCCCATGAACATACCCAGCAGCCATTCCCCGTTCCATTTCAAAGTGGCAAAAGCTTCTTCGCTCCAGACTTTCACGGCAAATTTTACGGCCCCGATATGCTGCATCCGGAAATAAATCAGGTGGCGGCCAGGTGGTATTTCAAGCCGCAATGTTGGATTTCTGAAAGGAAGGGCGCCGGATTCCTTTTCTTTATAACCAAGGACAAAAGGGGATCCCAACTGGTTATTCAAAAGCGGATAGACCCTGAAAGAATCGCTCGGGTAGGGATGCTCGATAAGGAGAACACGGGGCGACGAACCGGGGTTCTAAACAGCCCAGCGAAACCACAGGGGATGCGGGGTAAAAGCCAGGTTGATGACCGGTTTCTGACCGGCAAGGATGGGCCATTCGGCCCAGCGGGATATGACCTCGCTCACATCGAGTTTGCCGCCCGTGTCTTCAAAATATTCCACCGACTCACCCATGAACTGGCCGTCAAGCTTCTGCGCGGCCAGGTTAAATGGGATCGGGGTGGCCGCCTCTCCACGCTGGGAAAGGTTCATCACCATGGCAAGGCAGAGCAGAATTGAATATTGCAGGACATTCATGAACTTGGCTCAACCTCTGGCTATATGAGGGCAACGCAATCAACCTCATGGCTTCTTCGGGTGAAACCGGGCTTGGCCTAAGGTCGCCGCTCTTGAGCTTTTCGCTCATAAGCCGTGTTTGGCCAGAGTGTATGAGGTTTTGCGTGAACCCTGCCAGAGGCAAGCTGCACTAAAATTCCTGGCGCATAAGCTGCAGGACTTTGATGAACTCATCAGGGTGTTCCACGTTGGACTTGCCAGCCAGCTTCGTGATCAGATTCTCGACGCGCTGACGAAGGAGCGGATTAAAGGTCGAAAGGTTTTTATAAGCCATGTACCAGCTTCCAAAGATGCGCTGGGAAGCCTGATTCTCAAAGACTCGTTTGATATCCACATGCCTGGGATCACGCGCGATCCGATCCATGGTGGCGTTCACCAAGTCGGCGGGACCTTCCAGGAGTTGAAGAAAGTAGCCGGAGTTGTACACCAACATGCCTGACAGACCTTTGGCCTTATTATTTTTTTGCGAATGATCAATAAGCTGGAAGAGCTCCGCCTCTTCAAAAGGCTCGGTTGCCCGACTGAGATAAGCTAACTGAAAAAATTTGGTTTCCAAGGCGGCCTCCTTGCCATGCAATACCCGGTTATCCGGACAATTATAGCATAGACCAGCCGCTTTTCACCCAGGCTTTCCCACGCATCAGGGCGTTTGCGAAGGGTCATCGCAGATGATTTCAGAATTCCCATGCTCCTCGCAGATGATGCTGGCCTCAACGAAACGGCCGTCCTTGGACGAGCCCAGGATGTTCGGTGAAAAAAGAATGCCGTCCTGCCGAGCTATGCGGATTTTTTTATAAAAGACATTGCGCCAGTAGAAAATGCCCCACTTGCCTTCACAAATATTGTCCTTATGATTTTCCAGTTTCGTCACTTCCAAAATTGTAATCGACGCGTCCTGCAGGATCACTTTCTGATCCACATAGGCCCAATCTTTGCGAATACGTTCCGTCACGGAAATTTCATTTTGGATATGGCCATGCGCTATTTTCACTGTAGCCATTCCATTGCTACAGTATTCCTGAAACGATGAGGCCTGAACCGTCGTGCCCATCCATAGGAGTCCAAGGAATACCTTATTCACGTTCCCTCCTGGGTCGTTGCATGATGAAACATTCAGTCGGATTATTTATAGCATTAGCACCAGGAGGAGTGTAGACGAGAAGCTACTCAGGATCTGGAAACCTTCAGCACGAGTTTAAACGCACGCTTCAATGGCTGGATACTAGAACCTCCAGTGGGCTGTCAGTCCCAGGCGATCATAAGCTCGAAGCCTTGTGAAATAGCCCTGGGGCGAGGACTGGAAAGCCTCCCAGGCCAGACCGATTTCCCAGGCCGTTTTTATGTGACCCGTGACTTCGTAACGCTGATAGGCATCATGGTGCTGAACCCTTTGCATCAGGTGGACCAAAGGTTTCAGGCGCTCATTCCAAAGGCTCCACTGGCCCTGCGCGATGATCCAGCCCAGGTCGCGATCGCGGTCCAGTTGACTTTTCTGATGACTGTACCGTAGCTCGCTGCCCCAGAAAAAATGATCACCCCAGGTCCCATCCAGACCAACCACAGCCTGGTCCCGGGCAAAATCCAAAAGATTATGGGCCGGCAGATCGTCGGAGGTGGAGTGCAGGAACTCACTGCGCAGAACCGAATTGTCCCAGGCCTGACTCACCGTAAATCCAAGTGAGCTCTGCATCGGAAAGGTTGCATCGATGAAAGGTTCCATGGTTCGCATCTGGAGGCTCATCGCCGGTGTCCTGGCCCGATGTCGCATGGCATAGACTTTCATATCCCAGCCCGACACCCGATCCCCACCTCGCACACCGAACTCGGTCAGCCGACTTGCATCGTTATTTTCGATGGCAACATTCTGCCATTCTTTGGGCAGAAGACTCTGTGGGGCCATGGGGCTCGCCCAGGCATCGATGACCGTACTATCCCGCGACCAGCCCAGCAGGACAAGGGGCACGGCCAGCTTTTGATCCCCGCGAAGCCAGTACGAGGGATCACGCAGATCGCGCGGATTAATAACATCAATGAGGCTCGGTCCCAGCGTTTCGCCCCAGCTCACGGTTTGCCAGCCGACACGCGCATTCCATTGATCGCGATAGGCCCGCACCAAAAAATTCTCGACACGGGCTTCCGCACGTTCATCCGGATCCTCGGCCGCATCGTATTGAAAAAATCCCGAGGCTTCGTAACTCCAAAGCACTCGACTGTTACCCAGGACCTCATCCTCGGACTTCGAGGCCAGATGCAAACGGGAACGATGATGCACCCAGGGATCATCACGCTCGGGTTCACGAATGGATTCCTGACTCAGACCGCCCGACAGTGTTGCGAAAACCAAGAGCAAGGATTGCATCAGAGCCCCAAATTACTGGCTTGAAAGATGGCGTCCGGAAACTCCGCATTTTGCAGTGAGATAATTTCCAGAATGGAATATTCACTGCTGCGTTTGGCGTCCTCGATGCGAATCGTCTTCGGGCGATCCGCCCCGGCCATCGCACTGTAGGCCTCGAAAGTGGCCAATTTTAAAGGGTCCCCGGCCATGGTCAAATACTCAGCCTTGCGCGGTTTGAAGCCGTCCTTGCTGACCCAAAGGCGGATCTTGTCATAGGTCAGGCCTTTTTTATTGGCCGTCAGAAACAGCTGCCAGCTGTCCTTGTCATCCTTTTCCAGAATGGGCTCATAATCGCCGCTCAGGCGCATGCGGGCAATATCTCCGTTGGCGGCCTGACCCGTAAGTTTCTGCTGCAGGCTCACACGCACAGCCCGTTTAAGATTCGGAATAAAAGCCCACATATCCTGCTCCACCATGAGGAGGGCGTTGGCTTTGCTATGCGCGGCTTCCAGTGTTTTGATCCGCGTGCGATCCTTGCCTTTGGTTTTCACCTCGAACCGTGAGAGCGTTCCATCATGGTCTTTGACCGTGACCACCATGACAAAGGATGACGAGGGATTGCGAACCTCATCCGCTTTTTGCAAAATTTCGCTCGGGCTGGGACCTGCCGCGTGAAGTGGGAGGGAACCCGGACCGAAAGACAGGAGGAACAGAAATAGGATTTTCAAGGGCATCAGCTGATCTCCTAGCGATAACGTAAAGCGGCCGCGATAGGCATCCGGACCCGACCTGAAGCTGCCAGACCTGTGGCAAGAGCCGCCGTCACAGTCCCCAGAAGGCAGGATACCACCAGCATCAAAGGTTGCAGTTCAATTTTAACAAAGAACTGCCGGGTCAGACCAGGCGCAGGTGGCATCAAAATTCCTTCCTTCAGAAGGGTGATGTTCAAAAGCCAGCCTAGAAGGATACCCAAAATCGAGCCGATCAGACCAATGAGAGTACCTTCCCACAGGAGGAGCACAAGCACATCCCGTGCCGATTCACCGTTGGCTCTGAGATGGCCAATCTCGGTCGTCCGTTCCAGCACCGTAAAAGCCATGGTATTGCCAATCCCTAGCGCCACGATCAAAATAATAATCCATTGAATCACAATGAATTGCTGACCCAGCCAGTCCACCGCGTGCTGGTAATACACCTTATCCAGCTCGGCAAAGGAGGTCAGATCCAGTTCTGGATGCTTATTACGGATCATCTGCGACACAGTGGGCCAGTCTTCATCCCGATGCAGCCCGAGCGCTACACTTTCGATCCGATCCGTATCCAAAAGCGGCGCCGCTGCGCCACGCTGAATTCGAAAATGACTGTCGTCCAATTCCTTCAGACCAGTTTGAAAGATACCGACAAGAGTGAAATCCGCTCCGTTCAAGCTGCCATGCACCGTATTCGTGAGGAGTGTCACACGACCACCGGGTTTGACGGCTAACGCGCGGGCCAGGCCATGGCCCAGTATGATGCCGTTGGGCTCATCGCGCAGCGTCTGACCTTCGACAATATTCATGGTATTAAAAAAATCAGCTTCCACGTGACCATCAACAGCCAAACCGCGCCCAGCTACGTTCAGCTCAGCGGCCTGCAGTATGGCTGGAAACTCAATGCGGGGAAAGACGTGACTGACACCAGGCACCTGAGCCAATTCCTGAATCAATGTCTGCGGCTGTTCAATCCAATGCTCCCAGGGTTTCTCGAAGATCTGTTCACGATAACCCTTGGTATTGACCTGGCCGTGACCGTATTTGGCATGAATGGTGTTGTCTTTGTACTGGCGCATGACGCCTTTATTAAAGCCGTCAAAGAGAAACAGGGCGGTCACCCCAAACCCAACTGTTAGAAGTCCCACGAGGCTGCGCCGATAATTGCGCAATAGATTCAGGAACGCGATTTTAATGAGCATCGGCTTGCCCTCCAGCCTGCAGGTGACCGTCCTTAAGATTAAGAACGCGGCTCGCATAGGTGCGGGCCAAGGGATCATGGGAGCTGACGATAATGGTGCGACCTTGATCACAAAGATTTTTCAAGAGGACGAGAATACTGCGGGCTGTGTCTTGATCCAGACTCGCGGTGGGTTCATCAGCCAGAATCACGGCAGGTTGTTTGGCCAAAGCCCGGGCAATGGCCACGCGTTGCCTTTGACCGCCACTCATATCCTGCGGCCGCTTCTCCCGATGTTGCCAGAGATCGACAGCCTCCAACGCTTGCTGCACGCGGGTCCGACGTTCTGCAGTCGGCACGCCTTGACGAGTCAAAAAGAATTCGACATTTTCCGCCGCCGTGAGCACATCAAAGAGGTGAAAGCTTTGGAAAATAAAACCCAATTGAAAGCGTCTCAGCTGATTTTTACGGGCTTCATCGATCGCCTGCAGGTCTTGACCATGAAAAAAGATGCGGCCCTTTTGCAAGGGTTCGATCAGACCCAGAAGATTCAGCAGTGTGGATTTGCCGGAACCGCTGGGTCCCATGATCAGACAAAATTCACCGGCTTTGATTTCAAGGTTCACATCATGCAAAGCAGGGAATGTTTGCGCGCCCTGCTGATAGCTGTGGGAAATGTGCTGACAGGAATAAAGAGAGGTCACGGCGTGCCCTTTCCTGAGAGGAAGAGAGCCGCAAGCACCGGCCCCCAGATATGAACCAGGAGCGAAACACTGGCGAGGCCTTCGGCAGCTTTCGGTTTGTTTTCACCCCACAGAGCGCAGCCGATCCAGGTGCCGACGGCGACCAGGATATAAGGCCAGCTGCCGCTGATTGAACCACCGGTTTTCAGAAGAACACCCGCTAGGGCCACCGCAGTGGTGATGGCCATCAGACTCAGCGCTCCTTTGCGACCGTAAACAAAACGATAGGTCCGCAAAAGTTCATGGGCCTTGGGATCCAGCTTGCGAGCTATTTCATAGGTGAAAAATGCGCCTAAAATCATCACGCCTGACCAGATCGCGGGCCGACTGTCCAAATTGCCCACGAGATGCGCAGCGGATAAAACCAGGGGCAGGATAATCAGCTGATGTGTGGTGGCATAAAAAAAAGGGCGGGCTTCCAGCCAGCGGCCACAGAAGAATTCCACATACATCAGATAAAGCCAGACTGTAGTCAACAGCCAGAAATAAGCAGCATAGGTTAACCCTTGGCTGATAAGCACAAGTCCCAGCACAACCTGCAAACTCAGGCACAACCAGATCACTTTCTTGGCCGTTGGAACCTGCACCAGCCCTCGTGGCAACGGCCGTTCCGGGTGGGCCGTGATATCCTTTTTATAATCCTTCACTTCATCCATCAGACGCAGACAGAAGAAAAACAACAGGATCATGACCGGGCCGAGGATGCGGGCCATGGAGTCAAGTTCGGGCGCAAGCGCCAGCTGCCCCTGCCAGGCCATGCCCACGCTCAGAAGCAGATAAACCGGCAATGGAAAACGTTCCTTGATATAGGTCAACCACGGTAAATGCATGAGGCTCCTTTAAGACTGGCGTCCCGATCGATACGCGCCTGATGACGTCGATCGCGGCGAATGGTGGTTTGATAAATGCTTGTCACATCGGGACAAACGCTGCGAATGTTGCTGATGCGGACCTTGGCCTGGTCAGCATAAACCGCACGCTGGCCGTCCGCTGCGCGACGGATGAAGGCCTTACTGCTGCCGATGGCCGCATAAATACGTTGCTCGTCGGCAAAGTCTTCCGGTGGCTGATGATCACGGCCTTGATACCACCAGCCGCGCGCCTCCTGTTCCACCCGATCCCCGAGTCGATGCCACAGTCGTCCTTCAGCATCCTTGTGCTTATGCAGTCGATTGGCTTCATCATCCGCAAGATATTCCGGACAAACATGAGGCCCATGAATCCAAAGCTGGTTATCCTTCTCCTTATGTTCCAGCCCACTCCAAGGCTGGCCTAAAAATAAGGTTTGAAAATAACCGCGCTCGCGACTCCAGCGCACGGCCTGACGCGCATCACAGGTTGCTACGGGTTCCGCTTCGGTGCTGCCATAGACGTGCGTGATCATGGCTTCGGGCCAAAGAGCAAAGGCTCTTTCGAAAATTGCACAGTCCGTCTGGGCTCCGCCTACGTGCAGCGAATGAAGTTTTTTCAACTGGGCCCTTTGCATAAGGCGCAGAAGAAAGGCTGGTCCACAGGTCGAGGTTTCCGGCTGCAAATGATCCGGGAGATCATCAAGCTGGGACAGGACGTTGTCGCGAGCTCGTGCGGGAATAACGACCGAACACCGTCCATCCGCAAGATTCGCCAGCGCGAAATTGGCAAAAATACAGAGGTCCGCGCCGGTATGCTGATCAAAATGCAAGGCTTCATTCAAGGCGCGATGCTGAGCCCGCAGGTACCCGTGCGTGCGCACCATGCCCTTGGGTTTCCCACTGGTGCCCGACGTGAATGTAATAATGCAGGGATGGTCATCATCCAGATTCTGGGTCACCGCGGGATCCGCACGACCTGATAACAGTTCGCGACTGGAAATCCAATGCGGAATGCGGCGAACCCCTGGAATGCGCAAACCCCAGAGCCGACCGAGTCGACCCGTCAGGAACGCTTTGGGCTGAACCGTGGCAAACACATGCTGCAAACGATCGAGCGGCATCCAGGGTTCCACTAAAACAGCTGTAATGCCGGCACGGGCCAGGGCCAAAATACAGCCATAGAGAAGGTGACTGAGATCAATGAATAGCAGCACCTGATCCCCGGCCTTCAATCCCTTCTGATGCAAAACTCCAGTAATTTTCTGGGCGAGTTGATCCAACTCGCGGAAACTACAGGGGCCCGAACGGGGCAGCCAGAGCGCAGGCTGGTCTTTTTTTGCAAGGATTTGGGAGTCGATGAGTATGGCCGCATTCATGTGCAATTCCCCTGGCGTAAGGCATCAGCGCACCATCATAACAATTCTGCGCCAAAGGGAAACACGAGAAGGGCTTCAGCCCTCGCTTTTCAGCCACTCGAAGAGTTTATAGTGCTCATCGGTCATACCCAGGCGCCGGTAGGTTGCTTCAGCCTGAGTATTTTTTTGATCCACATACAGGCGGATCCCAGCCAGATCGGGGGTCGCCTGCACCTGCTTCTGCAGGAAAGCATACAAAGTTCGGAAGACACCGCTTCGCCGAAATTTGGGCACAACGTAAACGGAATGGAGCCAGAGCACATGTCGGGCACGCCAGTCGCTCCATTCGTGTTGCACCATGGCACAACCTACTGGAATGTTGTCATGCGTGACCACATAATAGGCGCCTTCGTCGGGCCGCTGCAGAAAACTTTGAATGCCGCGTAAGACGGTGGGTCGATCCAGCCGCAGACCTTCGGACTCCATAGCCATGGTGACCTGAAAGTCGCTTAAAAGTTCAGCTTCCTGCATCTGTGCCGGGCGCACGACGTAATCAAGGGGCATCCTTGAATTTTCCTTCCAGCGCGGCCAGGCGCTCTTCCATGATGCGGATTTTTTTGAAATGATCCTTCATATGCCGCATGTAAACCACACCACGCTTCCAGTCACCGGCTGGTTCGGCAGGGAAACCCACATAGGTCCCGGCCTTATCGATATTTTCAATGACTCCGGTTTTAGCTCCGATGCGCGTGCCGCTGGCCACATGCAGATGATCGGCAATACCGGAGTGCCCTCCCATCAGCACCCAGTCGCCGACTTTGGTGGATCCGGCCACGCCGCTATAAGCGGAAAACATGCAGTTTTCTCCAACTTCCACATTGTGCCCAATATGAACCTTGTCGTCGAATTTGCAGCCCCGTTTAACCAGCGTTTCGCCATTCGCCGCCCGATCGATCGTAGTGGAAGCCCCACATTCCACATCATCCTCGATCCGCACGATGCCGATCTGTGGGATTTTACAGATCTCACCGCCGCTGACCGCAAAACCAAATCCATCGGCACCGATCACACAACCCGCATGAAACAGACAGCGCTGACCGATGCGGCAGCCGTAATACACGACAGTCTGAGCATGGATCACGGTATCCGCGCCGATCACCACATCCTGACCAATATAAACGTGGGGATAGAGCACCACGCGATCGCCTAGCACGGTTCCGCGGGAGACATACGTATAGGCTCCCACCGTCACGTCCTGGCCGAGTGTCACGCCCTCTTCGATAATGGCGGTCGGATGCACACCCTGGGGTCCATGATCGACCTTATGAAAAAGCAAAGCAGCCTTGGCATAAGCAAAGTGCGGGTCCTTGTGCAGCAACTGGGGCCCTTTGAATTGTGGCTGCCGCTCCTTGGTGATCAAAGCCGTGGCTTCTGTGCTGGCCACAAATTGTTGAAACGCTGTGCTGCCGAGAAACGTAAGATCGCCCGGTTTGGCCGTTTTGATGCCGGCTACACTTTGAATCTCGGCATCACCGCCGTCGGCATGGACGACCTCGACCTTAAGGTAAGCTGCGATTTCACTGATCCGCATCGCGTCGCTCCTGTACAAATCGATCGACCAGGAGGGAGGCACAGCCCACATAGTCAGCTGGCGTCATTTTCAAAAGTCGATCCTTGACCGTATCCGGTATTTCCGGACATTTCCGAATCAACTGATGCAAGTCATCGGCCGTTACGGTCTGACCGCGGGTGGCATTCTTGAGACGTTCGTAGGCATCGGCAATTTCAAAGCGCCGCATGCAGGTTTGAATCGCCTCGCCCAACACTTCCCACGACTGATTCAGATCGTCCGCTATGGCTTTTTCGTTGGCGCTGATTTTGCTCAGACCTTTGAGGAATGATTCATAGGCGAGCACGGTATGACCGATGAAAGTGCCGAGCGTCCGCTGCACGGTGGAATCGGTGAGGTCGCGCTGCCAGCGGGAGATCAAAAGTTTGTCGCTATAATGGGTCGCCAGACTGTTGGCCACACCAAGATTGCCTTCCGCATTTTCAAAATCGATGGGATTGATTTTGTGCGGCATGGTCGAGGATCCGATTTCTCCGGCCTTGGCCTGCTGCTTGAAATATTCAATGGAAATGTAGGACCAGATATCACGGCTCAAGCCAATCAGGATCGTATTGAACCGTTTGATGGTCTCGGCGTATTCCACCATGCTGTCGTGATTTTCGATTTGCGTGGTCAGAAGATTCTGCTTAAGACCCAGGCGTTTTTCGATAAAGCCTTTGGTCAGATAAACCCAGTCGACATCCGGATAGGCGGCAAGGTGCGCATTGTAGTTACCCACCGCACCGCTCATCTTGCCTTCCAATTCGACGGCAGCCAGTTTTTGTCGCTGTTTCCACAGGCGATGGGCGAACACAGCCAATTCCTTGCCCAAGGTGGTAGGAGATGCGGTTTGTCCGTGCGTGCGGGAGAGCATGGCCAGGTTTTTATACCGTAAGGCCATCTCTTCCAGCTGGGCCACGATGCGATCCATCGTCGGAAGGACTACTTTTTGCCGCGTTTCGTGCAGCATCAGTCCATAAGCCAAATTATTGATGTCTTCCGATGTGCAAGCAAAGTGGATGAACGCCAGAATCTTGGGATTGGCACCCGCCGCGGCGAGGGTTTCCCGCAAATAGTATTCAACCGCTTTCACATCGTGATTTGTGGTTTTTTCCAGCTCTTTAATGCGCAGAAGAGCGGCATCCGGTACGTTTCGGCTCAACTGCTCCAGACGTTCACGCACAGGCGCGGCCAGCTCGAACTCACCAGGAAGAGCAGGATGATCAACCAGATGGAGGATCCATTCAGCCTCGACACGGATGCGAAACGACATAAGCCCGGCTTCACTCAGCAAGGGGGCCAGATTTTCAAGTTTGGAATGATAACGTCCATCAATAGCAGAAAGCGCAAAGAGTTGGTCCTGAAGAGATCGTGTCAAGGAAGGCTCCTTATTGGCACAAAACGGATAAAATTTAATTAATTTAGAGACATATAGCAGCTCTTTGATGATTTGCGACCAATTGCGACCACCTAGCGAACTAAGTCGCTTTCGCCCACATTCCCTGGGCCAAATTAGTCAAAGCGCTATTTGCCCGCTTAGCATATGTCTTGATTGCCTTGTCTGAAATATCGCCTAAGAGTTGTCCAGCGATACCATAATCCCCTCCAGTAGCATTAAAGATTTCGCAAGTCCACCCATGGCGCATGACATGAGTGGCGGTATATTTGAAGCCAGCCAATTTGAATGCTCTGTTGTACCTATTTCTAACTGTGTGATATCTGAAAACATCTCCGTACTCATTCTGGAATATGTAGTCTTCCAGACTTTTCCCCACTCCGTCTCCGTATAGCTCCGCCAAAGTCTCAAACGTCTGGGGAAACATTGGCATCTCCTTTATTCCGCCAAGAGAATCCGAATTTTTGAATCCTGGATCAACGATCGGAAGTTCCCCTTTTTCTACTGCATAGACAACATGCTGATCTATTTGAATCCGCGACTGTTGGGGATTCTCCCAGTTGAAAATAACATGCTTCCACTTCATCGCTGCGACTTCTGAAATTCTCAGGGCCTGATAATACTGGGTCGTCGCCAAGTGCTTCAATATAGCGCCTTGTTTCAACTTCTCGATTTCAACACGAAAGAGACGGAATTCTTCTTCCTTCACATCCTTTTTCTTGGGCGTGCGAGAAATATTCAGCTTCGAATCTCTCCAGTGACGATCTTTGATCGGATTACGGAAGTTAGTATCTTCTTCATAATATTCGCCGTAATACACCAAAATAAGCTTGAGAATCATCAGCTCGCGGTCAAAGCTAAGACGCCTCTTGGCCTGAGGATAGTTGCCCAGATTAGCTTTCCTATCTGCAAGCCACGCGTCAATGTCTTTTGACGTAATCGAGTTTATCGGGAAAACCGATAACAATTGAAAATGTCTTTCAGACACCGCTTGATATTGTATCCTAGTCGCTTTACGCAAAGTGGGGAATTTGCGCTCCTTCCATTCAAACATAGTCTGCTGAAACGTAGGACAGCTGACGAGTCTTGAGGAGGCAGGAATTGCCCGCGATTCAGTTGCAGGAATACCAATGAAAGACTGCCAATTTCGCGCATCTTCGAGACTCTCAAAGTATTCAGACTTTCTCTTCTTCTTCCCCCGGAATGTGTCAGCATTTTTGGGACAGCGCTAAAGAAAGTTTAAGAAACTTTTCTACCCGAGTACGAACACGGACTGTCGCGTGACTGGGATATTGATTCCAACTCGATCCTGTGGAATCGCAAGCTTGGGACCGCGCTT
>NZ_DASQYZ010000043.1:0-6439 GCF_035638955.1 Oligoflexus sp. | reverse complement strand
GCCTGCCGTGCCTGATGCCCTCTGGTTTCAAGCATGAGGTATAGGATATATGCAGCCACAACTTCCACGATGGCCTTGGGTACGACCTCAAAATCGTTTATTATGCGGGTCAGGTGCTTCGGCATCATCGGCTCCTGCGGCTAGAAGGTTTTTTCAAAGTGCTTCCAATGTCGCTGCAGGGGCTTATTTTTTCAATTCTTCGATTCTATGATTTTTGAAAGCCAGTGTTTTGAGGCATTCCATCGACTACCGTCGAACAAATACTTGCCTGCTTAGACTTTCAGGATGCGTTCATGAATTCGCGCAAGCGCTGAGTTATTAAGCTGCGCCAGGTGCGAGCGACCGGACAATTTAAAGATTTAAAGTTCGATTTCTCCAGGAGCCCGGCTTATAAGCCGTTCCCTCTGGTCCGTGTTTTCCAGCGAGTAATGGGCGGCAAGCAGCTCCGCGATATGTATCTGCTCAAGGACCGGAAGAATACTAGGCCGCTCTGGAAATTCACGCCCCAGGTCGAGCGGGCCATTGATCGGTACTTCGATCTGTTTGTCGATGAACCCGACAGCTATTCGCTTAATGAAGTGATTGGCAACCGATTCAGACGCTAAATAAAAAACCAGAGCTTGCGAGCAATCGCGTTCGTTTAAGGTTTTAAGGTAAACCAAAAAACACACGCTGCTATGCGGCGACAGCTCGGATCGGGCGATGCTCGCGCCGCTATTCGGCCGACGGTTGCGTGCTGATGGTCAGCGATCCACCTTTTGGGTTGCCGACAGCCAAATGGCAACAGATCACAGACCTTGCCGAGCATGCACCCAACTCTGTATGATGGATCTCACTCTTCCAGCTTTCTCAAGGTTTACGATATTCTTATCAAAAACAGTCAAGAGTTCTTTGTACGCGGACTTCTTGCTTAGCAGCAACCGAAAGCTAACAGTTTGATAGACCGCCGGAAGTTTTACCAGCTTGTCCAGAGAGGATCGATTGTTTTGATAGTCTACTAAAAAATCCAGCTCAACTATGAAATCACACCGCTTCCACCGAGTCATTTCCAGTTTCGTGGCAAGAGTCGGCGAAAATTCAATTCGCTGTAAAACAGATTTCAAATGCTGATTGCCCCAGCCACTTCCTAGGTACTCGCAAGCCACTAGATCTTTAATCTCTTCGATACGTTTTACGCGGGACAGACGCTCCATTTGAGGATGATGAATATAGGTATAGCCTCGAAATTCTCCGGTAAACCCTGGAAGAGCGCTCGGGATGGAGTAGACCTCCCGGGCTTGGGTTGCTATCGAAAACATGGCATCCAACTTACCCTCTTCGACCATTCTTTGAGCCCGAACCCACGGTAGACTTACAAATTCAACAGTGAGCTCATTGCCGATGGCTTCGCGAACTATGTCGGGCGAAATACCAACTGCTTTACCATGGCGCGCGAAGCTGACGGGCTCGTAATCATTTGAAAAGCCGATTTTAATGGGACTGGCTTGAAGGAACGTGCTGACCAAAAAGAGATAGGGTGCTAAGTGAAGAAAGGAAATTGACATTTCGAACCTCATTTCCTTGTATGTCTACATTGTACCACGCCCCAGCTTAGTGCCGATAATTTAACGGACGATGCTCCAGGTTCCAACTGCATCTGGTTGATCAAGCGGCGAAAAATCTACCTGCTTGCGAGAGATTTAAAATGCTCCAAAGGCTAGGCAAACCCACAATGGAGAGTCTCCAAGATCAGCCGCGACACAGAGGCTGAAATCATGGCTGCGGTCATCAGCGCATTCTACGCCACATTCATCACAAGCGAGACCGGCGGGATCATTGGAGGGCAGAATCAGGCTTTGCCTGAGTCGATGCGTCCCGAACCTGATCGCAGAACGGTCAAATTTGGGCCTGGAATGCTCGTTCCTCTCCTTCCTGGGGAGAAGATATCCTCCCCGGCACCGGGCCGCCCAAACTCGAATTTTGATCGCGAGTCAGATCGGAACGGGGGGTCGGCCTGCCTCCGGAAGTCTTGCCCAGAAGTTTCAGTCATCCTATTCCGCAACCAGGGAAGCGCTGCTTGAAGCCTGGAAGGCGTTCAAGATCCGGCGGGTCTGGTTTGTTACCGGGCTTTGTCAGCCGGTATGGGAATGGGTCATCACTGACGCGATTCGGGAAGGCATGCTGGAAGCGCCGGGATTCAACGATCCTTTGAAACGCCAGGCCTATCTTCAGACGCAATGGACTGGCACCGAGATGGAATCAATCGATCCACTCAAGGACGCCAAGGCAAACGAGGTTGAGGTGAACGCCGGCCTGCGCAAGCGCCGGTCGATCGTTGAAAGCCAGGGCCGTGATTATGACAAGCATAGGAGGGAGTATGAAGAGGAAAAAGGAGACTTTCACGGACCCGGAAAATCATCATTCGTTGTAAAATAAGATGAAGCCTGACTGACTGAAAAACCTCTCAGTTTTAGCTCGGCTTTGCCCCACGCGTTTCGAATGGACTTTTATGCCAAAATGAATTTCTATGGCAGCGGGTCAAGTACGGGAAATGGTCGGAAGAATATGCAGTAGCGTTTTGCTGTCCAGCAACGTTTAAGTGGTAAATGCTATAACCTGGCTTCTGTGGTTTCACCGACAATGCTTCATTCGCGTGGCGTAAAAAACTTTGGATCTTGTCCATTGATTTGGATCTGTCTGTTCATACAAGGGACGGCGGCTTCCGCTCCCATCGACGTGCCCATAATTACCTACTATGATTACCCTCCATTTATTCTTGAAAATGCGTCCAAGAGCCTTACACAGGAACTTGCCCAGTATCTCTCGCAGGCTTCGAATGGACGTTTCCACTTTTCGGTCAAAGTAATTCCAAAGGGACGCCTGGATGTCATGATGGAGAAACCTGACTGGAAAGGGATTATCGCCTGGATCAATCCGAAATTTGTATATGATGAGGCCAAGACCCGTTACCTTTGGACTGCAGCTATCATGAACGAAATCGATTTGGTTGCTTCAAACAAAGAAGCTCCACACCACTACAAAGGGCCGGAATCCCTGCACGGTTTGAAATTGGGTGCAGTGCTCAATCAACGGTATGCTGATGTTGAAAATATGATCGCCAAACGTGCTTTGGTTCGTACGGATGGCCGCAGTCAGGAAAATGTCTTAAAAATGCTGATGCATAGGCGAGTGGATGTCGCTTTTGTATCGAAAAGCACTCTGAGTTGGTTTCGAATACATTTGAAGGGCCTTGAGCAAAAGGTCGTTTTTTCCCCCGTCCCACGCAACACTTTCACTCGGCATGTGATGCTATCCCGAAGTTTGTCGCCTGAGGTGGCCGAGTATGTAATCAAGACGATCAATGGCTTGGGAAGTCAGGCCCAATGGCGGGACATCATGGATCGATTTCACATCAAGGATCAAATTCCTTGATCCCCGTTTCATCGTGCGCCTAGATCGGCAGGCAGGACAATATTGATTTCACAGCAACTCGCGCAAAGCTGCAGGTACTCAACAATACCGGATTTGAAACGGGTATCGGACGAACTTTGAAAATCGTTTGGTCTGGAGACGTTCGTCAGCCGCCCCAGGAGGACATTCTTGCCTACGGTGATTCGACAACCCGCTCCTCCAAAGATATTGGCAACGGAGGTAAAATTCTGAACTTCCGGTTGGATGTTTACCGGGAAAAGGATGGTCAGCTTCTACCATCTGGATCAATCAACATCGGGGTCTGGAGCGGCTTTCCTGGGAGTCCAGGGGGAGGATTCGCAATATTAAAAACTTACATTGGGCTAACTGGCCATCTTGTACTTAGCTGTGAACATCCTTCTGGCCGCGAAGGTGAAACCCCGAGAAACTGATGTTATGATCTTTACCTCCGATGAGTGGTGAAAGCTTTCAAGCGGAAATAGGACGTGGTTTTATGCACGCCCCCTCGTTAGTTTGAACGGTGGTAGGTGCAGCTTGTTTCGTAAGTTTCCATTTGGCCGGATGAACTGGTCCCCTTGCCCTTCAAAGATGTCTGTAGTTCCTCGGCTTTTAGGGAGACAATGTATGTCTCTTCCCCATTTCCTCTGACAGTCTTGCGTTGATAAATGTACTCAAAGTTGAAAATCCGATTGACGAAAAACGACAAGCGGTCAGCAGACCAGCTGGCATAAGCTGTGAAATTTACGAAAGCATCAGCAAGCCTCGTGCTCTGAACCGTCGCCTCCCGTCCGGTTTTATAGGCCTGTGGGATGGAACTATCGAAGTCATGGAAAGCTATATCTGTGCAGCCGTCCTGAAAAATTTGAAGCTTGGCTGCCAGCGGCTTCCCATCTTCGATACATTCGCCTGACCATAGGCCACTTATCTCGGTGCAGGTGCCGGGCTCACCGTCTGACATGATTTTGCCAAGCTTGGACCGTGCTTCTGCTGTCATTGAAACACCCAAACAGATGCAGGCACTCATAAAGAGTCTCATGTTCCGTTCCTTTCAGTTTTGATTACGAAGTATTTTATACTGTCGTGCCGGGATAGTCCAAAGTTGAACCTAACCTCTGCAAAACCATCAGGACCCTATAAATATTTATGGCGTGTTCCAGACGTTGTCTGGACTGTTACCTGACTTTGAACACCACCGGTTTTGCCCCAAAATTCCTGGATCGGCAAAAGCAACGAGTCGCCGTTGAGTTCAACTATGGAACGAGCCAGCATCCTGAACACATTAGGCACACACTCGTGGCAACGTATTGCTTTGTTCGTAGCCGCGAGATCATTGATAGACTGGTCGATCAGCTCATTCAAATGATCCATGGCATCGGCTCACGCTCGGAAAAAAGGGTCGAAAAAAAATTACTCAATGACCTCAGAAAGGTTTCGGGTAAAACCAATATCCTCTGTCAGCTTGCCGAGGCAGCAATTGAACATCCCGATGGCGTAATTCGCGACGTCGTCTACCCGGTGGTAAGTGAAAAGACGCTTAAAGCCCTTGTTAAAGAGCTCAAGGCAACTGGACCAGCCTATCGACCACAAGTTCAAACGGTTATGCGCGCTTCCTACCGAGGCCGCTATAGGCGAATGCTGCCCGCGATCCTATCGGCGCTTAAATTCCGCTCAAATAATGAGGCTCACAGACCCGTTATACGCGGGCTTGAGCTTCTAAAACGCTATGCTGAAAGCCGTGTCCATTATTACGATATTGAAGAAGAAGTTCCCCTCAAAGGTGTTGCCAAAAAAGATTGGCTCGACTTGGTCATAGAAGTCGATAATGACGGTAATGAGCGCATAAACCGCATCAACTATGAGGTGACACTGCTGCAGGCCCTTCGTGATAGGCTGTGCTGCAAAGAGATCTGGGTCGTCGGTGCTGACCGATGTAGAAATCCAGATGATGATCTTCCTGGCGACTTTGAAGAGCGCCGCGCTGAATATTACGGAGCGCTCTCTCTACCAATTGACCCAGAGGTTTTTTGCCAAAAAATACAAGAGACAATGACAGAGGAGCTTGAAAATCTCGATCGCTCGATGCCGAAAAACTCCCTCGTCCGTATCCTCTCGCGAAGTGACGGTTGGATCTCAGTGAAGCCGCTCGACGCCCAGCCAGAGCCACAGAACCTTATTCGTCTTAAGACTGAAGTTGGTAAGAGGTGGCCAATGACAAGTCTTCTTGACGTTTTAAAAGAAACAGACTTACGTATTGGCCTGACAGAGTGCTTTCGGCGGCCTTACCGATTCTCATATTCCATTTCCCCAAGCCGGGCCTCCTATTCAAAGGCTATACCGGTTGGTTCCTCGACGGCAAGGGTAAGCCTCGACCGGATCCCGCGCTGCAGGTCTCTTGCGGGCGGTTGAATCCCAGGGGCTGCGGGTCGAACACGCGGTTCATTCGTGGCCCCTCGCAGGGCATGCTGAGCCTATTGCGTGGGGTACTCTGCGCTCTTGTCGAAGAGCGAGCGACGAAACACCCGTGATGCATCAGTTTCATCAGTTGCCCTGGTGCCCCAGAACTTGCAGCTGAAAATGATCGATTACGTGACAGATTGTGATGCTTGTAAGCTTAACATTTTAGCGACGCATATGGGCACCGTGACCCTGACGCACAATGGGATCCAAACTCAGAACGATGTTTTCTGGCCTGAAGACCCTGCGGTGAAAGGGTTTTCGATGTTGTTTTCCGCCGGTGTCGCCGACCTTCATTCTGGGCCTGTGCGACACGATGTCGCTTCGAAAGGTGTCTTATGAATTAAAGACTATCTGTACCACCAGATAGACCTAGGGATCTGAATCAAGAGCGATCCTGACAATGTAGCAATGCCGTAAGGCGGGAAGCGAATCGGAATGTGTCAGCATTTTTGGGACAGCGCTAAAGAAAGTTTAAGAAACTTTTCTACCCGAGTACGAACACGGACTGTCGCGTGACTGGGATATTGATTCCAACTCGATCCTGTGGAATCGCAAGCTTGGGACCGCGCTT
>NZ_DASQYZ010000042.1:0-7408 GCF_035638955.1 Oligoflexus sp. | reverse complement strand
ACGCTTAGTCCATTTCGTTACCTCCAGGGACTCAAGACTCGTTACGCGGTGGGGCTGACTTCCCCTTCCGCTGCGGGACTTTCACCCGCGAGATACACGCCGCTTATCTTGGCGCACAAAGAATGCCTGAAATTTCAGCAGGCCTTGGCTGCCAAGGCCTTTAGGTTCACGGTAGTTTCGAAATTTCTCAATAATTTTAACAGTTAGCTTATTTCATAATCATTCTTTCCGGGGCCCTGGTTTTTTTGCAACACAACGGAAAACCCTGGCAAATGGTGCGGATGCAGAAATATAGCTGACCGAGGCGCAGATATTGTACGAAGAGTTTTGGAATCAATTGTTTGGTTTTGCCGGGAATCCATGCATTGAATCAGCGAGCATCAAGTTGTCTGTGATGAATCCAGAGGCAGGAGAATGCGCCGATTCCGTGAACAACTCTTATGCGATTGGCCTGCAGTCATGAATCATTTTAATCCTCGGGTTTGGATTTTTTCACGATCTTCGGCCGATCTGAGGGCCAGGATCGTTGCTCAATGACAGGACTGGCTTCCCGGGCAGCCTTGTGCTTGCCGCGAATCTCGGTCGTCCTTGCCTTAAGCCTTTCCCGCCACCGTTCGAAGTCCGCCAGATACCCCCCTCGCCCCCTGATTTCCATCCGGTGAACCGGTCCCCGGCCTGGGTGGAACCCGACCGCAACACGCATCGTACAAGTTCGCTTAGGGGGGTTGAGGTGAGTAGACCCACCGGAGCGATCCGGTGGGTCTACTCACCTCAACCCCCTTGTTCTTTAGCTTTTGCGATACCAGCCTTGATTCTTTCACGAAGATTTCCGTGCTGTCGCCGAATCGCTCTTCATTCTGCTTCTACTCAGCTGCCCACCATGCTTCGCATGTCCGATCAGAGGCACCAGGAATTTTTGTGGTCGAAACACGGTCAAGGCATTTCAGATTCCTCAATCTTTGTCGGAATTCGGGGCCTCAGCCTCGAGCTATTTTGAAAAATTTATTTTAATAATTTTAATGATTTAAGGGCGTGTCATTCACAATCAAACGGCCGGTGTAATCGATGCGATGCATAAAGGGAGTGAGCTGATGTTTGCTGAAGTATTCATCGACGGCTTCCTTCGCACCCCGGAAATGGCCGTAGTCATCGACGATGGTCACACCATTTCTTGATACGCGCTGGTATAGATGATCCATCTCATGCTTGGTCGATTGATACCAATCGGTATCCAGCCTAAGCAGGGCAATGCTAGCAGGAGCTTGCGCGGGTATCGTATTTTCCACCAGACCCTTTACATAGTGAATGCGTTCGGCAGGATATCCTGTGCTGGCCATGGCGTTTTTTACGCTTTCCAGAGAAGCATTCGCCCACTCGGAACTCACTTCACTCAATTTTTTCTTGGAAAAGATTTTGATGGCTGGAACACCATGGATGTCGATGTCTTTATCGGTTGGCTTGGGCATGCCCTCGAAGGTATCGAAAAGATATAGATCGCGATCGTTCACACCCTCGCCCTGGAGCGTGAGGGCCACCGTCATCATCGAGCCACCCTTATAGACGCCGCATTCCACAAAAGCGCCAGGCACATCATTTTTGATGAGATAACGAACGGATTCGATCAAAGTATAAATACGCTCAGGGCCCGTCAGGGTAAAAGGCGTCACGCGATGGACGATATCCAAATGCCGCTTTTCAAAATCCGGCGGCGATTCGCCTCGTTTGACAATTTCATAGCCTATTCGACGAGCGATAGCGTTGATGGTGCGTTGCAGCATGGGGTGCTTCCTTTTGCCTCTGTCCAGGACTGCGAATAGTTGCACAGCGGTGGGTCAAAGGCAAGACGCTTATCGGTGGGGAGGTTGATTTGGCCATGCCGACAACGCGTGAGCTGACCGTATTACATCTATAAAGCTTGCTACGGCGCACGCGACATGGTTGGCTCAGAAACCGCGCGGTTCGCTGGGTAAATTTCAAGCAATCCGGTAACAACCACGGTTCTGTTGCGTTTGTTTTCCAATAAAATGTAACCTGAAGAAACCATTGAGTATGCAAGTATGGCGATATTATTGATTTTAGCTGGTTGAGTGATCGGAAAACACAAACGCAACAGAGCCGAATAGAAGGGCTTATCCTGGTACGGAACCCTATGCTATTTTTAAATGGCTCTGGGTCTCCACAAGGCGGAAGTTAAGAGGGATCAGAATGTGAAAACGGAAAGCTCGGAATGGTGAAAGTGTGCTTGCATGAGCATCGTGGAGACTGACGTATATGCTCCCGTGCTCCTCCTTTATAAACTGACGGACTGCGTCGAGACCAACACCTCGCCCTGCCAAAGAGCTTATTTCTTCGGCTGTCGATACTCCGCTTTCAAAAATCAACTCCGCCAGAGCCTCTTCTTTCAGCTGCTGCTGCCCAAATTTCGATCTGGCAATCTCTGCGAGCTTTGGAAGATTGAGGCCACGTCCATCGTCCTCGATGGTTATCTCCAGACAGTCGTTTTGCTGCTGACTTGTTACTGTGAGAGTTGCGTGCGCCGCTTTCCCATGCGCCTGACGCTCAGCGGCATTTTCAATTCCATGGACGAGGGCGTTTGTAAAGATGTGCATGAACACATCACTGAAAATGCGTTTCCCTTGCTCAGTGAGCAGGGCGTCTTCACCGTCAAAGCGCAGGATGACGGCTCCCTTGCCCTCGTCCCGGGCGAGGTCACTGAGCATGCTGTAATGGTTATTCACCAGAGCCTTTAAGGTCTCTCCACTAAAGGCCTTGAGACGGTGGTAAAGACTGCGAATACTAAACTGTACCGAGCGAAAATTACTGAATTCGAGGATTTCCTGAATTCTGGTCTTTAAATATTGAAATTCCTCCTGACAGTAGGGATCGACGGTACTGTTATTTGTTCTAATTTTGTCCCAATATGTGCGCTCATAAGTCTGCCAAAGGATAAGCAGCTCATTCAGGCTGGCCCTCAACAAGTGTCGATCCAATCTGCTGCCTTCCTTTAGCATATCCTCTATGCCATGAACCTTATTGGCAAGATATGTGAGCCTGTACGTGCGAGCATTACCCTTGAGTGTGTGAAGGTAGCGCTTCAACATGTTCAACTTCTCCCCGCCGGGCATATCGACTTCGCCTGCAAGGTTCAGGCTCTGGGACAGATACTCCTCGTCGCTGCGTAGAAACGCTTCCATTTTCTGCTGAGGAACGTGCAGGATTTCATAAAGAATATTGGTCTCATCCTTCTGCCGCGTGGCCTCAGACTGAAGCAGGCGCAGCTCGGTAACATCCTTGATGGAGACCATGCTTTTGACGAGAATATCGTTGTCAGTGATCGGATCCCACTGCAGCTCAAGAATCTTGCGCGAGCCGTCTTCCAGATGGAGAATGATCTCCCTGGGCAGGGAGCCCTCGTTTGCCTCAAAGGTAAGAATACTCTCCCCGAGACTCGCCTGGATGAGATGCGAGACCTGGCTCAGGGTATCTGGCGCCATATTCGTCCTTGAAAGCAGCTCGATTACAGGCCGGCCTGCCAATTCCTTTTCCCCTAGTATGTCTTCGAGGCAGCGGGAATATTCCTTATGAATGTTTCCCTCAGGAGTGATCGTGAAGATGCCAATGCTTACATTCTCAAGGATCGTTGCCATATCCCTATTTTTCTGGTGCAGGAGTCCCGTATTTTCATCCATCTTTCTTGATACGACATTAAAAACATAGGCCGAGAAACCAATAAGGATTATATTGAAAACAACGAGGCTGGCCACGCCGTATAGAAGTCTGGATGTGTCCACAGCCAGAGATTCCTTTTTCCTGAGCACCATCCCTTCAATCGCCTCATGGGCCTTATCGATTTGTTCGTTAAGGACCTGAATGTTTTTGAGAAAATTTTCTCTCTCAATTTCAACCGCTTGGTTGTTGCGATCTATTTCCGAAAGTATGGCGATAACTTCGGTCAGATGACCTGACCTACGCAGCATGCTGATGAGTTCACGCACCAGCCTGGGATCCCGGGAATCCAGATATTTGAGAAAGGCGGTTTCAACCTTATAGAGAAAAACCAGATATTCATTTTGGCCGCTGGTCTTGGTTTTTGCTTTCTCAATCTTGTTAAATACGTCACCGGCCAGCCCCTCCTGGTTCGTGCCTTCCTGGATCAGAAGAGCGGCAGCCGAATCAAAAGAGGTTTTATAGCTGGAGATCAAGGCTGAGACTTTTTCGACGAGAGCCTCGTCGATGATCCCGATGCTTTTTTCCCGTATCTTTTCGCCCTGCATGATAAACTTGTCAATGTTCTCCGCCTGAATCAGTATAAGGGTCGGATCCTTGGAGCTGAGAAATGACTCGTCGCGGGAGACCTCGATGGCAATTTTTTTGAGCTCGGAAAATTCGCTTTTGAGCCTGATGTTGCGATCGATCATTTCATCGTACCGGGTACGGATGTGGTGGATGGCCAGGACCGTGATACATCCCAGAATTATGGCCGAAAGCGCGATGAGGCTGAGCATCAGCCACTGTTTACCACGAAGGTTCATTTCATTTTTCCCTGAAGGTAATCATGAGAACTTTGCAGCAGGATAAGGGCAGACATTACTTCAGACGCAGGATACCCCTCATTTCCAGAATGTCCCCATGCCCTGCCATAAGGCAGATATAGGGATAGAAGCCTTTTCCGGGGGCACGCAAGGTGACGACTTCCGCATCATCCGGGTCCAGGGCCTGAGTCATGACCAGGACACTATTATGGTTCTTGAGCTTTTCGAGGTCATAGCCAAGCTTTTGTATATCCTGGATTACGGTTTCCACCTCGCCAGGCTTCAATATGGCAATATTGTGAAGGATTTGAGATCCCGGGGCTGCCTTGTTTACAAATTTTATTTTGATTTCAGGCGCATAGGACTCTTCAATATATTTTTTGTCGAAGGCAATATCGTTGCCCTGGGTGCTCAGGCGGATTTCGATTTGCCTGGATTCCTCCGCTCTCAGGCTTGCCGGCCCTGACATGCAGCTGAAAATAAATACAAGTGTCATATATTGAGGGAGTTTTGCCATTTCATTTACTCTTCAATTTTCAGTTTTATTTTCATGCTTGGATGAATCGCACAACGGATGTCGCCCTCTCCCGGCTTTTCGAACTTTTGCTCGTTTTTGGTCCCTGGGTTTTGGATTTTCAAGTTGAAGCGGGTCCCCGCAGAGGACGAGAAGACGTTATGAGCCGTATCGTCATCGTTATGAAATACGACGCTGTCGCCAGCTTTGATTTTCAATTCCTGGGTCGAGAAGGATTTTCCCTTCTGATAAACCTTATGGACTTCTGCGAGGGCCAGCGTTGCAGGATGGACGAGAATCAAGCCAAGGAAGATGCTCCGGTACACTCTGAAACTCCTATTTGGGCAACATGGGTATTTCTGTCTTTTGCACAGGGCTGCTGAGAGTCTCAAGAAACTCCAGAAGTTCCTTCCTCTCCTGTTCGGTAAGATTCAGGGGGCGAATAAGGGTTGAAAGGCTGGCCCGCTTTTCCCGCCCGCCCACGTTGTAGAATTCGATCACGTCAGCCAGGGTCGCCTCCGAACCATCATGCATATAGGGAGCCCGCCAGGCCACGTTGCGAAGCGTAGGTGTCTTGAAAGCGAACTGATTGACTTCGATGTCCGGGAACAGGGCTCCGCGGCCTTTATCGTCACCAGCCACGCCGATGTCATGAAAGCTATCGTCCGTCAAGCGCCACCCTGAATGACATCGACTGCAGGCTGCCTTGGCGTTGAAAAGAACAAAACCGCGGCGCGCGGCTGAGGATATGGCCTGCTTCTCACCCTTGATCCAGCGATCAAAAGGAGCCTCGGTCGAGACGGAGGCTGCCCGTTCATAAGTTGCGATAGCCTTGGCCACTGTCTTTTCCGAAATACCCTCACCAGGGTAGGCTGCTGCGAATAGGGGTTTATAACCATCGATCCTGTTCAGTTTACCGACCATCTCGGCAAGGGGGAGAGCCATTTCACCAGCCGCCTGAATTGGCCCCACTGCCTGCTCCTCCAATGTTTCAGCCCTTCCGTCCCAAAATAAACTCTTCATCCAGGCAGCATCGAGTATGGTCGGGGTCCGTCGCGCCAACGTCTGCATTCCATGACCTTTGGCCTTGGGCAGGCCATCACCCCAGGAAAGGCCAGGATTATGACAGGTCGCACAGGATATCCAGTCCGAGGCTGACAGCCGGGGGTCGAAGAACAAAACATGCCCGAGCTTCTCCCGGGCGGGAGAGTAGGCATTATGCTCCGGGTAAGGGACTGCATTGGGTCTGTTGTAGAGAGACATATGCTTCTGGACTTCTGGCTGGCCCTGAGCAAGTCCTGCGCCAGCAGACAAAAACCCGAGAGCAAGTATCACAAATGGAAAGTCGGACATGAAACCGTACCCTCGCTTATGAGACTCGTATTGTGTGTGACCGGGATATGTTAATATTAAACAAAAATTTTGGATTATGTAAGTCAGTGCATGGAAATCGATAAAACTGCCACTTAACCCTCGGTGTGTCTGTCCGCAGGATATTCAGTATGAAAAGCCTTGAGGCGGTCTCCGTTGATCTTCTCCGGGACATCATGCTAACCAAGGGAATACTATGGAAATGAGGGTATTTACGCACCTAAAGTGGGGGGAGGATTGGTCGATAGGAAAAAACGTAATAAACCATGAGGCCTTGATGGACAGCGTTACGGATGTGTAGTTTATGCAAAATCCTGAGAGTAAACGTACCTTTCAAGAGTCCAAATATGATGAGCGTCCAAACTAAATTAATGGAGTTTCGCATGGTGTTGATTTTAAGATCCAACTTTAAAATCCTGGTGGTGTCAATGACCCGCTTTTTCTTTGTTTTATCCATGCTGATGCACACAGCTTCTGTATCAGCCAAAACAGATAACTTAAAGAATATAGAATCATTATCAATGTCAGACGGTTGGGCTATAGATAAAGACGAAAGCAATGCTGTTAAAAGAGCAGCTGATATGTTGGAAACAGCAACACTAAAGCATGCATATAGCATTAAAAACCCCAAATTCCTTGTTGCTTATTTTACCCAGGAGTTCAGTGGCGAAAAGCTCGCCTCCGCAATAGAGAAGCGCTATCCCGGAGTACCTGTCTTTGGATTTTCGGTGCTCAAAGCTGTTTTTACCACGGACGGCATGCATATGGGGGAAGAGGGGGTCGAGGGGGCGCTAGCGCTCATGGGTTTTGATTCGGCAGGTTTAAAAGTCGGAGTAGCCATCCAGGACGTTAAAAGTGGGCCGTCGAGAACCTGCCTGACTTGACAGATCCCGCATGGTCCCAAATCTGATAGTCCCGCATTCAATATTTTTGAATGAGCATGTCCGGCTTGACGCAATATGTGGATTGAAGGAAAAAGGATCTGCAACAC
>NZ_DASQYZ010000041.1:0-4387 GCF_035638955.1 Oligoflexus sp. | reverse complement strand
ATCGACAGGATTGCTGATTTGTGTCAGCACATTTTTGGCCTGTACGCCATCTTCAAGCAAGAAGGGTCAAGAGACTCCTGCAGCGCCTAACCCGCCTGTTAACCCGGAACCAACGCCAAAACCAACCCCCGCCCCGATTCCTGTGCCGACGCCCCCCGGTGCGCCGATACCGAATGCTGAGGGTGCTCCTCAGGAACGCATGTTAGGGGACTGGCAATCCAGTTTTTCAGATCTTAACTATTTCGGGAATGTCACCTATTCCATTCAGGCTGATGGCCGCGTGCTGACAAGCCTTTTGATCTATAGCCGCGGCACGAGTCAAATCATGGCCGAGCGGCATGAATTCAAGGGCACCTTTCTGAAGGACAAGAAATCCATTCAGCTGGACCATGTGAAGGGCAGCTGCGCTCTGAGCAGCGCTCAGGTCGCTCTTTACTTTACGCAGAGCGAGTTTGATTCTGACATTCTCTATCTCAAGGAAGGAACGACCGGCGATTATCTTCGTTTGAGTAAACTCAAGGGGGGCCTGTCGGACGACGTCCACACGGTCCCATCCTTGCGCGGATACACCGTAAAAGATGGATGTTTTGTGGAAGGTCGCTTGAATCAATTCGTTCCGCAGCAAGGCCGAGGTTAATCATGAAAATGGCAAAATTTATTTCACTGTGTTCCACCCTTGCTTTCATAGGCCTGACCAGTGCCTGTCATCAGGAATCGAAAAGCATACTGGATATCATCCGCGGCCAACCTTTGGCGCCTGATAGCCCGGCTTTAAATAATGTGGTTGGCCTGAGTTTGAATGGCCTCTCCACGTTCTGCACAGGCAGCGTTGTCGCTGAAGATATCGTGGTGACGGCTGCGCATTGCGTTAGTGGCTTGAAAAGTTTTTATGTGGTGTTCGGCCCACCCAATCGAATCATGCAAAAAATCGAAGTCGTCCAAGTTGAAACTTTCAAACCATACGGTGAAGCGGCATTCCCGAACTTTGACATAGCATGGTTGAAGTTGAAAACCAAGGTTCCCGCTGGCTTCAAACCTTTGGAAGTTCTGCGCGATCCGGCTCTTCTTAAAAAGGCCAAGGAATTCCGTTTGGCCGGTTATGGTTTCGAAAAAACCAACTGCTTTACGAATGATTGTAGCGATGAACTCCTGGAAGCTAAAACGGCTTTGGACAAGTATCATGATAACGCGCGATTGATGAGTCTTCTGGTTTTTAAGGGCGCTGCCGCACTGGGTTTCGGTGGAGCCTGCAATGGAGATTCTGGTGGCCCTGCCTATGCGAAGATTGATGATCGTTGGTACCTGATTGGTGTGACCAACGGAACTACGGCTTACATGACGCCTGAAGCGCACGCGAATCCCGCGCAATCCTGTGAAGCCGGAAGCGATATCTATACTTTTATGGGAGACTACGTTCCCTGGATTCAAAAGCGCAGTACTCAACAGCTGATCCAAAGGCCGGAAACCAATCCTGATCGGGCGGAGTCACCTTTTGTTGTCAAGGGTGAAGTGAAACCTGCCCAGGCTCTGGAACCGAGCACATGGGCGGAATGGATTCAGTATCCTTATCACAACGAGCAGGTTTGGAACACGATCGACCGCCTGCTTTGGCAGATCCTGGAGCTGCGCCGGCCAGAGCTTCCTGCCGAGGAACTTATTAAAATCTGGGGCGATGGAGCGTTTTCGCAGGACCAGGTGGAAAGCATCACAGATCTGGATTTTCAGCTGAATAGCACAGAAACGTTGCGTTATCAGGATCAGCCCTTGGACCTGCGTCCTTTGGGAACCTGGACCGGCTTGAAAACATTGCGTTTGACCGAAGAGGCTGCTGCCGTCGGCATTGAGAGCATCTCCCGTTTGACGTCTTTGCGCTCTCTCACCCTTGTGGCACCCGCGACCCTGCGCGAACGGGCTCTTGATCTGACAGCATTGCAAAAGCTAGGCTCCAGCCTTGAAACGTTGAGCCTCACCAATTTTACGCCTGGTGAGCTGCAGACGATTCCCTTCCAGGCGTTCAAACAGCTGACCTCGCTGCACCTCGCCGCTCAGCCGGACCGGATCCCTGCGACTTTGGATTTGACTGGGCTTCAAGCGCTGGAGCAGGTGAGTATCTCGAATTGGGCTTACGCTTCCCGCATAACCTTGCCCAAGGCTGTGACGCTGCGCGAACTTGAGCTTGATACCAGCCACACCACAGACCTGCAGTGGCTTGACCTGGATTCGATTCAGGCGATCGAGACTCTGGTGATTGATCGGGATGTTTTGAGTAGCCCTGTGCTGATGAAAGGCTTTCAGAATAAATCGATTCGCAAACTGATCGCATCGGGTAATGGTTTGACGGCTGAACATTTTCCGGCCCAGGGTTTTGCCGATCTTAAGGACGCTGTTTTGAACAGCAACCTGATCAGTGATGCCAGAGCTTTGAGAATCCTTCCTGCCCTTCAGTCCCTTGAACTTCGGGATAACCCGTTGACCGGCACAGACTGTCCGACCGGTGTGAACTGTGTGTTCGACTCGATTCCCAACCCTAAAACGGTTGCTGATTATTGCCGCAATACCCTTACCGACACCGCCTCTTTTCATAAGCCTATGATTCAGATGCTCTTGCGCGGCTTTGGTTTCCCATCATTCACCTATGACGCCTTGCGGTGTGATCAGTTGAATACCGCCCTGAGTCAGTCGACGGAATTGCAACTGCAAGGTTATGTCGACGACTATGAAGGCAATGGTGTGAAGTATGATCTGCGTGTCTTGAAAAGTCTGAAGCAGTTGAAGAGTTTGAAGATTCGAAACGCGAATCTTGTGAATGCTGAAGCGCTGGCCGAACTTCCCAACCTCACGCTTCTCGATCTGGATTTTGTGAAGACGAGGCAACTGGCCTTTATCCCAAAAATGTCAGCGCTGACGAACTTGAATTATACCGATTTTCCAAGGTCAAACCTTGAGGGTGTGTCCCATACGGGTCTTAAGGTTCTGACCGTGTCCACAGTCGGTCCTCAGGCCTTTTCTATCGGAGGTCAGTTAACCTCCATCGGTCCGCAGACAAAACTACCGTCGCTCACGACATTGTCTGTGCGAGGCAATCCTCTGCAGGATCTGAACGGTGTTGAGAGTTTTAGAAATCTGACCCAGTTGGATCTGACGGCAACCCAGGTGAAGGATCTTGGGCCTTTGTCTGCACTCATAGGAACCACGGTCGTTCTAGGCGAGGGGTATAAGCTGGCTACCTGTCCCATTCTCTACGGACGCTGTGAATCCGGTGAGAGAAACCTTACGGGCGGGAACTTTGGAGCAGCGGCTGAGAACATTCAGACGTCCAAATGGAGCGTCGGACAAGTCGTGCCCGGATTTGGCAAAGCGCTGCGGAACTAAAAACCTATTCACAAGTCCATGCAAGTGGAAGCTTTGTAAGAGTGAAACGTAAATGCAAAAGCGCTTCATCGTTGCAAGGCTTCCTCTCAACCCGAAGGGTCAAGTTTCCAATGGTTTTCTGCATCAGTTGCGGGCTGTCACTCACCAGGCGAAAGGATGGATGATCCCAGCTCAACCCATTCGCTATCGGCCGGGTTTTTACAGAAAAACCGAACCCCAACCTGATCGCTGTTGGACAGATAGAGAAATTGCTTCATTTCCTGAGTGTAGGACCGATTCCAAGGGCAACGATTCTGGAGCGCGACAATCGCCTGGCCATCGCTGGGATGACGCCAGACTAAACTTGGCCTTTGAGTTGGCAGCATGCGGCTCTCGTAGGTCGCGCCTTTCGCATCCCTAACGCGTGTTTCCAAAGTGCTTTCGTGGTCGATGATCGAAAACGTAAGTTCAGTCTCACTCTTTTGCAAGCTGTGGACTTGACCGGAAAAAGTACGGCTAGCCAGTGCCGAGATGAAATTCTGCTGGAGAACTTTCATATCAAGGGGGAACAAAGCTGGATTCGCGCTCCCTAATTTATCAAGCAGCAACTCGGCGCGACCACTGTCTTCCGTGCGACCCACGGCGTCTTTGCTGTCGGCAGAGGGCGTTCCCGCCACGAGATTGAATTTGTAAGAGTCCTCGTTGATGACCGTGGGCTTGAATCGAGCGCCGGGGGAATAAAAAATTGCGGGTTCTCCCGGTACGATCTTTTTTGTATTGACCTCCTGCTGTGCCTGCAGGCGAGCCATGGCAGCCGCTTCCGGGTTGCGTTGTTCATGCGACGTAGTGGGGGAGGAGGATTGCGTTCCGCCGTTCCCGGTGGAAGCTCCTGTTATGTCGTCCGTCGTGGCTTCGTCGGCGGTTTCTGAAGGTTCAGCATGTTGGCCGCGTTCGAGGGTCACGGGGTGGGACGCGTTCAACTCCGCCGGTGCCTCGGGCCGACCACCCGCTTGCTCCTGGTTGTCTATTTCCGGGG
>NZ_DASQYZ010000040.1:0-1809 GCF_035638955.1 Oligoflexus sp. | reverse complement strand
GAGTGGAGCCAATGATTTTGGTGCCAACTGCTTCTGGCTCGAGAACACTGACAATGAACTATCATACAATCGTGGAGAAAACTGTGTCGCGCCAAGTTTTGACTATGGCAGGGATGGCGGTTTCGTGGAACTCTTCGGCGTCACTGATCGTTCCCATATCCATCATAATTACGCGAAAAACACTGACGGCTTCAGCGAAATAAGCGGTCCCGGTGATGCCAGCGCCTATAACATCAGAATGCACCATAACGTCATCGTTGATGTGTTCACCCCTGTGCTGTGTGTTCATACGGATAATCCACTGGCCAAAATTGAAGATGTCCGCTTTGAAAATAACACGGTTTACAAACTGACCGGTGGGGGAAATCCCACTATCGACTGCCTCAAGAGGGAAGGAAGCCCGACCACCCTGCTCCTCAGAAACAACATCTTCGTCAGCGATGTCGCCATTGCCCGCACAGGAGCCATCACCCATACCAATAATCTTTACAGTCTTGTGAGTGGCGTCAATCCTGGCTTTGCTCTTGATTCCACGGAAAAGCTTTCTGATGCAGGGTTCTTCGCTGCCGAAAAAGGTGACTTGCGTCTCGCGGAAGGGAGCGCGGCCGTTGATGCAGGTCTGGCGTTGGGCTATGCAGCCGACTATACCGGTCGTGCGGCCTCAGGGCTGCCCGATCTCGGTGCCTATGAACTTGGTTCGGCCATTACCGTCTTTGCTGCCGGTGAGGCTGCCGATGGCGTTTATCCCACCATGCGTCTGCTGGTGGACGATGTCCCGGTTGCCACCTGGACTGATATCAAAGGCAGTCCGGCTCTTCGCCAGTTCCAGACATTCACCTATAATCATCCGAAGACCGTGGCCATCGACAGCATCAAGGTCGAGTTCGTGAACGACAGTGGCACAGGAGGAGCGCGCAATCTGATAGTGGACAAGGTCAGCCTTGACGGAAAAAACCACCATACGGAAGCCGAGACCTCCTATTCGACCTCATGCCAGTCGGGATATCAAAAAACCGAATGGCTGTATTGCAACGGCACCGTTGCCTATAAAAGCGAATAACAGGGCCCGCCGGAGGGTCCGCCCCTTCCGGCTGACCCGACTGGTAATGCGACATCGTCCTAAAGAACAGGCTGGGCAGATCAACGCCATGCTTCGCGGCTACTTCAACTACTTTGCGGTCCCCAGGATGAACTGGAAGAAATTCAATGTCATGTTGAAATACTATCCATTGAATCGAGCGAAGGCTCGCTAAGTACAGCGTTTGATTCTGGATTCTGATCTTACAGCTTGGGAGAGCTCGAGGGAGGGACCTTGAAAAAGGTCCCTTTTTATTTCTGAGAATCGCGGGCCTCAAAGAAGCTGCCGAAAATCTATCGACCGTTAACTGCACCTGCTCGGATAATTCCCACGTAGGCCTCGTATGCTTTTGGCCCTTTAAACCCGGAAAGAATGCTGCAAAATCAATGTGAGCCTAGGGATGATCATTTTAATCGATACTTCGCCTTCGATGGCAATCAGTTCTTTCTCGCTTTGTACATTGCGTCTTAAGAAATTCAGGATGAGATTTATCAATTCCTGCGGCAAAAGACTCCTTGTAGCCGCAACATGGCACCCTCCTTCATTTTCGGCCACACCACTTCAAAGAACATATCGTTAAATTTTCGGACATGCCCTCGGCGGTTCATGAACACTTCCGATCCGGTCACCAGAGCATGTATATCTGAAGCTTTCAGGACCTCATCACGGGAGAGCTGAACTGCAGTTCCCGCAAATATGATGGCCCATTCCGGGTGAAGGCGGCCGGGATC
>NZ_DASQYZ010000039.1:0-8146 GCF_035638955.1 Oligoflexus sp. | reverse complement strand
CATAAACATTATAGAGTCCGGGCACAGTTTCCAGGGCTTCGCCCACGGACCGATAACCCCAGAACATGATGTCTTCGGCCGTGACCACCGAGATGATGGCGGGCGCTTCGGTGATCTTTTGCGCTGACTTGGTCGCCGTTTCGACTTTAAGATCGAGAATGGCATCGAGACTGAGGTCATTGCCTGGTGTTTCCTAAGCCATGAGGCCCGGTAAACTCCCAAAGGTCAACAGCACGGCGGAAACTTTGGTTAAAGCCCTCATGGATCAAAAGACCTCATTCACAGGTTAAGCACGCCGACGACTTGGCCCTCAACGCATAAACTCATCATTGGTGTTTGCGTATGCTAGTATATCTCAAGAAACTTTGACCAGATATGAGAGTATCAATGCACAAGCGTCTTGAGAGTGGGGTCCCATTGAAGGGGAAGGAGCGATTCAGTGAATGAGATTCAAGGGAGCGAGGCCTTTCAATCCAAAATCATCGCGACAGGAGGCAGCTTTCTGCTTGACTTTTGGGGGCCGAGCTGTGCTCCATGCATCGATTTAAACCGAGCCTTGGAAGCCTTGGAAAACGATTATCATGGCAAGCTTACGTTCGTTAAGATCAACGCAGATGAAGAAATCGATATAGCCACTCAGTACGGGATTCGAGGACTTCCCACGCTCATCCTGATTCATAAGGGCAAAATAGTGGATCGCTGGATCGGCGTCATGGCCATGGCAACCTTGAAGGCAAAGTTGGATAAAGCGCTTGGCGCGTTGATGTGATCCAGCAGCAGACGACCTTATCGGTCGAAGGTGGCCGACGGAGAATGGAATCCGTCAGCCTGCTCAATTAGGGCTCGGCTATAAACATCGCACTTGTACACATCTCATCTTCTGTGCTTTCACCCCAATACACATCCTTCAATCCCGTCGTGGTTTCCCCTTCATGCCGAGGCTTGGAATTGTCCCAGGTGCAGGTGAGCTTGACCTGATCCAGAGGTCCGAGATAAATGGGCTGCTTATAAAAAAACGTATTCTGCCAGTGAAAGTTCCAATTGGAAACCGAGATCAAGGGTTCGACCGACTTATCCCGACGAACGATATCGAGGGTGATGCTCTTGCCGAGCCGATGCATATGCGGGGCAACTCCGTAAACCTTGGCGCCTTTGAAATAGTTCAGTTTCGAGGGAAAAAAGAGGCCGACGAGCGAGAACAGAGGATTGCCCTGCCATGAATGGCTGACGTTATCCTGCCCCGCCGGAATTTTCATGGTGTCCTTGAGGAAGGGCCACATCACGTTCATGACCGGCAGATAAACACCGGACTTCAGTTTCTCCTGTGAAAGTTGAAACTGGACTTCGGTTTGATCCAGGTCTTCAGCCTTCGCGCTCGAATAATGCACCTGCATTACAAACCGGCTGCCTTGGGCCACAGCAATCCCGGTATCTTCTGGAAAAATAAATCCACCGTTCCCTGGACCACCAATGCCGACAAAGGGCATCGGGGCAAACTTGCCTTTGGTGTAGGGCCCACCGAAGCATTGATAGCCGTCCTGCTCATCTTCATCCACCATGGCCGTGACCTTGTCGAGATTTTTAGGATCGACCAGATACAGCGCCACGTGATGCACGAGTTTCGGATTCCCAGGAACCACCTTGTAGCCTTTGATAAAAGTATCCTGGTCGGGTTCCCAGTCAAGCAGAAAGCACCGATAGTCATCATCGTTTTCTGTGTTCGGATGATAAGGCGCGTTCATGCGGGCGACCGCATCAATCGATTCGATCTGACCCTTGTCGACCGAAAGAGACGGTCCCACATCCATGGGATCACCGGCAGCCGCACCTTGATCCACCCAATCCTTGAGGCGCTGGATATGAGGCGCAGGGAGGGAAATATCATAGATGTAGTCATGCAATGGATCGACCTTCCATGGCGGCATGCTTTTGCTTTGCGTGGCCGTAACAATCGCTTTGCGAAAACGAATGACTTCCGTGTAATTGGTCAAGGAAAAAGGAGCTATCTGACCCGGGCTATGACAGGACACACAGTAAGCATCGACGATAGGTTTAACATCTTTGTAATACGCGAGAGGCGGAACGTCAGCAGCATGGGCTGTTTGAAGCCCCAACAATACAGGGAAGAGAAAGCCTGGAAATGACTTCATGAGTGTCGTCCTTCGGATAATGATGAAAACACTACCTTAAAGGAATGACAGGTGTACAAACAACTCCCGATGATTTCAGGAGAGATAAACAGTTCGCGATCCATATCGATTCATTTCATGCGTCGCGGGCTGGGAGATTCGCACATTACAGTCACATGGACGAGCTTCTGACAACTCAAGCGGAGAGTGAGCGCACCTCTGTGATCCGAAAAAAATAAGGTTGCGAACGCCTGACGAACGAAGCCCACAGAAAACCACCTCAATAGCTGTCGGCTACGAAGACACATTACGAGCGGTACCCTTTCATGTGGCGACGTATAAGGAACTGTCGTTCAGTTGGTTGGCACGGAGCGTGCAAAATGCAAGTGACCTTTCTGTAATCAATCTGGAGAAAAATACTTATGAAAATATTAACCTCCCTCGCAACAATCGCTTTCGTTATGACGTCCTATGAAGCTTTCAGCCAGGACCGGTCGTATGAGTCTATCCGAGCAACAGGCGGTGTCGGGAGCACTTCAGTGGGTGTTAATTTAACGTCCACGGCAATTGATATTACGGACGAGAATGCCTTCGGATTTGGCGCGTTTGGCGACTTCCATATGTCACCTGCGTTCTCAGTAGGGGTGTCGCTCGACTATTGGAATGATGAGTATAGATCGTCGCCTACACGGGATGTGGAATTAGGCGACGTGGTGATCGGGGCAAACGGAAAATTCAACTTCACGGACATCGCAACCGGTTTCCGTCCCTACGTGTTAGCCGGCCTTGCTGGCCACATTCTTCAGGTCACGTCCAGCGAACGCAACCTCAATGCTGATGCCACAAACGTTCTTTCAGACCGCGATCGTGATCTGGAGGATTCGGATTTTGAACTCGGAGTGGACTTTGGGGCGGGAATAAACTATCGGATCCAGCCAGCCATGGATCTGGTCGGTGAAGTACGCTACCGTCGCCTCTTTGAGCAAACGCTGGATCTTGACCAAACGAACTACACGGTAGCATTAGCTTATGCGATGTGAGGCAAGCGACCGCTAACTTGTGTAAGCGAGGCAGGCCAAGCAATGGCATGGAAGTCCGTAATGTCCAGCACCTTTTAGGAGAGTTTGCTGAGTCCTTACGTCTGTGTCATTGGCTGTCTGTTGAGTCTCCAAAACACTCCCGTTCTTCAGCGTTCAATCCCGACCCACACGGCCACCACACATTACGATACGCAGCGGCTGGATATTCAGAATATCCATGATCGGATTCTGCGGCTGGGCGGTGGCCATGGATGAGGCGAACCATGGCTACACATGAGCGTGTGGTTCAAAATCACGATCCTGCCCGCCCTGCGGCATCCTGTGAACTCGATCTTTAAAGCCCCGGTAGTAATGCGACAGACTCATCTGGTAAGACTCTGTGATACCCTGGTTTCGATCATAAGGGGGTGCGTTCTTCACCTCATCCCGGGTCATGGACACCACAATATTTCGATCATTCCAGCTGATATCCTCAACCAGGCCACGGTCAATCACGACCTGCCCACCAGGCCACCACTTGCGCGCATCGGCGATCACATGAGTGATCCGCCAGGTTTCTGGTTCAATCAAGAGGTCATCCAATTCGCCGATGTCACCATCCGTGGCACGCAGAGCGTATTTCTTGACTTCGTTAAAGCTGCGAAGGTGGACATCCTGCTCCTGGCCTGGATCTGCAGGATCATCCCTGCGGTTGTCATCGTCAGCGGCATCCGCTGGATAGGATGGGTACATATAGATTCCGGACCAATGGTAAGCGCGCATCGGCATCGACCAATAAGGGCTCCATCGATAGTATTCGCTCAAGCTCTGTTCATGCTGACGCGAAACCGTTTTCTCCGAATCAAAAGCAGGACTATCCATGATCTGCCGCTTGGTGAGGTTCGTGTCAAAAGCTTTATTGTCTTCGCTGTATTGGCGAATGGCTTCTGGACTGATCAAGACAAGTCGTGGGGTTAGCCAGGTTCCAATATCCACCACGAAATAGCGCATTTTCCAGCTGATATCGTCAAAATAGACATCTTTAATATCGCCGTAGGCACCATCTGATGACTGGATTTTGACCCTTGTTATCGTGTCCGTACTGTACAGCATATTTCTCTCCTCTTAATGACGCCGTTGATTGTGTCAGGCCGGTCATAACAAAGGCAGCAGCCTACTGATGGCGATAGATGGCTGCAATTCGTAAGATCTCGCCCAGTAGACGTCAAGACGTGAGCAAGCAAAAAGTTGCCCAATCGTTGCAAGAGTTGGCAGAATATATGCGACAGGCATTACCCCAGGGGTTTTGCGCACATGCTCAATTTTTATCTACTTGTCGCGTGCTGTTCGTATAATATATTTATCGAAGGTATTTGATACGATTTCATTATAAGTTGACTATTATGGTCTATGAAGTCCATCGCATGCAGTGCAGTATCTCGAACATGCACTCAGTCATAAAGTTTGCGAATGGATCATTCTGGTTTTATGGCAAAGCTCTCATTGAAGCGCAAATCACCTGATATGCAAAGTCTACCATCAGCAGAAATAAGCAAACGCACCGTGAATTTCTGATTTTGCATCAAGACATAAATCGCCATTTCTTATCCTTCTTTCATGGATGGATGCTCGCGGTGCCTATTGAAAAAACTGCATCTGGCCTGGGGCTTGCTTACATAGCGAGCTGCCGTGTGGAACGGCATACTTCTCGGTAGGATTGTGGTCAAATTCATGTCAAAGCCTCTGTTTCTTCTTTTCGAGAAACTTCGCGCATCATACTGGTTTATTCCGGGGCTCATGGCTGGCGCCGCCGCATTAGGGGCTGTCTTGAGCCTCAAGCTCGATCACAACCTCCAGGGTTTGATCTTGCCTCAATGGTTGCTGCTCTTCTCAGGCGGACCCGACGCCGCTCGTGACGTTCTGAGCGCTGTGGCCGGCTCTATTGTAACTGTGGCTGGCGTGACATTTTCGATCTCCATCGTGATCCTTTCACTCGCCTCGCAGCAATACGGCCCGCGTCTTCTTAGAAATTTCATGAGGGATCGGTCCATTCATGCGGCGTTCGGCATGTTTGTGGCAACTTTCGTTTATAGCCTTCTGATTTTACCTTCCCCGTTGACGGGGAATGAAGCGCGGGAGGCGTTTACGCCGAGGTTAGGCGTAACAGTCAGTATTATGATGGCGATTGGATGTGTCTTTATGCTCATTTATTTTATACATCACATCGCGCGGTCCATCCAGGCATCGCATATAGCGGCTGCGACCTGTGACGAATTGGTCCGGACGATACGAGCTCTGCACCACAGCGAAGCTGGCTATGACGAGCACGATTCCAAGCCGATCAAGGTACTCCCTGTGTTCGAGTATTCAGAGTCCGTCGCGTAGCCTCCAGACACTCAGGATATTTACAGGCGTGCGACATCAAAGAATTGGTATCACTGGCGACTCAACATGATGTCGTCATTGAAATCAGGGCCAGGCCTGGCGGATTTATTGCACATGCTGACGACATCGTCCATGTATCAGGTAAAAACTCCCACCGTGAGACTTTCGCGCGCGATATCAATCACTGCTTCAGCTTGGGCACCCAACGGACCATGGAGCAGGACCTTGAGTTTGGCTTTCAAATGCTCGTAGAAATGTCGGTCCGTGCCTTGTCACCATCCATGAACGATCCTTTTACGGCACTTCAATGCATTGACTATCTACGCGAATCGTTCAAAACCATGATGCAAATGCCTAGGCCCAATCCGCTTCACAGGGATTCCGAAGGTTCGGTTCGCGTTATACAACCTTTCATCAGCGTCACCGATTTGCTCACGAACACCCTCTCGCCTCTCCATCACTATGCTCGCCACGCTCCCATGGTCCTCAACGGTTTAAATAATATGCTCGACTCCCTTACGGCAAATGCTGGTAGCCCTGAAATACTGAACCACAGCAATGTTGAAAAAAACATGACTGGCGAGGGGAGAGAGCCAGTTATGTCCAACCATGTTCTTAGATCAGCTTTCTATTACCAAGTACTTCATCGAAAGGTTATGCAGAAAGTATGCCGCATATGTGATTGGCAAGGACAAAGGGTCACGCGGAAAATGATCAAAACGGAACCGTCAAACTTTGATCCTTGCGATCATTTTTTGACGAAATTTGAGGATCCATACACTCCTGATCTGTGCTCAAGTCCTCCGTCCAGACAGAGAATGTGACATAGCAAATGGACCAGCACAACCGCTTTTGAATGCCATCTCCTGACTCTTGTTCACGTCCCGAATTCCGAGCTTTTACTCAGCTTCGCACTGACCTTAGATGTGGCATATTTCCTGCTGACTTGAGAATCAAGCGCCTTTTGACTGCAGAGGATACCATGCTGTTTCATAGGCCTTTTCTGCAAGTCCGACTTAGGAGTTGGCGATGACTTTGAATATATTTTCCGACAACAAACTCGGCTCGCGCGCGAATCCACCAGGCGCTTGGAAACCGCTCAGGCGTTGGGCGCAGGTTCTCACAGCTCCCGTTGAGCGATTTCTCCATATTCAGGCCTCCAGTGGTATTATTCTCATGCTGGCAGCTGCAGTCGCCTTGATTTGGGCCAACTCGCAGTGGTCTCACCTTTATCACAGTCTCTGGCACACTCCCCTCGGTTTTAGACTAGGCAATTTGTCGTTTGAGCGTGATCTGCATTTTTGGATCAATGACGGCCTGATGGCGATTTTCTTTTTTGTTATCGGTCTGGAGATTCGACGTGAAATTCATCAGGGTGAACTGAGCGAGATGCGTCGCGCAGCGTTGCCGTTATTCGCAGCTCTTGGTGGTATGGTCGTCCCCGCAGGTGTTTTTATCATGCTCAACCAAGGCCTTGTCACAGCCCAGGGTTGGGGCATTCCTATGGCAACGGATATTGCGTTTGCGGTGGGTGTGATGGCTTTGCTAGGCAAACGCATCTCTCCCGCTCTGCGTATATTTCTGTTGACCCTGGCTGTTGTCGATGACATCGGAGCCATATTGATCATAGCCATTTTTTATTCGGCTGAACTTTCGACGCTTGGCTTTGCCCTTGCCGCAATCGGTATTCTGTTCATCTTTCTTATGCAAAAACTGGGAATTCGTTCGCCATGGGCTTATCTTGCGCCTGCCTTGATCACATGGGGAGGTACTTATGCAGCAGGCATCCATCCGACCATTGCTGGTGTCGTGGTGGGGCTCATGACACCCGTTCGTGCATGGTTGGAAACCGATCAGTTCCTGGATATCGCGGAAACCAAGGTTCATAAAATAAGGCACATGAAGAATAGGGATGAAGCGGCTTTGCTTCCGCATCTGTCTCAACTCAATACCGCCCGAAAAGAAGCAGTATCACCTGTGGAGAGGATCCAGCAAGGTCTACATGGTTGGGTTGCCTTTATCATCATGCCGCTTTTTGCACTAGCGAATGCCGGTGTACCCTTTGGCGAAGCGTCGTTGGCCAACGATGGCTTCAACGTTTTTTGGGGGGTGATGTTCGGCTTGATCCTTGGTAAGCCTGTCGGGGTTTTTCTTTTTTCCTGGCTGGCCGTTCAACTGAAAATCGCCAGACTGCCAACAGGTGTCAAGTGGAGAGGTATATTTTTTGTAGGTTTATGTGCGGGAATTGGTTTTACAATGGCAATTTTTATTGCTCAGTTGGCTTTCACATCGGGCCAAACGCTGGAAACGGCAAAACTTGCCATCCTATGCGCTTCAGGCCTTGCGGCTGGACTGGCTTTCGCTACAGGGTTGATTCTACTCAAACCTGAACTGGCCGATGGAGCAGCCCGAACCGAAAGTGAGGCCGAAGCTAGTGCGGATAAATGAACTGCTCCACCCAATCCTCACAAACCCTGCGGGCTTGCTCCGGTATGGAATGGAGTTTCGTGTTTCACAGGAAAAGAGTTCTTCTCCTCCACACCTGAGGCCGGTTCCCGACCCGTGACAAAGCCTGTCAAAGCGTAATTTAAGATTACCAGAGCCGCATTCAGA
>NZ_DASQYZ010000038.1:0-3515 GCF_035638955.1 Oligoflexus sp. | reverse complement strand
ACCTGGTGGCCGGCAAACAGGCTTTCAATGATCAACCGTCCATGCGCGATGTGACCATTTGCTTTGCTGATCTTTGTTCTTTTACTGCGGCTACCGAATGGATTGGACCGCAGCGCGTGGCCAAAACATTGAATGAGTTTCTCGCCCTGATGACGCAAATTATTTTCGATGAAGGTGGTACCATCGACAAGTTTCTCGGCGATGGCATTATGGTGATCTTTGGTGCGCCGCGCGAATTGCCGGCTTTTGAACAGGCCGAACGTTCCTGTCGCTGTGCCCTGCGCATGCAGCATGGTCTGCAGGAGCTTAACCGGAAATGGAAAGCCGAATTCAATCATGAATTTCAAATGCGCATTGGCATCAACCGGGGGCCGGCTCTGGTTGGCAGCTTCGGCAGTCAACTGCGTTCCGATTACACAGCCATCGGTCATACCGTAAATATTGCATCGCGCGTTGAAACCCAAGCGAAACCCGGCGAGATTCTGGTCACCTCGATGGTCCGGGATTATCTGGGCTCGATTACTTGGGAAGCAGCCGGCAGTTACAAGCTCAAAGGCCTTGCCGGCGAAATGGTTTTATTCCGGCTTTTGCAGGAAGAGAAACAGCGCGTGGCCTGAAGCGAGGACAGCCCAGGCAAAAATTCCGGCGATGACATCATCGATCAATGTGCCCCAGGCTCCCGGCAATTCCCGATCCGCCCAACCAATCGGCCCCGGTTTCACAATATCAAAGAAGCGAAACAGAGCAAACGCAGCGAGAACGATTTTCCAGTCGGCAGCTATGAAACTCAGAGGAATGGCCTGCCCCAGCACCTCATCGATAACGATTCGTCCATCATCATGCGTATTCCAAAATTTTTCCGTGCGCTCGATGCACCACCAGGACAGAATCCCGAGAAGACTCAGGAGAAGAATTTGTACCAGCCAGGCGGACCAACCCCAACGTGCCGCCAGCGTATGCCCATAGTTAAAAAAGAAAATCCCCACCGGAATACCGGCGAGGCTGCCGAATGTTCCCGGCGCTTTGGGAGCCAGGCCGAGGGGAAAGGCCACGGCCAGGCTGCTCCAGAAATTCAATCGAACAGGTCCGCGTTCCTGCGACTTTTTCATCCATGTTCCGCCGTGACCTGAACCAGCTCAATGAGAATGCCGCCGGTGGCCCGAGGATGAATGAAAGCGATGCGACTGTTGTGGGCCCCATAGCGTGGCTTCTCATCGATCAGCTCAACGCCCTTGGCTTTCAGCTCCACCAAAGCCTGATCCAGATCATCCACAGACAAGGCCATGTGATGAATCCCGCCACCCTTGGTTTCCACGAATTTTTTGATCGGTCCATCCTCGCCGTCCTGATTGGCGACGATTTCCAGCCTTGCGCTGCTGATCGCTGGGCTTACGGATGATTCGAACATGATCGTGTTGGTCTTCTGTTCTTTCACCAGCTCTTCACCGAGGAAGGGCAGCTGCAGAATTTCGGACAAAAACCAGCGGGCCTTCACGGGATCCTTGGCAGCCAGACCCAAATGATTGATTCCAACGATTTTCACAGGATCCTCCGATCACAAAACAAGGCCAACCATCCAACGTGCGAGGAGCACCCAAAAGCCCGCGACATAACCGAGCCAGCTGAGTCCACCGACCAGCATCAGACCCAGCAGCACAAATCCACCGTAGGGAATCACGTACTCTTCGTATTTGCGGCGCATATCATGCGACAGCAGTTCATAGACGATCGTGCCGCCATCCAGAGGATAAACGGGCAGCATATTAAAGATGGCAAGGATGGCATTGATCCAGACCAGCTGTTCGGCGAGGCGATAAAAACCGATTGTGACCGAACCGTCCTGGGCGCCACTTAAGAAATGCATGCCGATCAAAGCCACAATACTCAGCAGAAGGTTTGAGGCAGGGCCCGAAGCGGCCACGAGAACCTGACCCCATTTTTGATCGCGGAAATTACGAGGATCAACACTGACAGGCTTGGCCCAGCCAAAGATAAAGCCGCCGAGCATGGCCCCGATCAATGGAAAAATTAGGGTTCCTACTGGATCGATGTGTGGTACGGGATTCAAAGTCAAACGTCCATCGATCTGGGGTGTCCGGTCACCCTGCAGCCTTGCCATCAGGGCGTGAGCCGCCTCGTGAAAGGTCAGAGCGATGATCAAGGCAATCATCATGTTGACGACGCGTGCGCCGTAGGCAAAATCCATAGCTACCTCATGGAGTGGAACAGCATTCCACCCGATCATAACGAAAGCTGGAGGAAAATTCATTGCTAACCACGATAAAAGACAGTCGGCCGCGATATCGTATCGTGACGGAGTGGGTCCAAAGTGCTGTTCTCCAGGGCAATCCAGCGGGTGTCGAAAGTGTGCGGCCGGTCACTGTCTTCCTACCCGCTGCCTCGCTTGAATCCCCGGATCGGCGATTTCCGGTGCTTTATGGACTGGCCCCGTGGACCAGTGCCGGCCGCCAGCAGATGGATTGGGAGCCCTTCAAGGAAAGTCTACCGAACCGTCTGCAGCGCCTCATGGATGCCGGAGCTTTGAAGCCCTGCATCGTTGTATGCCCGGATCTCTTTACGGAATTTGGCGGCAGCCAGTATATCAACTCATCTTATCTGGGACGGCATGCGGATCATATCGTTCAGGAATTGATTCCGCATATCGAAGCCAATTATCCGGTCCTCAAGGGCGCTGCCTCGCGGGCCGTCTTTGGTCGATCGTCGGGAGGTTTTGGGGCCCTGCGTCTGGCCATGGATGCCCCTGGAAGCTTCGCCGCTGTCGCTTGTCACTCGGGGGATATGGGCTTTGACCTTCTTTATCGTCGCGACCTCGTCGATCTTTGTTATGCTCTGGCTCGGCATTCCGGCAGCGTTAGCGGTTATCTCAACGCCTTGCGCAAGGGACCCAAAATTGGTGGCAAGGATGTGCACATCCTTATGCTGCTGGGCATGGCCGCCTCCTATAGTCCCGATGCCACCGCGCCTGATGGTTATCGATTGCCCATTGATCCGATGACCGGGGCGCTGGATGAAAAAATCTGGCAGCAGTGGCTGGCGCATGATCCGGTCGTGAGGATGGAGCAAAGTCAATACCGAGAAGCGCTTCAGCAACTTCGTTATCTGTACCTGGACTGCGGCAATAAGGATCAGTATCACCTGCATTTCGGCATGCGCCAGCTCAAGCAGAAGCTGCAAAATCAGGCCATTCATCATCAGGTCTTTGAATTTGATGATAATCATTCCGGGACCAGCTACCGTTACGACGTCAGTTTACCTCTCTTAAGCCAAGCTCTGGTGCACGAGGGATGACAGCAGGGGCGGAGACTGCTATCTTCGTGACCCGTTAAGGCAAGCATCGAAAAGGAACGAGTCAATCACCCGCCACTAAAGTGGCAGGCATGAAAGAAGGAGACGGAATTCATGCTTAGTTGACCCGACTCAGCTCGAAAGAGCTACGTTGCGAGCGAATCCTATAGGCACCCCCGGATGCTTCACCAGTCCTGGGCCCTGCGGCA
>NZ_DASQYZ010000037.1:0-2322 GCF_035638955.1 Oligoflexus sp. | reverse complement strand
TCTGTGTTGATTTTCACGGGGACACCGTGCTGACGAACGGCCTTTTTCAAAAACCTCAGGGCCGCTTTCTGATCCCGCTTTGCTGAGAGCAGAAAATCAATGGTATCGCCATCCTCGTCCACGGCCCGGTAAAGCCATTTGAGTTTGCCTTTGACCTTGATGGCCATTTCATCCCAGAACCACCGGCCTGCCACCGGCTTTTTCCTTTTTCTTAGCTCGGCCTCGATCTCAGGAGTATAGTGAAGGATCCAGCGATGGATGGTGGAGTGATCGACGTGAACGCCGCGCTCAGCCATCATTTCCTCGAGGTCCGTTAGGGAGAGTTTATAGCTCAGGTACCAGCGGATGGAGGTCAGGATAATCGACTTTTGGAAATGCCGTCCTTTGAAGCTCAGCGCCATAACCACTCCCTGGATACGGTGAACTCGGGACTATGACGAGTACCAGGTCAAAACACCAGAGATTTTTTGCAACACAACGCCGTGGACTATCTGCTCACCGCAAAGCGCGACCGGAAAGCCGCGAAACGCTTTCTATCCAGGGCCGTCAGGTCAAACGATAAACCGGTAAAAATCAATATCGACAAAAGTGGAGCCAACACTGCCGGCATCCAGGTCCATAAAATGAGAGCGAAGGCACTGATATCGAAATCCGTCAGAATAAATATTTGAACAACATTATCGAGCAGGACCATAGGCCCATCAAACAGTTATGCAGAGCCACGTTGGGCTTTGGGGGATTTCGAACTGCAAGGATTACAATTGGTGGCTTTGAGTCGATGAGAATAATTCGAAAGCGGCAGGTCAGAGCAGAGGGCAATACCTCTGCTGAGATCTTCTATTCCATGGCGGCATGATGGCTCGCGAACCCTTGAACTTTCTTGTTCATTCCGGGGCCCTGACCTCATCCGTATTTGTTGCATTTGCAAACTCTGGGCAAGAAGTCCGCAGGGGGTCGGAGAATGTCCAGGAATTAACCCAGGTCTTGTGCGGGTCTGCTTCACTGTCGGCCCAGTATCGGGTCAGCCCGAATGGGGCGGACCCCTCCAACCGGCCCTGTTATTCGCTTTTATAAGCAACGGTGCCGTTGCAATACAGCCACTCGGTTTTTTGATATCCCGACCGGCATGAGGTTGAATAGGAGGTCTCGGCTTCCGTATGGTGGTTTTTTCCGTCAAGACTGACCTTGTCCACCATCAGATTGCGCGCTCCTCCTGCGCCACTGTCGTTGACGAACTCGACCTTGATGCTGTCGATGGCCACGGTCTTCGGATGATTATAGGTGAATGTCTGGAACTGGCGAAGAGCCGGGCTGCCTTTGATATCAGTCCAGGTGGCAACCGGGACATCGTCCACTAGCAGACGCATGGTGGGATAAACGCCATCGGCAGCCTCACCGGCAGCAAAGACGCTAATGGCCGAACCAAGTTCATAGGCACCGAGATCAGGCAGCCCTGAAGCCGCACGACCGGAATAGTCTGCTGCATAGCCCAAGGCCAGACCTGCATCAACGGCCGCGCTCCCTTCCGCGAGGCGCAAATCACCTTTTTCGGCAGCGAAGAACCCGGCATCAGAAAGCTTTTCCGTGGAATCAAGAGCAAAGCCAGGATTGACGCCACTCGCAAGACTGTAAAGATTAATGGTATGGGTGATGATGGCTCCTGTGCGGGCAATGGCGACATCGCTGACGAAGATGTTGTTTCTGAGGAGCAGGGTGGTCGGGCTTCCTTCTCTCTTGAGGCAGTCGATAGTGGGATTTCCCCCGCCGGTCAGTTTGTAAACCGTGTTATTTTCAAAGCGGACATCTTCGATTTTGGCCAGCGGATTATCCGTATGAACACACAGCACAGGGGTGAAAGCATCAACGATGACGTTATGGTGCATTCTGATGTTAAGGGCGCTGGCATCACCGGGACCACTTATTTCGCTGAAGCCGTCAGTGTTTTTCGCGTAATTATGATGGATATGGGAACGATCAGTGACGCCGAAGAGCTCCACGAAACCGCCATCCCTGCCATAGTCAAAACTTGGCGCGACGCAGTTTTCTCCACGATTGTATGATAGTTCATTGTCAGTGTTCTCAAGCCAGAAGCAGTTGGCACCAAAATCATTGGCTCCACTCCTGGGCTTATTCGGATCCCTTTGGTCGTTCACAATCATATGGAGGTCGTGGACGAAGTTTCTCGTAACGAGGTTGAATTTCCCGAAGACTTGAACCCCGATGCCGACATTGGTGATTTCGTTGTGGCGGATGATATTATGATCCGCGCCCTCGTTAATCATGACACCACGAGCGTTGGCATTGCGGAGCAAAAGACCCTCA
>NZ_DASQYZ010000036.1:0-22145 GCF_035638955.1 Oligoflexus sp. | reverse complement strand
TCAAGCCCACGTTCCCTGGCCATCTCTTCAAGGTCGCGGTCGCTCAGTTTATAGGAAAGATACCAGCGGACATGAAGCATGATGATCTGGCGCTCAAAACAATGTCCTTTGGTGTCAAAAAGCATGAGCCGGCCTCCCGAGCTTTCCTCGAGAATACCACCGACTTACCCAGGCGCAACAGAACCGGAAATTGATTATGGAAGGCGGGACAAGGGTTATATATACGGGGCTCTGCAGCCCATAAACGGTCAGACTCTAACCGAACCTTATGAGCATCGGAGTGCTGTCCTATGGGCCGACTTTCTTGAAAAAGTTGATGTCTGGATTCCGAAGCATTATCAGAACGTATACGCTATCGTTGATAATCTCTCGGCTCACAGAGCTTCCGATGTCCTGCTGTTTTCACTGGATCATCCCAGGTGGGAATTTGTCTTTCAGCCAAAATATGCGGCCTATCTGAATCTCCTTGAACCATGGTGGAAGATATTACGTTCCCTGGCTTTGAAAGGTCGTCGTTTCGAATCCTGGGATGAGATTTGTGCAGCTATTGCATCTGCTACAAACTATTGGAATCGCCATCGTCATCCATTCCAGTGGGGACGACGTCGACGTCATCGACAAAGGAGGCAACCAGGAATTGCCGCTGTTCCTGGTGTTAGGGGACTTGCCGGATGAACCACTTAGAACGATACGGCCGCGTCGACGACGGACACGGCTGATTCCAGCAAAACTGCGGACGACAGCACAACAGCCTCGCAGGATACTGCGAAACCTGATACAACAACGGCTCCGACACCACCAGCAACTCCGGTTCCCGCGGGTGTGCTCACGCTCGGCAGCACGGCGTTCGCCAACAATGGAGCCATCCCGTTGGCGGATGCATCCGCTGCCAAGGGCGGCATGAATCAATCACCACCGCTGCAGTGGAAAAGTTCACCGGCCGGGACCGCTTTCTTTGCAATCCAAATGTTGGATCTGGACAACGGCAATCCACCGACACTGCATTGGATGATCAGTAATATACCGGCGACGAGCACGCAGCTGCCTGCAGCTGTGCCGGCGGGCAATAACCTCGCGGCACTTCCCGAAGCGGTGGGCGCGACCCAGATGAAGGCTTACGGCGGACCAAACCCACCGGCAGCGCATCGCTATGAACTTACGATCTATGGGATCAAAGCCGGCCAGACACTGAATCTCGTGAACAACAATTCCACGGCTAATAAAACGGAATTGGAAGCGAAAAGCATCAGCAAGGCTACCCTCGTCGGCATTTTTACTCCCTGATCTGCTTCTGCATATCAATAGCCTGTCACCAGGTCCTGCGGCTCCAGGACACACTTTTGTGTCATCAGGACTGTGTCCACCTCTGACTCGTGCCTGATATCTTGCACACGCATCCCGAATTCGGGACATCGTGCGCATCCCTTTCGACTTTCCGCATTCGATTCCAAATCCATGATTGGCCCGGATAACAGGAACAAAATCGTGGAATTCCGGCTCTTTCAAGCCTTGGGATTGGGTCGGCATGTGCCTTGCAGAAGGCGCGCTGTCCCGCAAGGTAAATAAGGAATAAGACATGTCGCGTATTTTAGCATTGATGGCAGGCATTAGCCTCTTCGCTGGTTGTGGAACCAGGCAAGCATCCACAAGTACAAGTTCGAGTCTAGTGACCGACTTCGGAGTGGAAATCAAGAAACTGAACGAAAATGGGAGTCAAACCTTTATCCTCGTCATCACCGATCGCACTAAGGTCGGTGGACCGGAAGGTTTCAAGGATGTTACACGCGGCTATCGCAGCACCTGCGGTTCCAATCTCAACACCCTGGCCAAGGCCTTTGGCTTCAGCAACCTGTCTGCGTCTCAGCTCGCGAAAGTTACTGAAGGCACCGATGAATACACCGATCTTAACCTCGACGAGCAACCCACTCTTCCTTGCAACAGTGCCGATAGCCGGCCGGCCCAGTACTTCACGGCTTATGACTATAAGGCCGGTGGCCCACTGGTCAGCGATCACTACATGAAATTCCCGGATCGCCCCTTCGAACTCTATGCTCTGGGTTGCAAGAACCAATTGGATTTCTTTGGACTAACCGCTGACAAGGCGATTCCAGTCAGCAGTGCGAGTGTTTTGGATTTGCTACCCAATATGGGTGTTCCCAAAGGCACAGCACCCAGCACGGCGGGTGAAACACCATCAGCTTTGATTACTCTGCCCTGTTACTCGGGCGACGCGTCTGCGGTCGCTCTGCCAACCATCAGCCCGATTCTTAAGCAGAAGGACTTGGGCCGGCCAAAAGCCAACGACATCAAGGTCTACCTCGAACAGAACAACAATGATTGGACGCCGATCATTACGGCTGATGAATTTCCCTTTATTGTTTCAGGGACATCTAATTTTGCCGTTGGCTGTGGCGGTCAATCCAAAAGCCTCATGACCGTGCTCGGTATCACGGACATGCAATTCCCAGCGTTGCCTGCGGACCTGTTGACCAATGAGCAGAAGCACGCCCAGCCTATCCTCTTCTGCAAAGCGGCTTCTGGGAAAAAACTGATCAGTAAAGTTTTTCAGGTCGCCAACGACACGAGCAAGAGCATTTACGTCCAGTTCGAAGGTTATAACCAGTCCCTGGTCCGCTTCGGTTGCAACAAGTTGCATGAGTTCTATGGTACCGACGCGCTCCCCAAAACCCTCGTGACCGCGGAAAGTTTGCCATTCCTGGCATTCCCACGTAACCCTTCGGACGTGCCCTTGGCCGATCTCAGCTGCAAACAAAACCTCAATCCCGATGACGTGGGCGCGGCTTTTCTGAAAGTCTTTGGGGTGCCGGGAGATAAGGAGGCCTGGACCAAAAAGATTCTCGATAGCAATCTGCCCAATCCGCCTACGACTCTGGCCGCAGCAATCGAGTATTTTATTGAATACGAAGCGTCCAATGATTATGAAATCGGCAATATTACCCGGCTCGCGTTCACCAAGGTTTTTGGTTATGCTCCCGATGAGCGTCGGATGAACCTGCTCAAAACATGGATCGCCACTCGGGAAACCAAAAATGGTCAGAAACTGAGACCTTATTACGATGAAATGGTCGGTTACCTCAGCAAGCTTACCATGTTCAATGAATCTGGAATCCAGGGCGCGTGCCAGGAATCCCTCGGTAGCACCTGCTCGATTGAGTACATTAACCATTGGATTGACTCTGCCTTAAGTCAACCTGTTCGCCGGGATGAGATCGTCGCTGCACTCGTGGCATGGAATCACGACAATCCGGAGGCCTTTCAAACTCTCAGCCTTCTTGCGTTCCGTGCTGCCTATGGCTACGACCCACAAAGCGATGACTACAATGTTATCAAAGGACTGGTTTACAACTCGCCGGCCAAAGTCGATGCGCATTATCAGAGACTGCTCAATTACCTCAAGCAGAATCCTATGGGACCTCCTGGTGATAGAGCTAAATGGCACGAAATGGCAGGCGTCGACATCACAATCACCAATAAGTGCAATCGCACTGTCAACGGCTCAACCCTCTATGTCGATGCCAATAAAAACTGGCAAACCGCATCCTGGAGTCTGAATAGAAACGAATCCACAACTGTTTTTGTCACCAATAACTACACCTATGTCTACAACGATGGAGGCGCATCGGCGCCGAATTCAAACGTCCACGTTCGGTTTAACAATGGCTGGATGCCCACCAAAGAATTCTTTCACAATTACCAGCCTGGTGTTGGCTGGCAGGCAGCTCATATCACAATCTGCATGCCCGGATAAAGGCCTCAAGATTTTGGTATTAAGCGATGGGGAAGGGCTTGTTGATTCAAGCCTACTCCATCCATGTCTCTTCCTGCTGTCGAAACACGATTCCCGGTTCGATAGAGTCAAGTACTCTTCACAAGAAGGACCTCTTGCATGCACAAACTCACTCATAGCCGATACACCTGGCTCCTGGTTCAAGCGATGAGCCTTTGGGGAGTCGGAACCAGCAGCCTGGCCAGGGCCCAAGGCATCTGCGACTCAGCCATACAGAATTTCTGTTCATCGTCGACTGATCGCAGTAACCGCTGTCTTGAAACACTCTATACCTGCGGCGAATACAATCGCATTCTGGGTCTTTTTAGGGCCGATCTCATTGAAATTGATATCGAGCAGAAATACTTCCTCGGCGCCTCCAGCCTAGCTCTGGCCGACCAGCAGCGGGCTCAGAGCACAAAATGCGCCTACAACGATCAAGCCAAGCAATCCCTGTTCGACTTTCTGAGTGCCGCGCAGAAAAAATACGGCAAGACCGGCGACTATGGGGACCAGACTCTCATGCGTTATGTCTACAGCGGCACCAAGCTGATGACCATAGCCAGGAAACTGAATGGTTGTTTGGAAGACGGCCATTCCCAAACGTCCATCAACAGCTATGCTTTGAGCTATTCCGAACAAAGCCTCAAGGACCTCTTTATCGGAGGTGCATCCACCGATAAGGACATGGCCGATGCTTACTCATCCCTCAATACTTCGCTGCAATCCTTTGTCGACAAGGCTGCAGGTTTGGAAACCAAACTCGCTATGTCGCGACTCGAGATCGATTTCGCCAACGAGCAGCTGGCGTCTATCAAATCAGGTATGGAGAAGGACATAGGCAAACTGAATTTGAATGCGATTAAACCCGAAGATGTTTTTGATCAATCGATCCTCAATAGCGTGGACGACGATCTGAATACTTCCGTCGAAAAAATACGGGCGAAGCAGCAGAAAATCAGCAGTGCCATGAACTGTGAGGATACCCCCAGCCAACCAGGAACGAACAAAAAGTCTTGCATCGACCAGTATGCCGAAAACAAGGATGCAACGCTGCAACGTTCTCATGTGCTCCGTGCGACCGCCCAAACGCTGAGCAATTTTTCGCAATCCTACTTTCAAAGCAATGAACATCACTTTAAAGACTTTGTTGAAATCAAAACACCACCGGGTCGAAACAAGTCCGTCGCGGAAAAACTGAGCATGGCCCGCGGTTTTTGGGCCGATCGGGCCGCTCTCTCTGCACCGTGTAAAAAAGATTGTTCCAGCACTGTCAAGGAGATCAATTGATGATACGCTTTTCTCGGCCCACCACGAGCCGCTCGATCTTTCTGGGTTTGTTATCCCTTGGCTTGACTCACGCGGCAGCTCAGGCTGCGATTCAGCCCATTGTCTTCGCTGGGGTGGAAAGTCTTTGGCAACAAGCGACCGAAGGCCATGCTCTGTCCACCGCGGAATGGGGTTTCCTGAAGGATGCCAACACTTCCATAGTAACGGAAGTCCAGCCGATCCCGACACCTCCGTCACGACCTAAAAAAGACGAAGACGAAGAGGACGAAAGAGCAGAAGAAAAATTCGTCCGCTCTACGCCTGCATCCGGACCCGTTACTGCGGCGCCAAAGCAAGAGCCAACCTTCGCGCTCCAGACGGTCCGACTTGCTGCGGCCGACCGAGGTCCAGCCGTGACGCGCCGGGCACTTTTGGAAATTTTTCTGCGCGGCGCTGAGGCCTATGAATTGGGCAAGGCTTCAGCCACTGCTGAGCAGCTGCAAAGCGTCAGGGCATGGAAGACGGCGGCCAAAATTGAACTGAGTCTCATCAATCTTGCCCTGACCTTTGATGCCGATCACTGGGCGGACAAATGCCGCTTTCTGGTTCAGGCTCAATCTTATTTGCCTATTGCCAGCCTGAACGCCGACGAATTTCCCGTTGATGCGGGTTGGACGAGCCTCCGAAGTCAGCTACAAAGCGCAACGAAAAATATAGCCAGTCCAGAGGCGCTGCAGGCTGTCCAAACTCTCTGCGTGCAGGGGGCTCCCAGCGGCAAATCCGAGCAGGAAGAAAAAGCCCGACTGGTCGCTAGCAACTACCTGTATGAGAGAGTCACTGAAACCATCAAGGCCACCGAAAGATCCCTCGAGGGTCCGAAAGCGCGTTTTACGGAGAAAGAAAGAGAAGCTCTGGTTTCTGTACCAACTCCGGAAATACTGGAGCTTCGCCGGGACGTGGAAAATACTTTGGCCAATCTCAAGCTGGCGAAAGATGACATGATGTACCTCAAAAGGGTGCCAGATGAAAAGAGTGGCGCAACCCGTCCCCTGCTCAACCAGTTCCCGAGCGACAACGAAATCAAAAGTCTATTTGCTCCGCAAAATGAAGACGATAGCGTCTTGAGCAAAATGGACAAGCCGCTCAACGGTTTTCAAAATCACATCGACAATATCCTGGTGATCATCGAGTCGCTTCAGGAAATCAATGATGCACCGGTCCGTAATGCATGCAGAAGCCTTAAGGCGTCCTTCAACGCCTGGGTCGTTAAAGACAACCGTCAAAAGTGGAGTCTATCGGGTCCCACCCTTCCGGAACGATTCAACGAAAACTTTGAAAATTGTTTGGGCAAGGTAAAAAAACTTTATGAAGAAGAGCTGAAGAAACCCGTCCCGATCGATCCCAGAGATCGCTTGACCCAGGACGTCCTGGATGCTTCTCAATACTTGAATCCTACCAAAATCTAAAGAGAGCGTGCCATGTCTATGACTCTATATCGTTACCTCAAACAGCTGACTTTGGTCACATCCGTGTCGATGCTGGCCTTTTCTGCATTGGCACCCGCTGATACGCCCGCTCCTGGCAAGGTTGATACACTCGTCGAAAAAACGATCAAAATCAATCGGCTTGCCAATGAACTCAAGATCGCTATCTTCCGTAGCAACCTGCCCGATATGAAAGCAAAGTTCGACGCTTTGGAAACGACTCTGGGGGAATACCCGACCGAAGCCGACGTTCTCTGTAACTACTTTTGCAATTTCCAACGTGCCAGCTACTATCTTTCGCAAGCCAGCAATCGGCCTTTCCTGCTGTCAAAGTCATCAAAGGACAATGCCGCAGCTTCCCAGGCGATTTCACCGCCGGCCATCAAAGAAGCTGCCGATGCGGGAATCAAGATCATTGACCATGCTTTGGCCGTCCTCTTTCGGCAGCAGAGAAACGACGAGACGAAACCCAATCGGGCCTTTCATGAATTCACCCGACAATCAGCCATGCTCAATGGTTTGAAGGTCAGGCTATTCATGATTGCCGGTGACGCCTGGTATCAATCGGTAACCAATGCCCGCCTCAAGTATCTGGATGACCAGGTAAAGAATGGCGTTGGTTCTGTGCCTCAAGCTGGAGACAGTACGGGCAAGGACGAATCGTCCTATGCTGCTGCCTATTATGAACAGGCCAGCTGGACTCTGGTCGAAATCAAGACCGATATTCCCAGTGGCGACCCGGAATTTGATGCGGTGCGCAATGACTACAATGTGCTCAGCATGGACTTGAAAACGCGTATGGACTCCATACGCAAGGGCTTTTTGTTCATCAATATCGATCCTGAAGCCTATACGAACATATCAGTCAGTGAGTTGCAGGTTTACCTGCAGAACCTCTATGTGAAAGTGAAGGAATCCGAAGCCCAGATCGACGCGATCGCACAGCAGTTCCTGGAGTCCGTGGGCGCCAGGACTCTGACGGCCTCCCAACAGCAGAGCAGCGAGCAGGGCAAGGCGATGGACCTAAGCCTGCATAAGGTCGCTGCTCTGGAAGCTCGCGCCGATGCCTTACATAAAGCGTTTGCAGCCAAGGAAGCCGATATCCGGGCCGATCTGGAAACTAGCGAAACGCGCGCCAATCTGCGGCAAATCGAATTCGAACTGCAAGCGAAGTTGACCGAATTTGACAACCAGACGCGTCTGATCACGGGGCGCACTGAACAGGACCTGCTGGCCATGAGCAAGGCCGACCAGGAGGACAGACGACAGGAGCTTCGCTGGCTTATCGACAAGACCGTTACTCAATTGAACCTTCAATTGCAGATCGATTCCTTCGAGGTTCAAACCCTGGAATACAATCGCCAGAAGAAAAACAACTCCAATGAAGTCATGCAAATCGTTGAGCGCATCGGCCAACGGGAAAGCCTCAAGAAGATCGAATCCGAACGTATAAAGCAAGCAACTTTGGAGATTTCCCGCTTGTCTGATCTAATGGGGAAAGTGTTTGCCAATCAGCTTGCCTATCTGAATGGCCAGGTGAGCGACATCGCTGCAAAGTCGGCCAATGTCGAAGAAGTGAAAAGCAAAAAAACCGCGATTTGCACCTTGCGTGAAACGCTGACGCAGACTTCGATCGACGATTTGAAGAAGGTAGGCGAATGCATCAAAGGTGGAGGCTGTGACGGCTTGCCAGCCCAGTATGCGAACGTTGAAGAACTCAAAAATGCCACGCAGGCCAAGTTGGATGACAAAACCAAGGGCCTGGAAAAAATCAGTGCTCTCGTTAAGGCTCAAATCACGTCCTGGGAGTCGGCAACCAATAGCTATATAGCCGGCGTGGGGACCGCTCAAGGCGTGCTGTCTGCAGCCGAAGCGGCAGTGATTGCCGTTGCCGCAATTCCGAGAGTAGCGACGGCTGTTGGCCTGGGAGCTTATGTTGAAACGACTGTCGACCTCTTTCCGGCAGCTGAGGCCGCGTTTCAGGTCGCCCAAAGGGTTTTTGAAACGGGTCAATCACTGGCCAAGGAAAAGCTTGAATTGGAAAAGGCCAAGGATACTTTGAAAGCCCAGTTGCAGGAGTTTGACAACCAGGTTCAGGAAGTGATCCAGGAAAAGAAAACTGCCGAATCGCAAGGAAAAGTGCAGCTGAGCGAACTCCTGGGCGCGAAATTGGCCAATGATTATGAATCGGGACAGCTAAAAGCCACTAAACAGGAAGTGACGGCCGAATGCGCCTTGAATTTTCAGGAGTACGACTCGCAAATAGCCGAACTCAAGAATGAAGGCGCACGTCTGCAGCAGTTGATCACCCTGGAAACGAGCCAGAACGAATTAATTCAACCCGATATTGAAAAGCAAAGAGCAGAAATTGCCATAGCCACGGCCAGCAAGGAAAAACTTGCATCCGAGATCCGTGAACTCGAAACGGACAGGGCCAAGTATGTTGAAGATAACAGCAATATCGACAAACTCCTGGGGCAAATAGGCGTCTCGTCCACTCGAGTAGGAACAGCCAAAGGTCAGGTTGAAGCCTTAGCGGTTGAGTCGGTTCAAGTTACGCAGATCATCCAGTCACTGAGCTCGGAACAACGTAAAAATGCTTTGGCACTGCGTGATGATGAAATCGTCGGACTCAAAAAGATCCTGGATCAGGGGGCCAATGCCGACAAGGACAAAATCAAGCATCTGTCGGAGACCCTGGATACGCAAAAAGGTTTAGCGGAACTGAAAAGTCGATTCGATGCTCAGCAAAAGGCACTGGTCGAAGTGATAGGAAAGGAGCGCAATAATATTGTCGAGCAGGCCACTAAAAATCTGGAGTTGGAAAAGAACAATGGCGACAAGCAAAAAAGCATGATTTTTGCTTCGGAAGATTACTTGGCCGATATCATTGCCGGCGTTCCGGATTATATCGAAACCAAGCGTCGCTCCCTGGCCAGCGCAAATTTCGCCATCAACCTTCTGCGAGGACGCGTCAAGGCAATTAAGGCGGCATCCATCGCACCCCGAACTCTTCAGAGCGGCGTGGACAGCTACACCCTACGCAGCGGAGCCGACATGGTGAACGCCATGGGCGATCTTTGCGATGGCGTGATCACGCCCTGCACCAATGGGGAAGGCCTCTTCTTCAATGAAGTTCCCGTGACCGTTGTCGGCCAGATGATAGCGATTCCTAAAAACAGCACGCTCATGCGAACCCTGCTCGACAAACGAAGGGTCAGCTTCCGCATCACGCCGCGGGATCTCAACCCCGATCAGATGATGAACAATGGATACTTTGATATCAGCTTAGGCAATGCGAAGAACAATGCCACTGTTCTGGCGGTCCGAGCTGCTGTTTCCTGCGAAACCGATCGGAGTTCCACGCTTGTCATCCGGCATCAGGGTGTTGGCAGCTGGCTCTATAAGAATGCTCGGAACGAGTATCAGTCCGAAGTTTTCTCGACGGAGCCACGTTTCGTGATCAACACCATGGATCTGCTCAACTCCACCGTAGGCCAGACAGTTCAGGACTTTAAACTGAAAATCACCAAACCCGTGGATGACAGCGACGTCTCCGTAAGAAACTTCGATACCCGGATGGGAGAGTACAAGATAGCGCCTCAATTCCTGGGTCTTCCTCTCTTCGGCAGCTATGAGTTGGTAGCCCAGAATAATACCTGCCTGGATGGCAACAACGATCTCCTGCTCGGTATCATCTTTACCGAGTCACCTGAGCTTTGAAAGGACAGTGTCTATCATGAATAAATACCTCCTCGCGCCCTGCGCATGGGCCATCTGTGTATCGACCGTGTTTTCCCTCGCTGGGGCTGACGTGACCCCGGCTGCTCCGACTGCGCCGCTGTACTTTGGCAGTGAAAATACTTTGCCGCAGGACCTTTTCAAGGCCGGGACAGCTTTGGGTAGCTGTGATTTGCCAAAGACCAAGGCCTATCTCGAAACGTTCAAAACGTCCACGGAGAACAAGGTCAACCCCTTCAACCGGGTCAATCCCGAGTTTTTGGTCGGCCTTTGTCACTTTTATAAAGAACAGTTGGCCGCCTATCCAGCTGCCATTGATGCCCTGCAAAAGGCGCAGCTCCGTGGCCTGGATAGGGCCCAGCAGCACCTAGCCTCGTTCATCGAAGGCCTGAGTCATGCCCGGCTTGCCGGTATTTTTACCAAACCCACGGCCGCCGACCGGCCCGTTTTTTGTGGCGAAAGGGCGGCCGCGGCCGCCGCACTCGGCAGTGTGAACTGGAGTGCCATGAGTTTGAAGTATGAAGTCCAGGGTTCACAGCCTGCGTTGCGCTCTCTGGTCGAGGAGATGGGTAACGACTACGGTCCAGACGGGGTTCTGAGTTCCGACTTCGATGGTTTCTGCATGATCGGTTCTCCGATCAAGGGCGAGGAATTCGCCACGCAGATTGAAACCCAGTTGAAGCCCTTGCTCGACTATTATCTGGGCAATACGGGTTTCATTGGGGCGATGTTCAGCCGGAAGATATCAAGAACGGAGGAAACCATCAGCTCTGCCGGTGAGCAGATCAAGCAAAACAATACGGACAAGGATAAAATCGACAAAACTCTGGCCCTTTATCAGGACAATTTTGCCCCAGTAAAAAGCCGGATCAATAACGTCGTGACGAAGTATCGCGAGGCCGTGTTGGATTCCTATCGCATCATCGATGAATTCACCAAATGGCAAAACGGTTTGTGGCAGGACAGCAAAGGTGTCAACCAGAAGGAGGCCTTTGAAAAGGCCGTTGGTGATCGGCAAAACGAAGTGAATGCCATCTTCGACCCTGATACACAAATTCCCAGCAAGACGGCCTCTGATCTGAGAACCGCAGTCGGCATCTACAAAAGCCTTTTGGTGCCTCAAGATACGACGGCGGACACCAGGACCCTTTGTGCCGTCTTTTATTGTCAGATCGGCAATTATCAATTCTGGCCCTCGATCACCAATAGCGACGCAACAAAACCGGGCAAATGCGAGCGTGAGTACAAGCAGGCTACTGGCACGTATCCCTATACCTTCTGTACCACGCAAGGGCGCAAGGATATTGCGGCCCTTTGTTCGGCTCAGGGCGTGGGCTTTGACGCCAGCTTTATCAATAAAGAAAGCGTCCCCGATATAAAAGGCAACACGAAAATGGCCATGATGAAGAGCACGGCTACGCTCGCGTGCTCGACGCAATACCTCAAAAAATAAACTGCTTGAGACTGGACGACTTTATGAAAATGATACGCATGACACATTCCCTCTTGTGGCTCCTGCTTAGCAGCACAGCCCTGATTCAGGGCTGTTCCGATGAGACTGTACCAAACTCAAGGACAGCATCTGTCGGCAGCGTTCGTGCTGAGTCGACGCTGCTGGTCGCACCGCGATCCGATGCACCGGGTCGCTTCGATTATATAGCCTTGTTTAAAACAGTGGGACCGCAGGGGAAGATCATCGGTCTCAATATGGTGGATTGCGCGGATGAAAAAGTCGCCAGCGCTCTGCTGGGGATCGATCCTAAAAAAGCCCTGTTTCAAAGTTTTGCTGAGTACAAGAAAGTTCCCGCTAACCGATCCGCTGAATTGTTCGATGCGACCAAGGCCGCAAGTTTGGGTTTGGCCGAAGAGCCCCGCTTGAGCTGCGATCCAGAGGCCCGAGGCGCTGAGTTTAAACCCTATATCCTCAGTGATTACTCAAAAATACTGCTGACCTTGAATGAGGGAGCTGGTCAATATCTCAGCCTGCCTGTGTCGTGCAAGGGTTTGAATAGAGGCCTCGATCTGCCGCGACTGCTGAAAGGGAAACGGCCGGTCGATTTGAAAAGAACGGTGGAAGACCTGGGCCTGCAAGAGGAGTTTGTCCTGGGCTGCGGCAGCTTTAAAGCTGGTCCACCCGCTCCAGCTCCAACCTGGGACCTCGTTTATGTTCGCAGCATTCCACCGCGACTCTTCATCCTCGAAAACCATGATCAGGATTTTCCCATGACCATGGAAATAAAGCGGATGGATGGCTTCGTGCCGGATGATCTGCTCTATGCCGAAGTGAATCCGGATGACTCAGAGGAAGCCAAAACATGGGCGGCGATGAAAGCCCGCCTGGGTATCGAAGGCCCAAGCGCCTTCGAACCGGGGACACCGATCCCAGGTGTTATCCCTGAGCTTGTCCTCGATCTTTGCGTCAGAAATTGCTCAGGATTCATCCCGCAGCATGGTTTTACGACCCAGCCCGAGCCAGATTCCACTGAGGTCGAAACCACAACCGTCGAACAGCTGACTCTCCTAAGCAACCGCGATATTTCCGGCAAGCCCTATATGAAGTGGCAATATGGACCGAATACTGTGAATTCCCTGGTTTTCGACTTCTGTGGTGATGATGGCTTCAACAAGCTATTGGGTTTGAAAGAAAGCAGCGATGACTGGACTGCAGGCAATAAGAGTCATAGCGAATGGCTGTATGCGGCCAGCAAGGCTTTGAAACCGGGGGACAATCGCAGTGCACTCAGCTGTTTTAAAGTCAAAAGCCAAGCTTGTGTCAAGGAGACTAAGAACAAAAAACCGGACGAGACCTGGCCGCAATTTTTTTCGATCAAAGACTGTCCGCAGAGGGATCGATCGACCATTACCAGTCTTGAGATCCATCTGAGCTCGAGAACGACACTGGTCTGGGACAAACTTCCCTTGGAGATTACAGAATCCAGCCTCAAAGCCGGATTTCAGTCTCCAGTCAACAAACTGCTGCTGGTTGGCGATGAACCCCAACAGGCATCGAAAATTGAACGCAAGATCGACTGCAGAAAAGTCATTTGTCAGCACAATCAGCAAGGTCCGACTCCGGCTCTCCGTTTCAGTGGAAAAATCACGGTCGAGTTGCGTAATCTTTCCATTATTCGCACCTCAGCCTATGAAGCGGGCTGGCCGCTATCGGCTTTGGAAGCTACTGGCGGGAGCCAGCTGCTCCTGAAGGATGTGAAGATCGGCTCCGAGGGAGGCATTCCCTTCGATACGGGTGTGCGCGTCCTCGACAACTCCGGGAAGGTCAACCCAACGACTGCCAGTATCATCGATACGGATATCATTGCGCGTGACAGCAATATACAGGTCAGAGATTCCCGGGCTTTGGTTTATGCCGCCAAACCCGAAACCCATTTTCTGGCACCGGTGAGTCTGAAGAAAGACCCTAAAACAGCGCATTACCTGGACGTGGAGGATATCACGTCAGCACTGCCGGTGATGACAGGCAATATCGTCCTGGCCCGGCAGAGCGCGTTCTATATCGAAAACCAAAGCCTGGCAGGGCACCGGGCTATCGATACAGGCGGCGCATCGCTGCTGGAATCCAACGAAGTTGACTACCTCGGCATCATCGGAGCGAAATACAAGACGAGGCTGCTTTATCAAAAAGGTGGAGACGGTGCGGTTGCCACGATCGCTGGTGGGACGATAAAAAATTTCGACCAGCTCCTTTATCTGGATAGTGATGGCAGCCAATTTACGCTGTTCCAGCCGTCGAAATTTCGGCTTAAAGAATGCGGTTTGGATAACTCGGTATTTGATCCGGCTGTGCACGTGGGTGGCCTGGATCAGTCGTCGCCGGACCTTATACAGGTCAGTCTAGTGGACACCAGCCTATGCGGGACAACACGATGAAACGGATGCTGAGACCTCGTTCCCTTAAAATCATGGGCGGTCTGTTCGCGGGTGCAGCGGTGATTTTGGCCCTCTGGAACGGGGGCACGTTCGCCTACCGCTGGGCTTTTGAGGAAGAGCAGACCCTCCGGATTGCTTTTGCCGATGATCTGGACTATGGGCAGCATTTGGCAGAATTGGGCGAGCGGATTCATTCGCTTCACCCCCAAATCACCTTGGAATGGACCAGGATACCAGCCACGCGCTTTGTGGCCGCCGATGACAAACCCGAAGCTACCAGCCTGGAAGGTTTCGACTTCGTCTGGGGTTCGAGCAGCCAGGTCCGATCTTTCGCGGCGGAAAAACTTTTGGCTTGCGATGTCGATGCTGCTGTTTGGCAGAATACCGACGAGCGGCTACGCTTGTTGGTAGCGAACAAGCCCTGTGCTCTGCCTCTTTATTATGCGGATTACATGGTCGTGTTTTTCAACAAAACGCTCCTGCCCGAGTTTCCTGGCGAATCTCAGCAGCTGTTCGCCAGCTTGAAAAGCTTTCGCGATCCACAGCAGAATAAGTTTGGAATGGCTGTCGGCGAAGATGCCTATTCTTTTCTGAGTTTTATGGGCGGCGCACAGTACTTCGAGGGGAGTCGTCCCCTGAAAGCTCTGGCCGCAGCTTTTGAAAACTATGCGCAACTCTCCTTTTTTAAAGAGTTGACGCCAACCGACTGCCCGGAAAAATGTCTGATCAAAATGTTTGTTGAACAAAGATCTCCTCTTTTGATCGGTGGGGAACGGTTGCAAGCGGGTCTTGCCAAGGAGCTGGGCAGCAAACTCGGTATCACCTCGCTGACGGCTCTCAAAGCGGCGGGGCTTCCCTTAAAAACGCCCTACGATGGCCGCTACCTGATGCCTCTGAAAAGCAGTCCAGCAGCAAAGAAAGCAGCGCGCGATGCTTTTTATGAAGTCCTGAGCGAGACCAAAACCCAGGAAATCCTGGCCGAAATTTGGCACAAGGTGCCGGCCTCTCGATCAACAGAGGTGGGTCGAGGGACCTCTTATTCCGCCGAAGCCTGGGCTGGTGTCGTCGACAGTTTCATGGATCTGGACGTCCAGGAGAGAACCAAAATCCTGCGGCGTCTTGAACCCATCCTGCGTGACTTTCATCACGGACGGTATATTCCTCGACAGGCTGGGATCGCCCTGCAAGCGAGTCTTGAGCAATCGGAATGAGGACCGAGGGGACCAGGAACCCGGTCCCCGTTCAAAGATCCATTCAAATGAAGCTTAGGAGTTTAGGCTGTGGCCAGTCGTAAGATAAGAGTTATCATGTCCTCCAGAAAAAATGCACTGCTGACCGTTCTGGTTGTGCTGGGAGCAGGTTTGGCTTTTGGGGTTGTTCGCGAAAGCCTGGATTGGAAGACCCGGGCGGCGGAAGGTGATTCGCCCACGGTGGAACAGGTCCCTGGCATTGATATCAGCACGGGAAGCTGGGCTGTCGACACACACAAGGGCAGTCTGGAGTATTCTCTGCCGCTGCCTGAACTGCCGGCTGTTGAGGGAGGCAGTCCAGAGCTGGCTCTGAGCTACCTGGAGGGTGTCGACGACGGCCTGGGCAAAAACTGGACGCTGGGTGTTCCTTCCATTGAGCTCAATACCGAAGCGGGGGTCGGCGCAGCTTTTGATAGGAAGAAGGATGCCCGCTTCATGTTCACGGACATCAGCGATAGAAACTGGTCTCACCTGCTGTGGAACGGTCAGCGGCTCCTCTTTCAAGGCTATATGTCGAGCACGGTTGCGGCGGATGACATTCGCAACGGAGTCTATGATTTCAAACCAACCGACGATGCACAGAAAATACATTTCTATGGCGTCGAGTCGGGTGAGGAAAATACCCGCATCTGGTTTTCCGATGGGGAATTCAGCGTCTGTCCCGCCACCTGCTCCACTCCAGCCGATCGCCTGCGTGTGCCCTCAGGTTTCGTCGTGAGGCAAGCAGACGGCACGCTGCAAATCTATTCGGGCGATAGTCGCGTAGCAGAAGGCAATTTCAAACCCTATGCCGTGGCTGGCAAAGCTCTGCCGCCCATGATTACCCGCTGGCCTCTGGTCTATGAAATTCGCCCTGGTGCCAAAGTTATTCAATACTCCTACATGAAACCTCTTGGCGAGGGTGCGAAAAGCTATCTGAAATCGATCGATTTCGCCGGTGGCCGGTCGCGTTATGTCTTTGAAACCTGCGCCCTTGGTTCGGCCGACTGCCCTTTTGCGAAGATTCCGACCCGCTATGGTTCCGGCCAGGCGGAGCAAAGCCCGTACCTCTATACTCGAATTTCGGCCGAGTTTGCTGGAAAGAAGCGCGAGCAATGGTGCCTCATCTATAGCGCTAAAAATGTTGATGACACTAGCGGCGCGACCTGGGGCGGTGACGTGGCCTGTCGTGGTCTGGTTACCGATCGATCTCCGGTCGAAACACAAGCGCCGTACCCCATGCTGGGCAAGGTTTTTCGCCTCGGCGCCGGCGAGATTGATAGCAAGACTCTCCGCCTGCCGGATATCAATTTCTCCTATCTGGATTCAGAACCGCTCCCGGAGTCTGTGTCCGGCCATCCCTCCGAAACTCTGAATGGTCTCGGCTCCTGGAGCCAGGCTGTCCTGATCGATATTGATGCCGATGGCTATGCCGACTGGCTCGATTCAACGGCGGCAGTTCGTTTTAATCAGGGCGAACAGAATCCCAGCTGGGAATCGAACCAGGCGTTTACACCAGTGCCAGGCAAGACATTTGATTTTACCAGCGGCGTGATTCAATGGGCGGATATGAACGGGGATGGACGGGATGATATCGTGGAGTGGCGTACGGACTCGGGACTGAGAGTCTATCAAAATCAAGGGAAAGGCAGTTTTTCTGCAGGAATCGATCTTAATATCATCATGAGGACAGCGACCCAAAAAGTGAGCGAAGGCGATTTCAAAGCCAACTATGCTCAGCTAATGGACATGAACGGAGACGATTACGCAGACCTGGTATTGATCAACGACAGCCAGGTGGAGATATTTTTGAACCGCATGCAATGGGGTTCGTTCGATCTCTACTATCACAACTACGGTCTCATTTCGCTGCCGCACACGGACTCACCCCTGCGCGTGCAGCTGGATCAATCGAAGTTTCGGGTCGAAGACTTCAATGGCGATGGTTTGCCGGACATCGTCTTTTCGTCCAAGGATGATCCTGGCTTTTGTCTTTACCCCAACACAGGTTTTCATGCTCTCTACGATAGCACCAAGATTGTGACAGGTGACCTGCAACTGTTTCCGAACCTGAACGATTCCAAACCTTGTGGCCGACCTTCCGCAGCCTTTCACGCCCTCGACAACTATCCCTTGGATAAGGCCTGGGACGAACAGTCGTCGCTCCTGTTTGTCGACTTGAATGCAGACGGTCTGCCGGACGCCATCGATATCGCGAAGGACGGCAACGAAATGATCGTTTGGTTGATGACGGCCGAAAGATTTCTGGCACCGATCCGAATCCCTCTGCCGGGTATTGTCCTGCAGCATGCCGATCGTTCCTCGATCAAGCTCGCGGATACGGATGGAGATGGACATATGGAGATGCTCCTGCCTCATATGGAGGCGGGGAAGTTACAGGCCTACATCCTCAATTTTCACTCTAAAAAAATGGGCCAACCCGGTATTTTGAGCGGGATGGAAAGCAGCACGGGTCTCTTTCATCGCATTCAATATGCCAGCACTTTGGACGAACGCTATCGTCAGCAAAAGCATGAACAGCCCGTCAGCGTTTATCCGCATGTAGCGACTGTGGTAAAACGTGTGGTCAAGGGGCAGGGGGATCCCAGGACAATTGCGGCCCTGGACTTGGTTGTGGACGACTACATCTATGAAGATCCCTCCTTTGATAAGGTCACCGGAGAATGGCTTGGTTTCGGGTCCAGTCAAACTCTGCAATTGGGCGATGCTCTGCGCGAGCATGGGACGCGTCCACCCAGTCTCGTCCTGCAGAAATATCATAGCACCCTGGTGGATGCCGACGGCCGCGAATGGGATTATCTGAATGGCAAAGAACAGGAGCGGAGTCTTTACACGACCCGGATTGACACCAGTCTGTGGACCGCATCGCTTCAGAAGAGTCTGGGTCAGGACGATGCGACCAGCCTTGCCTCATGGGCTCGTGAGCACACACCAGAAAAACTAAATAAAATCAATGTTATAGCAACAAAATGGTCACTGGCCTGGGTGGCGGGCACCTACAAGACTTCGCCAACGGGGGCGACCACCTATAGCTGGAAAAAAGCTTTGATCCAAACGGACAGGGTCATATCAGTCGTTGACCCCTTGGAACCAGGAGAGGGTCAGGCTCGCGTGGAAGAGATTTCATTTAAAGACTACGACTCGGAAAACTTTCCGAGATGCACCATCCTCACGCGGGAATCCATGCAAGCGCACATCACGGGTCTCGATGTCCTCGCGGTTCCAAAAACATCCCAAGCCAGCTGCGTAACCTACGCCGATGCCCGCAGTCGTCTCGCTGGACTGGGAGCGATGGACCAGCCGGATTCGATCACGGTAACCGATCTGCTCACGGGACAGCCGATAACGAAGACGGAATATGTTTACGATACCGAGGCCAGGCAGCCTTTGGTGAATGAGAAGTCGGAAACAATTTATTATGAAAGCCAAAAGCTGAGCGCCCTGGGTCAAGGTCTTTTGGCAGACGAGAAAGAGACGAAGAGAACCTTCACTTTTAAATACGATGTCTTTGGCAATATGACCCAAATGCAGGATGGCGAAGGCAAAGTCATGCTGGAGAAAACTTATGCGGCCGGCATCTTCCTTACTTCTGACATGAACGCGGCCGGACATACGACCCTTTACTGCTATGAAAATCTCTGTCCCAAGGCCGTCACGATACCGGAAGGCTTCGCCAACGGTTATTCCGCAGGCCGTCTCATGCATCAGCTTTCACCTCAAGGACTTTGGACCCATTACTCGTATGACGCTTTGGGCCGTTTGAGCCAGCTGAAAGCCGAGAGCGGTATGACCGAAAAGTTTTCCTATCGCTATGGGCAACCCGAGGCGGCGAGTCTGGTGCTGAAGCAACGACTTGGCGAAAAAGTTTCCGCCAGCATGCTGACGGCCTATGATGCGGAAGGCAGGACCCTCTATAAGCTGACCGACAATGGCAGCGATGGTTCTTATGTCGAGAATCAGAGCCTCTACAATGGCGAAGGGGATTTGATTCAGCTGACCAACACCTTCACAGCCCTGCAGTTGCGGCCCGAACATGTGTTTCAGTCCGGTAAGTTGCCCGAAGACATCGCTAAAACCAAGGAGCTGTCTGCGGAAGAAAGTCATTACCGTGGTCTCAACTCTTTCACCTACGATGAGCAGGGCTTTTCGCTTGACTCACTGGACGAGAGTGGGCGAGTCACGGCGAAGCGTTATCATCCTTGGGGTCTTGAAGCAACCATCATGCACGACGGACTTGAACAAACAACCTATCAAATCGGTTTGCCGGATGAAATTTACGCCAGTGTTGATGAGGACAGGAATATCGTCCTGGCCGAACGGGATCGATTCGGCAATATCAATCAGGTCACAACTCCTGGCAGTCAGGAAATCAGGACGTTTGCGTCCAACTCCCTCGGTGAGTTGCTGCTGGCCGAAACTCCGGGATTTGGCATGCGCCGCTGGACGCGCGATCTTCGCGGGCGGGTCAAGGAAATCAGGATCTATTCCAACGAAGCGAAAATCCTGCACAGGATTGAGCAGAAATTTGACGGCCTCGATCGGATGACGGAAGTGAAGGTCGACGGAGTCCTGGATCGTAGCTTCACTTATGACAAGAAAAAAGGCGGTCCTGAGCTGCTGCCTGCGATCGGGAAAATGGTCGAAACGCAGCGCTTCGATCCACTGAAGTTTCGCGATGCCGTCACGAGTTTTGAATACGACAGCCTGGGTAGGCCGAGTGCGCAGCGTAGCCGGTTGGGCGATGTCCAGTATAGCGATGATTTCTTTTATACGAAAGAAGGCTGGCTCAGCGACATCAGCAGCAGTCAACAGTTGCCCGATGGAAGGCCGCTTTCCACGGAAGGGGTGCATCACTCCCACTATGAATATGATCGTCAGGGTAAACTGTCCAGCGTTCAAGTGAAATGGCCGTGGGCCCAAACAGCCGAGACCTTGGTCAAGTCCATCGCCTATGACCCCCGCGGCTTCATCAACCGATTGACTTACGAAAATGGTGTTGTCGTCAGCAGTACGATCGATCCCAAGACCAATGCCATCCAAACGCTCAGGAGTTCGAGTGCGGTTTCTGGCGTCGCTATGGAATGGCAGAACCTTAGCTATGAGATCGACGCCATGGGTATGAACACAGCGATTCAGGACCAGCTTGCGCCGAGCGTCGAACGAGGATTAGCCAATCGATCCGCTGCCTTTGTTTATACGGATCGTCTGGAACTGGCTTCGGCAAAACAGTTTGGCAAAGCCTGGGACTATACCTACGAGGAAGACGGCAGGTTTAAGTCCAACGGGGAAGCAACCATCGGCAATGCTTTGGTCGTCGATGCGCTTGGCCAAGCCTTGGCAGTTTCTGATCTGTCAGCTATGAAATACGATGCATTTGGACAGCTGGTGGAGCTCAAAAAAGATGGGCGAACGATCCAATTTGGTTACGATGTCGATGGCCGTCGGATTTATCGCAGGTCCTTTGTGAAAGACGGTGATCAAATCCTTGACGAGAAAGTCGCCCTGTTCCCCTCGGAGCTCACGCACGTTGAGACCTCTGGCACGGAGCACTATGTTTTCTTAGGCGAACAGCGTCTGGTCCGCGCTTTGGATAGGGAGCAAAGTTGGTATCTGAGTCTGACGAATCATGTCGGAAGTCCAGAACTGGTCCTCGATGCAGAGGGCCAGCCCGTGGAAGAATTCGCCTTCACTCCCTTTGGTCAACCGATCGGTTTGAGCAGCGCAACGAACCACAAGGATTTTGCAAGGGCTCCTGCTTCAACCAGCAAGTACCTTTACAGCGGCCTCTATTTTGAAGCGGATCTGGGTCTTTATTTTGATGGTTCCCGATACTACCATCCGGGTTTGGGTCAGTATCTAAGTCCAAGTCAGAGTTTTGTCGATGCGCCGGAGACTTGTCTTGCGAGCGGGATGGACTGTTCTGTCTATACCTATGCTGGGAATGATCCCCTTAATTGAACGACTGCAACGGAAGATGTTTTATGAAAAATCTTTTGATTCGTATTCTTATTGCCATTTTTCTGCTCGGCGGACTGCACTCCTTTGAACCTTTCACCGATCACGCCCTGGCAGCCAAATACAACAGGCTGGCGACCAAGAAAATGCGACAATTGCGATACGGCCAGGGTGTAGGCAAGTCCGGGGTGAAAGCCCTTCGGGATGGAGCGTGGTCGAAGGGTCGCGAAGCCCAGCATCTGCTCATGCATAGTCTCAAAGGGAAGTACGGCCTTACCGAAAGTGACATTGATACACGCAATAACGTGATGATGATTCCTCAAGGCAACAGGTATGCGAAGGTCAATGGTTTGAAAGGCCTCAAGCCTGGCCCTGCGCCCGCGTATGCGAAAAATAAGCTGGCCCATATAAAATCGGGTTTGAGTCATCCGCAATACAATAAATTTGTGCACCGCGTGATTCAGAAAACATTGGGAGGGGCCACTGGGACTCTCTCAGGTCCCCAGAAGTTGGCTATAAAGGGGTACCTGCGAGAATTACACAGGGCGAAGAAGCCAGCAGGAGCCAAATTTGTTGATGACCTCAATAAGATTCCGGATAAGGCTATACCAACGTTCTAGAGCACCGATCGGTTTAACTAGCACTACTCCGCGGAATTTTTAGGAAGTGTCGTGTAGCCTCCTAAGGCCTCGTAGACGTATACTACAGCCGGGACAGCGATCGATTTCAAGTGCTTCGTTTATCCAGCGCCTAATTGCTGGCAAAGTAATG
>NZ_DASQYZ010000035.1:0-6007 GCF_035638955.1 Oligoflexus sp. | reverse complement strand
AAAGCCGTCAGTGTTTTTCGCGTAATTATGATGAATATGGGAACGATCAGTGACGCCGAAGAGTTCCACGAAACCGCCATCCCTGCCATAGTCAAAACTTGGAGCGACGCAGTTTTCTCCACGATTGTATGATAGTTCATTATCAGTGTTCTCGAGCCAGAAGCAGTTGGCACCAAAATCATTGGCTCCACTCTTGGGCTTATTCGGATCCCTTTGGTCGTTCACAATCATATGGAGGTCGTGGACGAAGTTCCTCGTAACGAGGTTGAATTTCCCGAAGACCTGAACCCCGATGCCGACATTGGTGATTTCGTTGTGGCGGACGATATTATGATCCGCGCCCTCGTCAATCATGACACCACGAGCGTTGGCATTGCGGAGCAAAAGACCCTCAACAATAATGTAACTGCCCTTCAGTTCGACTGCGGCCCCCCAGCGTCCTGCGCCAGGGTTCTCAATAACAGGAGACTTCATCTCCTGCACGGGCTTATTTTCATCACCATAAGCTTCGATGGTAATCGGAGCTTCAAGGGTGCCCGAATCCTTCACAACCAGTCCCATATCCCAGACTGAACCGCGTTTAAGCCGGACCACATCACCAGGCAGAAGCTTCATGGCGTTGATTTTATTCAGCGACTGCCAGGGCGTTTCAGGCGATGTCTCGGAAGGCACATCCGATCCTCCTACACTGTCGACATAGAAGATCCGGGGGCCACGGGCGGAAGCCGCCAGATTTGAATCACTGCTACGCGAATCGCATCCCACGATACCGCCCACCAAAAGCCAGGACAGAACACCAATCTCAAATCTTTTCATACAGTTCACTCCATCAGTTGGACAAGCAATAAGGATACTTTTCCAAATCATTTGTCGCGTTTTTCAAAATCCAATCGTTGTAAGTAATCGGCTCAATGTAGGGCATCGCCGTTGGCGCTGTGCAACGCGACTTTTGAAATGGCCGGGCTTTCGATTCATAGCCGGTGTGCAAATAGTCACCACCACCCATGACTCGCTGTCACGTTCGAATCGCAGGAAACAATGGCTCCTGTGCGCCGGCTCCGACCAACAGTGGATACTTTTCCTGGGCCAACATCGTGGTTCGCGACGAGGCGCCCAGCACCAATATCAAGGTGACTTTTTTGAGCTTTTTGATCACAGGCATTTGGCATCCGGATGGCGGCTACACTAGGAGGCAGGACTCCTGGTTTCTTCATGATCACGGCTTCTTTCCTCTTCAACTCAGTCATCACAACTTCCGCAACAACAGTCACTCCTCAAGCCTTACAGGAGTTCGTGAGCCTCTGCTTGAACAGGATTGTGGCCGGGCGGGTTGTGGCCCTAAAGCAGCTCTGCGGTTTTTAAAAAGGCCACCAAGTTTCTGAATAACCTTACTGGGCAGGGTCTCAGCGAATAAGGCAAGGTTAACACCCATGCGACACCTATGAACAAACGCCTCTTGACTTCAAACCCTTACAGCAGAATCTCTGTGGGCGTATACACTGGTGCCAACGGGAATTTTCTCGCGTTGAGTGAGTAAGCTAAAATACCACGATGTAAAACAGGATCAAAATATCGACAAACATTCAACCAATGGCGAGGCGTGGTCCTGATTTTTTATGGCTTGTAACCCTTATCATTGGGCTTTTTTGCGCTTCTCTTTCAATAGACATCTGCAACGCAATCTACATATTCTTTATAAACCTCTAAACGTTTTTATTGGTCGGCAAATCGAAAATGTAAAATACCGTTTTCATGGTGAGCAGTTTGTTAAAATCTTTGTCAGCTGTAGAATGTTTGCGTTGGCAAGGAATCATCGATACCCTTGGAATTGCAAAACTTGCTTCAGAAGAGGTTTGGGTACATTTTCTGCTATCGGCTAAATGCGACCAAGTCTGTCTATGAGCTCTTGTCGCAGTGCCACGCGCCGGTCGGGGATATAGATTCCCGGCCAGACTTGGCTAAGAGAGGAGCCATTGCAGGCCTGCTATTTGAAAGGTATTCCTGATATCGATCTGAGCCGACCCCACAGTCGCGCCAGTGAAGATCTGAGGGGTGGCATGTCGGAAACGGAGTTTCACTTCCTCCCAATCAACAACGCCAATTCACAGATGACTGAGTAAAGGAAAACGCTTTTGACAGCAGAAATTTCGGCTCTGTTGCAATACTTTCAAAGGGTGAAGTATGGTTTCGAGGGCATCACCCCCCCGGACGCAGTTATGTTCGGTGAAAGAGTGGACCCTGAGTTCGCTAAAAAAAGGGGATCATCGAAGGCCTCTACACATCGCCGCCGGCGAACAGCATCATAGTCTGCCTTGATGAGATGGGACCTGTGGCCGCCCGGAGCTATCAGGGACAGGATCTGGTTAAGGCTCTGCCTGCATTTGATGATGAAGGTCATGAGTCATTCGCACAAGAGCTAGGCAGGAAATTGATTATGGAAGACGGGACAACGGTTATGTATACGGAGCTCTGCAGCCTATAAACGGTCAGACTCTAACCGAACCTTATGAGCATCGCAGTGCTGTCCTGTGGGTCGACTTTCTTGAAAAAGTTGATGTCTGGATTCCGGATCATTATCTGAACGTATACGCTATCGTTGATAATCTCTCGGCTCACAGAGCTTCCGATGTCCTGCTGTTTTCGCTGGATCATCCCAGGTGGGAATTCGTCTTTCAGCCAAAATATGCGGCATATCTGAATCTCCTTGAACCATGGTGGAAAATATTACGCTCCTTAGCATTGAAGGGTCGTCGTTTCGAATCCTGGGATGAGATTTGTGCAGCTGTTGCGTCTGCCACCCGCTATTGGAATCGCGATCGTCATCCATTCCAGTGGGGACGACGTCGACGTCATCGACAAAGGAGGCAACCAGGAATTGCCGTTGTTCCTGGTGTGAGAGGACGTTCCGGATGAACCACTTAGTACTGTATCATATTGATAAAGACTCATGAGGTGGTCGAAAGAACCTTATGTATTCGACAAAATCAGCTATTGACTGCTGCATAACTAAACACGCGAGCAAAGGAACCCCTCCCGGACTTAAGCAGCGATCAATCAAGGATTTTTACACTAATGGAAGAATAGTTTTTGTAGGCCTGGGTTCCACTCTCATTCCTTCCTATCAGACAAATCATATAGACACTGCCACTGTTGACTGAATCGGTCTCAAGAAACTGGTCTATAAGCTGTTGACCACTAACCTGATAAGAGATTGGACGAAAAACAGAATATCCAATTTGCGAATTGCAGTCGATGCTATCGGCTTCGCCAAATTTGATTTGATATTCCTTCACACCTGTTCCATTAACCTCGAAGTTAATCCTCGCAAAATTGCGAGGAGCAAGAAATGGATATGGCAACTTGCTGAAATTAGCCAATACTCCACTATACATTTCATCCAGCGCACCGATATCTCCCTGGCTTAGGCTCATGAGTTCATTGGAATTGTTTTTTCGATCCAGGTGGCAATAACTCATGACTGAAGCTGCATCATAGTCACCCACTTGAATGGTTTCCGGTTCCCCATAACCATCCGTCTGATCCCGAGAGCACTCGCCATAGTTATCCCGACGGTTCATTTCATGATGAAACCCCAGGACATGGCCAAATTCATGGATTGCTACATTCCGTAGACAATTCGATGATAGATAGCTCACCGCAATTGAATTCGCAGTTTGACATGGATGATCGGTTCCCAAAAATACGGTCGGATCATTTGATCCAACAAAATCGGCTCTCGAGTTCGATCCTGGCTCAAACGTAATTTTGATTTTGATGACATCAGAGCAATTCTGAAGCACATTGAACTGGAAGCCAGCCTTGCCGTATTCTGTCTGCAAACCTCCGACAATTATGCCCTTCGCAGTTTCAAACCGTGGGTCATCCTGGGTAAAGCAAACATCGACAATCCTGCTTTGCCACCGTTCGTTGTCAATCGATGTAACATATCCCGAAACTTTCGATTGTTCCTGTATGCTGCAGCCACTTTGCATAAGCAAAGCCGCTAATGACAGAGAATGATGAAATTTCATTAAACCACCTTTTTCAGGAAGTGAAAATTCTTAATTTCGATGTATCGTCGTTGAAAATTTTCAAAGTGAGCGTGATCGGACAGTACCATAGTTCCGGCCCTCAGTCTGCCGAAGAGCCCTCGATTTCTGGTCACTGAGGAGCTTGAAGTGACTCAAGATGTAAAAAATAAGAAGATAAGGGGCTCTGTTGCAGCTGGATGAGGTCATGATATCCTTGCAGAAACTTCGGGAGGCCGGCTCATGCTTTTTGACACCAAAGGGCATTGTTTCTGGTAAAAATGGCAAAAGCCGAGCTCAGGGAATTTCGAGTCTGAATTTAATTTCCGACCACCCCGAAAAGATCGCAAAGGTCAACATTGACTATCATGTTGAGTTTGAACGGCACTATTACAGTGTTCCCCATAAATTCGTTGGTGAAACCGTTGATATCAAGGCTACCACTCTTGCCCTCGAAGTTTTCAGTGGAGGCAAGCGTATCGCAATTCATCCTCGGGTTTGCGGAGCCATTGGCCGCCATACCACTCAGCCCGAACACATGCCACCTGCCCACCTTGCTCACGCGGAATGGACGTCGGACAGAATCCTCAGATCGTTCGCCAATCCTTGCTTCCCCTCGCTCAGCTTCTGCAAACGCAACACAACCTGGAAAGGTCCTGATTGGTACAGCCTATGGTACAGGAGGCAATGGCTCCGCAGGCACCCTGACTCTGCCTTCAGCTGCCAATGTCCTGACCGGCAGCGGAACCTATGGTGACCCGGGATCAGCCCTTACCCCGTCCTATGGTCCCGATTTTCCCTCAGCCGGTAATGTTTTGAGCACCGATACCGTCAACGGCACTACCGGAACCCTGACCCTGCCTTCAGCCGGCAACGTCCTGACCGGCAGCGGTGCCTATGGCCCAGGTTCCCACGCCAGAGCCGAGGGTGCCCGATCCAATTCCCCCTGCCCCACCGCCCATGGTTGATGCGCATGAAGCTCGAAAAAGTGGCCCAGGATGATCTATATTCAAGCCATTTAGAAGCCATTTTCAGGGTCGAGTACGTGACTCTTTGCCTCGGGGGAACTCAAAGTGCAACCCAAGGACGCTGCTATAACGCATACCATGGCCAGGGATTGCTGCACGTTCAATGTCTCATGCAGAAACAAGAGACCCATCAGAGCAGCAAACGCTGGTTCCAGGCTCATTAGAATGCCGAACGTTTTGGCCGACAAATGTTTGAGAGCCATCATGTCCAATGAATATGGCAGTGCACTGGATAGTACGGCTACCATGAGCCCGACAGCCCAGATCCTGGACTGAAAAAATTGTGCGTCCACGTAATAGGCTCCGATCGGAAGGGTCACCAGAGGGCTCTGTCGCAAACATTTGAAAGGGTGAAGTGAGGTTTTGAGGGCATCACCCCCCGGACGCAGTTATCCTGCGAGGGCGTAAAACTGCTCGAAAGGAGTGGAGCCCTGGATATCAAGCTGGCCTTTTTTGATCATGGCCATCATCTCAATGCCGGCGATGGTTTTCGCTGCCGACATGAAGGTCTTGAAGCCGAGCATGGACCTTGTCCTTTGCCTCACTCGCCTGTGATCCTGCTCTATGAGGTTATTTAGATACTTCACCTGCCGGAGCTCGATGTCAGTTGAATGCTCATGATTGAAAGCCTTGAGGCCAGAGGCGTTTGCTCCTGATTTGTCTGCGTTGATCTTTTCCGGTACTCCATGCTGACGAACGGCCTTTTTCAAAAACCTCATGGCCGCTTTCTGATCACGCTTTACCGACAGAAGAAAATCGATGGTCTCGCCATCCTCGTCCACTGCACGGTAAAGCCATTTGAGCTTCCCTTTGACCTTGATGGCCATCTCATCCCACCGCCAGCTCCCTGATACCGACTTTTTCTCTTTCTGAGCTCCGCCTCGACCTATTTTCTCCGAATTCTGAGACGACCCCGGAAAGGGGGAAGTGAAAAGGGAGGCGTCGACACCA
>NZ_DASQYZ010000034.1:0-4733 GCF_035638955.1 Oligoflexus sp. | reverse complement strand
AAGACCTCTTTTTGATGCAAGAATGTCTCTGGGCGAGATAAACGTGCAACGAAAGATCTTGCAACAGTAATGCGATGATCGACAACGATTTTATACGCATATGGACGGTGAAGCCGGAGACGAACTGAACGAACAACTCTTGAGCCTGTTCAAAACAATTTGACTCAACAAAGACGAAAGCCCGCCAGGGTGTGCGTGAAATCACCTTGTGCGTAGTCCCAAGTCGGAATTTTTCGGCTGTCAACCGCGAGTTTAATGCTTCTACGCAGGATTTCCGGGCTTTGACTTGTAACATGAATCCGATGAAGCATATGTGTTTCCACAAAAGATAGTTTTCTTTTCGATCGGTAGTTTTAAGAAAACCTCTATAGGGGAGGCTGCATCCTGACAAGGTCATCAAATAGTGCCTTGATCCAGTTCCAGACAGTATCCACACGCTTGAGTCGTCGGACCGCTTTGGTTGAAGCCAGATAGATGGGTACAACAGGCGATGACCATCCCTCAACTGGAATAGGCACAAGGCTGGATTGCGATCGGCCAAAAGTATCGGGGATAAAGATAACCCCAGATCCCGCACTTGCCGCAAGAATTCCGGTTGTCATACGATTGACCAGCACTGCGATGGAATCGGCAGCCATATTACGAATGGCCTGGGAGTCAGGCGTACTGTTTTCAATGCGGCAGATAAGAGGCAGATCTTTCATCAGTACATGCCCGGCTGCCGGGCAAAACTTGGGATGACCGTAAGGTTTGATGGACGACTCGCCGAGTTTAAAGACCACGGCATCGCCTTTGGGCTTGATGCCGATTCGGATTGCGATATCACAGTCGAGTCGATCCAAATCCATTAGCTCCTGGGAGCCTGTAATCTTGAGACGAAGGCCCTTATGAGCCATGAGAATTTCATGCATCCGCGGCGCCAGGATCAAATCACCGATGGCATCCGGGCAGGAAATATGAACTTCACCCAGCACTTCCTTGGATTGCCTCGAAGACTGGAGATTCACATTCCGAACGATTGCTTCAATCTTTTCAGCCCACGGAATCAGCTCCATCACCTTGGGGCTCGGCGTCAGGCCCTTTTGATGGCGCGCAAATAGAGTGCCGCCCAGGCGCTCTTCGAGCTGGGAAAGCTGACGCGACAGTGTGGATTGCTCAAGATTAAGAAAATGAGCTGCCTTCGTAAGACTTTTCTTACGATAAAGCGTCAGGATAAAGTCGAGGTCTCTGGCTGATATGTCCATGCATTCTTGCATAGACTCCATGCTAACATTGCCATTTCCAAAAATCCAGTTCCAGTCGATAGTAATTTCGTCGAACTATTTTGCACTCCGGAACCCGATTCTGGAGGAACCTGAACCCAAAGCAGCAGGAAATCGGCTCCAAACCTTTAGCACTATCAAGTACTGGATATATCAGTGGAAAGAATTTTAAAATCAAAGCTATCTTGCCAGCTTTCCTCTGATTCAAACCTTTTTCGAGACGACTAACCTTGCAGGCCCGTCAGAAGCCTATTTAGACAAGCACCAAGTTGGGAGTGGAAGTATGTTTAAACCAATTCTTGTATTGTGCGTTCTCTTTACTTCTTTAAAAGGCCAATCGAAGGACGCTTATGATCCCCCTTTAACAGGAATTAGGGTCAATGTACTTTGGCCTTTTTATCCTGGCGATCTGTATAGAATTGCTATGCGACACTCACTCAATGAGCACTCGCCTTATAGAACGGAAGGAATTGTTGGCCTTGGTATTAGCTTGCCTAAAAACCGCGATACTGAAGGACGATTTTCAGAACAGCATGTAATGGTCGGAGTCCGCCAGTTTTTTGCGAGCCCCTTGAATGCCGAGTTCGGTATACTGATTGGGCCGTCTAAACTTGAAAATCATGTCTCCACGAAACGCGACTATAAGAGTCAGGATATCAATCTGCAAGGAGCCATAGGCTATGAGTGGATGGTAGCCAGCAACTGGAGCCTGGATCTTCAAGCTGGGCTAGCAAAGACCGTTGCTAAGTCAGATCCGTGGCCGATCTACAAAAACGACTCGCTTAAGGAAGAAGTTGGAGAAGAAATTTTTCCAATTGGATCAATCAACGTTACATATTGGCTCTAACCACGCATGTATGAAACTGCTTCGAATATAATAGTACGTAATCGTGCGTTCTGTTGCATTTGCAGTCTATGAGTCACCCAGCTTCAGCGGACAATCATTGAGAGGTTAGCATCCATGGAAGCAAGGATATCAAAGTTTGAAGCGGTTCAGTCCGTATTAGACAGCTACTTTAACCGATATCCCCGGGTCACCATTAAGGCCTTGTCCATGCGCACTGGTGTTCCCTATGCCACCCTTCGGCGAATTCTCCGCTCTCAAGTCAATGAGATCAAGGATGAAACGGTCTTCAAACTTGTGGAACGTGTTCTCTCCAAAAAAGAGCAGGTGGATTTTATTCGCAGCCATTACCCGTCCCTCGGCAGGATGATAAGTTTGCCCTCCCAAGTCAAACCCGACAATGGGGAACTCTCTGATTTGCTCAGAAAGTTCCTATATCTGAATCCACATAACCTCATTATCAAGCTGGCCATGACAAGAACAGGCGCAAGCCGTGAGGCGGTGGAACGCCTGACCGGTGAATCGGGATTGCTCGCACTTGATGAAATGCTCGAGGCCGGTTTGCTTGAGCAGGAGGACCACGTAATACGAGCAGTGTCCTCAGAAATGGATCATCATGCAATGCAGCATCAGATCAGTAGTGATGCAAGAAATTTTGTCCGCGAACTCAGTTCAAATTTTGCCCTGATCAGCCATACATGTGAATCCGTTACACCCGAGGCTCTGGCCCGGATAGTGGCGATGAGCCGGGAATTTTTGAAGGAAATTGAGGAAATCAAAGAGGACGCGGTTGGAAGTGTGCCATTTTTCTTAAACATTGTGGTGGGGCCTTACGACCAGCAGGATTTGCCCAGAACTGATAGAACGGAGCCGTCCATTCGATCCGTAGTTCTGGAAGGTGAAAGGCAAAATAGAATTGTTTGAAGGAAGAGCTTTGGTTCAAGGGAAATCCTGAGAATTTTTCGCTGGCTTGTTTCCACATAATCGGTCAGCGATCCAAACATTGATTAGCGCCTTGCGTGCCACGTTCAGGCGACGAGCCTCCATATCAAGTTCCGCGATCATCCAGGTTGGAAGATCGATCGTTAGAGTCTTTGTTGCAGAGGTCAGAACCTTGTCATGGCCTTCTCCTTCATCCACCATCTGGTCGAAATGTTCAGCAGTCACTTTCTTCATCGCATTTACCTTCCTTTGTATGGGAGGCCGCAGGAACATGATAATGGTGTCACTCCTGACAAAATACTTTTCGACATGCCAAGATCATCACCATTACATTGGATAATTTCATAGTTTCAGCCATAAGATATCGTATGGATATCTTAAGTATCATACAGATACTATTTAGCCAAATAGCGTGCAGTATTGACCATTGCAGTTAGCCACTTTTTTGCTAAGCCATTGATTTTTTACAATTGTTTATTGAATGCCATTATGCGGGGTATTTGCATAATTTATGGGCTGATATTATTGAGATTTTTGGAACGGCTAGCCAACTCGCTGGTGCGTACATAAAACAACGACTAAATGGCATTCTGGGAGGACAAGGTTTCGGCTTACACCGGGGTGTACGGCATCCCCTGAGAATTCATAAGATCTCCTCAGTCTTCACCCAGTGGACGGCGATTCCGTAAAAAATGCCGATAGGTGTTGCGCATGGAACTCCGAAGAACGTGAACCAATAAGCAGGCTTCAAAAACCAATCGACGAAACTTGAATCATGAGTATCCATTATTGCAGCAAGAATCCAGTTCGCAAAGGAACCTCCAAGTACACCAGCTAGGAAAACCGTAAGCCAGGATCCGACGCCTGCACCTATAAAGGCTTTCCTGGTTTTAACGGAGCGAAATGCGATCCTCGGAAAACGTCGCGCGACCCAAAACTGAACACCAAGGCCAATCGCTATAGCAAGATAGCCCCACTGAATTTCCTTATAAGGAAAGGAGAATCCAAATATCACAGCAAGAACCAGAAGCATTGCCGCCCAGGAACCTGCAAGAAACCATATCGTAATCTCATTAACTGTCAATCGGCGATCCTTCCAGCTTAAGGTCGTAAGTTAATATATTCTTTCCTGTTACACAAGATGTTCGGTCAGGGCCCAAAGGCCTCAATGAAGAATTTGCTTCTGCTGCAGTGAACAATACGCATTTTTCAACCACAGCAAATATACTATTGTATCGAACTGTCTTTAAGGATGGGCAGTGTGAGTTCGATTAGTATTCCACTTAATGGAAAGAGAATGACAGCATAACGGCCCAGAAATAAAAATATTGATGTGAACTCATAGTTCGGTGATCCCAGCAACCAAATCAGACTGCTGACAAGGAAAGCCCATCCAATTCCAATGGGGAGGCCCCAGTATAAGCCTCCTCGAATAATCACCAGTTTCAAAAACTTCATATAATCGCCTTATTGAAGTCGGCCGATCACTCGAAAGCTGTCCATCATGTCGAAAAAATTTGAATGTCGACCATTGAAGATCGACATTCAGAAAGTTTGAGCATTCGCCTATGGCTCTTTTTCCCAAGCCATCACAGAAAACTCGTGCAATGCCTCCATCTGTATCAGATCTTCCTCAATCCGGCCTGACTGAAAATAAATTTTGTAGTCTTTGCGATTTTTCAGAT
>NZ_DASQYZ010000033.1:0-26149 GCF_035638955.1 Oligoflexus sp. | reverse complement strand
CGTCTTCCCTGGAGAGATCGGGAAAAAGGCCGAGTAAGCCTCAGCAAGAGCCCTGGTGCCCGACCGGCCAGGGAAGCGCTGAACGCCCGAAGGCCAGGAATCTCCATCCATAGCCCTTGGCTTGGGTGGAGAGGTTTAAGTCCTTTATTCCTTAATACGGCACAAATAAGCCAATATAGCCAGAACCTGAAAGAATGTGACCGATCAAAGGCTCAGATCGGCATTCCAAAATCCCCGACCTTGGCTTCAGCTTTTTGCCAGGCGGGGCGTTGCTTGATGCGGCTCATAAAGTCCTGGACCTTCGGATACTGACCTGCAGAAGCCCCGCGGGACAATCCCGCATCCACGGGATAACTCATCTGAATGTCGGCCGCCGTGAATTGATGGCCTGCGAACCAAGGGGTCTTCTGCAGCTCCTGGTCCATGAAACCATAGTGAAGCTTAATCTGCGGCCCGATGTAAAAAGACCGAACTTTGCCCACCATGCCTTTGACAATCGGCTTCACAAAAAACGGCATTTTAGCTTTTTGCACCTCGCCAAAGATCAAAGCCACCAAAAGCGGCGGCATGAGCGAACCTTCCGCATAGTGCAGCCAATAGTTATAACGCAGGCGCTCCGGCGTCCCCACTGCGGGTCGCAGAAGATTTTTCGTGTCGTAGCGATCCAGCAGATATTCAATAATCGCCCCGGATTCAGCGATCGTCTGTCCATCATCCGTGATAACGGGTGATTTACCCAAGGGATGGACGGCCTTCAATTCGGGAGGAGCCAGCATGGTCTTGGGGTTACGTTTATAGACTTTGATTTCATAGGGCACGCCCAATTCTTCCAGAAGACAGAGAACACGCTGGGAACGCGAGTATTCCAAATGATGAACAGTAATCATGGATGAACTCCTACCGCGAAGGCTCTATCGCTTTTGATATTCCATATCCGACACACATAAAATAACCAGCTAGGCAAACGATTCATTGGCTGCTATTCCATAGCACACAATCTGTGTCTCACAAACTGTCTTATTCGATTATGAAGAGGAGAAGCCCCATGACTTTGCGTGCATCCCAACTGGTTCTGCCTTTGGCCTTGTTACTTGGCAGCAGCGCCTCCGCTCATTTCGATCTGGATAAAGCCGGCACTTTGAAATCCCGCTACGGTCGCAAGGAAATCAAAAAAGGACCCTGTGGACGCCTCAACGGCGAGCGCAGTACCAATGTTTTCACGTTTGAACCCGGCGCAACCATCCAGGTTGCAATCGATGAATTTATACCGCATCCAGGATATTTTAGAATTGCCTTTGATGAGGATGGGGATGATGATTTTGTGAACCCTCAGACCGTGCTGCCCATCAACCGCGAATGCATGAATGATCCTCGGGATAAATGCGGAGCGGCGGATTTTTACAATACGCCGAACGTCCTGCTGGATAACCTGGATCCCCATAAGGCCGGATTTCCAGGCAAAAAATTTAGCTGGGATGTGAAGCTGCCGGATGTGGAATGTGACAATTGCACGCTGCAGGTGATTCAGGTGATGACCGATCCGTTCCCCATTCATGCCCCCTATGATCCTTCGTACACGGGGGATGATGTGTACTATCAGTGCGTGGATCTCGTGCTGAAGAAAAAAGCTTTGCCTGAAGCACCTAAAAACCCGAATTCCTGAGTATTTCAAACAGCGGATCGATCGGCGATCCGCTGATCCATGTGGCATCGAAGTGAACTTTTTTAAACCAGGTTTCCTGACGTTTCGCATACTGCCTTGTGGCAATCTGGATTTGCTCAGGAAGCTCGGCTTCCTTGATCTGGCCCGATAGAAACCGCACGACTTGAGCATAACCTATGCTTTGCATGGGTTTCGATTGCGGGTCAACGCCTGACGCCAGCAGTTGACGAACCTCTTCAATCAACCCCCCTTTCAGCATCTGTTCCACACGGTGTTGGCTGCGTTCCTCAAGAATCGGTCTTGGGCACAGGACACGAATGGCAAAGGCCCGATTGCGTTCCTCGGATTTTGGGGTTTGCTCGCTTAAAGGTTTGCCCGTGAGCATGGCAATCTCCACCGCACGCTGCAGGCGGTAGCGATCGTTGCGATGCAGCTGGGCCGCACGCGCTGGATCCAGCGTCTGCAGGCGTTCGTGCAGAGCGTCGTTGGACCAGGTTTCCAGTTCCTGCCGCAGGCTTTCGCTTTTGGGAAGATCATGCCAGTTGTCCCGCCAGAGCGCACGCAGATAGAGCCCCGTGCCGCCGACAACGAGCGGCAGTCGATCCCGACTGCGGATGTCTTGAATCAGAGCTTCCGCGGCTTCGGCAAAGCAGCTGGCATCATAATTTTCATCGGCGTTAACGACATCCAATAGATGGTGGGGGACCAGAGCTTGTTCCGCGACCGACGGTTTTGCCGATCCGATATCGAAGCCCCGATACAGCTGCACAGAATCACAATTGATGATTTCGCCGCGGAGGCGTTGGGCCAGTTCCATCGCCAGGGCGGATTTGCCACTGGCGGTGGGACCGGCGATCACGAGGTAATCCTGCTGAGGAGATGACAAAGCTTCCTTCCCCATCAGCGATCAAACCAGGCGGCGACCTGGGCGAGTTTCCACCAGCGGAAGACCCGGCGGCCGTGCGGACAGTTGTGATAGAAATCCACCGATTCCGCTTCGCGCAAAAGGGCTTTGAGTTCGGGCTCCGGCAATTCCTCACCAGCGCGCACCGCGGCGTGACAGGCCATCGTTGCCAGCACATCATGAGCCAGTTCGGACGGTTTATCCCGGCCGCCCAGGATGGCCACGAGAAGGCTATTGAGATCTTTGTTCACGAGTAGACTCGGCACAGCCGAGACTTCAATCTCCGTGTCACTGATTCCATGGATCTGGATACCCAGAGCATCGAGCGCGTCTTTCATATGGACGAGACGCTCGCATTCCGTCGGACTGAAAACCAGGACCTCCGGCATCAGCAGGGGCTGCGTGCGTCGCAGAATATCGGGGTTCTCGACCAGGCGTTCATAGAGTACGCGTTCGTGAAAGGCATGCTGATCGATGGCCAGCATCTGCTGTTGGTATTCGAACAGCAGAAAGCAGCGGGCGAACGAGCCGACAAATTGAAGATCATTCCAGGGGATCACGGTCTGTCCATCCGGGGATGGGACCGAAGCCTTCAATGTGGCAACAGCGGACGGCGTTCCGCGCGCCTGCATTTTTGCCGAAGCGTTGGTGACGGATCGAAGGTCTGTGGGCGGTTTTAAACCGGGACTGGTTAATCCCGTGGCTGCGTTCTGCGCACTGCGATCAAACTTTGATACGTGGGCTGAAGCTTTGGTAGCATCCACGCCCGCGCCTGAGTTTCCAGACGCACTACGATCGACAAGAACGGGTTTGCCTGGCACCGATGCGCTGGTTTCCTTGGATTCCAAAGGAGAACGTGCGGCAGGCATCGAGCCAGCGGACGATGAAACTGCCGTCTCGGCACCTCCAGAGGAACCGCCTTTCAAGCCACGCTCATGGCCATCATGGGCCTTCGCTACAGAATGAGGCGTGTCAACCTTGGCAGGAGGTGTCGCCTGCAGGGACGCCCCTTTTGCGGTCGCGGAGGTGGATCGCATGGCAGCGGGTTCCGTGAATCGTTCGGCTGCATTCGATCGAGTCTCTGCTGATGTTCGCTCTTCTTTTGCGGTCTCCGCAAAACCTTGCGACAGATCAAGCGACGGCTGCACGCGGGATGGCGTGCGCGAGGGTGTGGGCGGTCCAGCATCGAAGCGCATCACGGTACGTTTAACGTCATCATCGGCTGGGTTTTGTGGGAGCGCCAAATCAAAATCATCAGGCAGGCTATCCACAGTTTTAATCGGTGGGTTGGCACTGGCCCAGTTGCCATCTCGCAGAGCTTCCCGGATCGCATAAACCAGCGCGTTCTGAACTTCCTGCGCATATTGAAATCGCAGCTCAGCTTTGGCCGGATGCACGTTCACATCCACCAGCGCCGGATCCACTGTCACGTAAAGCAGGGCGATGGGAAATTTTCCCTTCATCAGGTGGCTGTGATAACCCCGCTGCACGGCAAAGCGCAGCAGTTTATCCCGCACCCAGCGTCCATTCACAAACGTAAAACAATGGCGCGCCGTTCCCTTATCCAGACCCGGCGGTGAAATCAACGCCTCGACGTGCGCATGACGATCGGGCCGCTGCACATAAATCAGCCGACTGGCGTCTTCGTTGCCTATCAATGACGCCGCGCGGGCGCGCATGGTGGCTTCACCGCTTTTCAAAGCCGGACTCACAGCAAACACTTCACGATCGTTATGCAGAAGGGTAAAACCCACCGTCGGCAGCGATAAAGCCAGGGCCTGCATAAACTCATGGCAGGCGGCAAATTCCGCTGCGGCCGTTTTCAAAAATGAACGGCGTGCCGGCACATTATAAAAAAGATCCGCCACCGTCATGATCGTGCCCGGTGATCCTTGCCAAGGCGTATCTGTTTGTTTGCCATCTTCGATATGCACGCGATGTCCGCGGTGTTCGCGTGACTGCGTTTGCAAAGTGAAGCGACTCACCGAGGCAATGGACGCCAAAGCTTCCCCACGGAAACCCATGGTTCGCACCTGAAACAGGTCATCCACTGCCTGTAATTTTGAAGTGGTATGGCGTTTCACAGCCAGAACGGCGTCATCCGGATGCATACCTAGTCCGTCATCCTGAACTTGAATGAGCTGGCGGCCGCCGTCTTTCAGGATCACCTTGACATGTGTCGCCCCAGCGTCTATAGCGTTTTCCACCAGTTCTTTAACGACGCTCGCGGGCCGTTCCACTACCTCGCCGGCTGCGATCTTGTTAATCAGCTCGTCATCGAGTAAATGTACCCTGGCCATCGGCTACCCTTTTCGCGGAACATGAGGTCTTGTCAGACATGGATTGCAGATATATCACCAGCGCCCTCAAACCGGAACAACTTCCTGATTTTCACCAGCCCGAAGTTGCCTTCATCGGCCGCTCCAACGCTGGCAAATCGAGCCTGATTAATGCGCTTTTGGGACATAAGACTTTGGCCCGAAAAGGCCGCACTCCCGGTCAGACTCAGATGATCAATTTTTTCTCAGTGAACGGCAAAATGGTGGTCGCGGATTTACCAGGATTTGGTTTCAGCGCGATCGATAAACACGTCGCAGAAAAATGGCAACCTTTGGTGGAAGCCTACGTGCGCCGCGATAATATCCGGGATTTTATGTTTCTAATCGACTGCCGTCGCGAATTAACCGACGTCGATGACGAATTGATGTTTCTCCTGAGTCGTCAGCTGCCGCTCTATGTATTGCTGACTAAAACCGACAAAATCTCGCGCCAGGCTTTGCAGACACGCATGCAAAAGCTCAGCAAGGAATTGGCGATGAAGGGGATTGAAGTAAGAAAAATTGTCGGAGTATCGAGTATGAAACAAACCGGCCTGGAAGATATTCGGGCCGATTTGTTCGCCTGGATGGAAGAAGGCCAAGGCGATACTCAGTCGATCTGAGCCTGTCTTTTCATAACCTTTTGGCACACATGCCAGAGTTCATCTTTTTCTTCCAAGCGATTCATCAAAGTCCCAAGCCTATGGGACAGAACGCCCACCAGCTCACGGGGATCAATGTCATCGTCTGCCAGATGACGCAAGAGTACCTGGTCGATCTCGTCAGCCATCTTCACAAGCTTGTAAGTAACTGTTTCTTCACGACGTTGTTCAAGGGTTTTGAACTCAAGGACTTTGGCCATAGGACCTCCTTGCGTGGGCGCGTTTGGCCCTAATTTCCCTATAACTCTTGTCGGACGAAAGGTCCGCCTAACTTTAACTATACCAAATATTCTCTTTAAGGTTCACCATTTAATAGTGTAAGTTTCCCCGTTATAAATTGAGCCTCGGCCTTGCCGTCGAGCAGATTCCCCCAGTTCCGACCCCTTGGCCCACAGGGACGCCCTTCTCTTGTGAGAGAGCAAGCCTGCACTTGATCGGGGTTGGCCGGGGAGACCCCTCGCAGGAGAAAAATATGACAGCATCCTATGATCTGGTGGTGATTGGTTCCGGTCCTGGTGGCGAAGTCGGAGCCCTCAAGGCTGCGCAATTAGGACTCAAAGTCGCCTTGGTTGAAAAGTCGGAAAACCTCGGCGGAACCTGTCTCAACTGGGGCTGTATCCCCACGAAAGCCTTGCTTCATTCCGCAAAAACCTGGGATAAACTGCAGCATGTGGAAGAGCAGGGATTCAGTACGGGGCCGGTGAGTTTCAACTGGGGAAAAATCCTCGAGCGCAAAGAAAAAATCGTCGATCAGCAACGCAAAGGCCTGCGGTTTCTGATGAAAAAAAATAAGATCGACACCTTCGAGGGCCATGGCCGCCTGGAAAGCAAAACCTCGGTCAGCATCACCGATAAAGCCGGCAAGGTTACGACAATCCAGGCCAAATCCGTTCTTCTGGCAACCGGCTCACGGGTCCGTGAATTGCCATTTGCGAAATCGAACGGTAAAAATATTCTCAATTCCGACCACATCCTTTTCATCGATCACATTCCCAAAACCATGGCCATCGTCGGCGGCGGTGTGGTGGGGACTGAGTTCGCTTCACTCTTTGGCCGCATGGGTACTCAGGTCACCATCATCGAACTCGCACCGCAAATTTTGCCTACTGAAGATGGTGAATGCGTCAAGGAATTGGAACGTCATCTGAAAAAACAAAACATCACCATTGAAAACGGCAGCAAGCTGCTGGGTGTTGCGGATGATGGCAAACAGGTCAAACTCTCGGTCGAAGGCAAACCCGACCGCATGTTTGATAAGGTGCTCCTGTCGATTGGCCGCGAGCCCGTGACCGATGATATTGGTTTGAATAAAGTGGGTCTCACCACCGAAAAAGGTGGGTTTCTCAAGGTTGATGATCACTATAAAACGGCTGTCCCCAATATCTATGCGATCGGCGATATCATTCCCACCCCGGCTCTGGCCCATACAGCCTCGGCCGAAGCGTATCATGCTGTGGAAGTGATCGCGGGTCATACGCCACCCCTCATCAACTACGCGGCGAACCCTGGCGCCATTTACTGCTTCCCGGAAATCGCCAGCATTGGTTTCACCGAAGAAAAGTGCAAAGCCGATAAACGCGAGTACAAGATCGCTAAATTTCCCTTCGCCCCGATGGCCAAGGCCAAGATCGAGGATGCCACAGCCGGCTTCGTCAAGATCATTTACGAACCGAAATACAAGGAAATCCTGGGCGTCCATATCATCGGCAACACGGCCACGGAGATGATTGCCGAATTTGCTCTGGGCAAGGTTTTGGAAACCACTTTGGACGAGATCGCTCACACCATTCATCCGCATCCCACGATTTCGGAAACGATCGTGGAAGCGGCTCACGTGGGCACCGGCGGCGCCATTCATATGTAAGCAGGGGCGGGTGCCACGCACCCGGGGCAGAGATATTAGACATCAACGGAGTTCATGATGGCAAAGGTCACAGAGGTTTTGATGCCCTTGATGGGTGAGGGCGTGCATGAGGCGACCTTGACCAATTGGTTGATCAAAGAAGGCGAAAGCGTTACCAAAGACAGTCCTCTTCTGGAAGTCTCCACGGATAAGGTGGATACGGAAATTCCGGCGCCGGCTTCCGGCATTCTCGTCAAAGTCATGGTCCCGATCGGCAGCGTGGTGAAAGTCGATCAAGCCCTGGCCATTATTTCGAGCGAGGCAGGCGCCATGGTCACCACCGAATTGCCCGCTGCGCCCTCGTCCCAGGCCAGCACGACTCCGCCCATTCCCAAAGAGCCGTCCGCGGATCGCGCTCCTGACGATCACGAACATCAGGATGATTCGCCTCTGCGCAGTTCACCGCTGGTTCGGAAAATGGCTCAGGAACTCGGCATCAATTTGAATCAGGTTCGTGGCAGCGGCATGCATGGGCGCATCACCAAAAAGGATCTCCTGGACTTTGAGCAGGATACCCCCGCCGTGATGAGCAAGCCCGCACCATCGGTACCGGCTGCGAAATCCACACCGATGCCTATGGCCACTCCCCACACGCAGCTGAAACTGGGCAGTGTCGATGGCCAGGAAACCCTGGAAGGGGTTCCGGTTCGCCGCGAGCCCATGACCCGCATGCGGCAGCTGATCGCTGATCACATGGTGGAATCCGTGCGCGTGTCACCGCATGTGACAACGGTCTTTGAGATGGATCTGCATCAGATCGTCAAGCTTCGTGAAAAGCATGGTGCGGAATTTCAGAAACGCGAAGGGTTCAAGTTGACGTTTACGCCCTTCTTTATTCACGCCGCGGTGCAGGCTATCAAGAAGCATCCTATCGTGAACACATCAGTGGACGGCTACGATATCCTTTGGAAGAAGGATATTAACATCGGCTGCGCGGTGGCCCTGGAAAACGGCCTGATCGTGCCTGTGATCAAGCAGGCCGGTGATTTGAGTCTGGCAGGCGTGGCTCGACGTTTGAATGATCTGGTGGTGCGCGCGCGCAATAAAAAACTCAAGCCGGATGATGTGCAGGGCGGCACCTTCTCTATCACCAATCCGGGTGGCTGGGGCAGTATCACCAGCAACCCGATCATTAACCAGCCGCAGGTGGCCATGCTGGGCGTCGGCGCCATTGTGAAAAGACCGGTCGTGATTGACGATATGATCGCGATTCGCCCCATGATGATGGTAAGTTTGACCTTTGATCACCGCGTGATCGATGGTGAAGGCGGCTCGAAGTATTTGGCGACGTTTAAAGAGATTATTGAAAACTACCGCGAGGTGCCGATCTAAGTGGCTTAAGCCACCTCCTGGTCTCTCTTCAGTTCCGGAAGCTCGAGGACAAACGTGGTATGGGCAGCCTCGTCATCATAGGTGAGGCGTCCACCATGTTCCTCGGCAATCCGCTGCGAAAGACTTAAACCAAGGCCGGTGCCTTTGCCGGCGGGTTTGGTCGTAAAAAATGGATCCATGATCTTGTGCCGAATCGCCTTGGCTATCCCTTGACCCGAATCGACCACCTTGATCTGCACAAGGCCCTGACTCGAACGTCCCAATTCCACACGGATCCAACGCTCCGGCTCGCTCTCACTGTCGATGGCATCGACGGCATTGGCGATCAAATTAATGAGAATCTGGGATAACCCGAAGCCACGCAGCCTCACAAGGGCTTCGCTCATCATCAAGGGGTCATGAATCATCAGCCGAATCTCATATTTGCTGAGCTTATCCTCGGTAAACTCCAAGGTCTCACGCAGGATCACATCAATTTTCTCGGGTCTTGCGTCTTCAGAATTGATATCTGTACGCGAAAGGCGCCGCATCGAATCCACAATACGCGCGATGCGGCTCACCGTCCTTTGTACCTGCTCCAAACCACTTTGCAGAATCGCTGGTTCCAGATTCTGGGCATGAAACTTTTTCAGGAGAACAGCGACGCGCCCATTGATGACGGACAGTGGATTGTTGATTTCATGCGCCACGCCTCCCGCCATTTCTCCAAGGGCTGTGAGATGCCGCGTGCGGGCCAAAGTCAGCTGGGCCTTTTTGCTTTCCGTGATATCCAGCACCAAAGCCAGCGAACCTTCCAGATCCTCAAGATCATCGAGCTCGGGGTGAAACAGAACATACATCCAGATCGCCGACCCATCCTCGCGACGACCCTGAACCTCGCCACGCCATATCTCTTTTCGCGTAATGGAAGCGATCATGTCATCCACCAGCTCGGCGTCTTCGATCCCCAGAACCGATGCGATACTGTGCCCCTGCACGTGCATATCGTGAAGCGCGCGAAGCTGACGAAAGCCTTCATTGATCGACACCACTTTATGCTGCGGATTAAAAATCAACACACCCGCGGTGGCATCGATCGCCGAACCGAGATCCCGCAGGCGCCTCACCTCGCGGCTGATCAATTCCAGGCGGCGGGTATATTCGCGGTTGGCCGTGTCCCGCTCCATGAGCTGCTGCTGCTGGCGACGGCTTTGCCAGATCATGTGAAGACTGGAAGCTATGAAAATCAAAAGCCCAATGATAATCAGCCCCGCCAGACGCAGGACATTTTGCGCGCTGCTGACGATATCAGCCTGCATACGTTTGACGTAAAAATCCAGAGCTCCAATCAGACGACGCCTGGCCTCGGCAGCAGCCTCATCACTCTCGGCCTTGGCTGCAGTGGCTCGCTTCATTTGACCCCAGCCCAGTTGTTGAAAGACTTCATCTCCAGCCAAACGCATACGGGTCAGGTCGCGATCCGCCCATTGAATCAGCTCACAACCGTCCTTTTGTTGCTGCGCATGATCGGGAATTGCACAGTTGGTCTGCTGACCATCCCCATCCCTGCGTGTGAGGAGATCAAGTTCAGTCTGGGCTGTCTGCATGGAAAGGGCAAAAGCCAGCTGATGCTGGCTGATCCAAGCATCGGCAAAAACTCCGTTGCTGTGCTCACCCGCATCCTCGACCGCTTGAATGGTCCGATGCAGGGAGTCAATCACGCCTTGCTCAAATCCGTCATCGGACGCCTCACAGGCCAAGAGTCCCGAGCCCAGGCAAAGGACAAGACCTGCAAGGCGAACCTGCAGGGTTGCACGAGACACTAGGGTCGAGCTTGCTTTGCCTTCAGCCATGGAACTTAAAATTCCTCTCTGATTCTCCAGGGTCTATCGGATCATTTTCCCATGAATCAAGGATTTTCTTGGGAAAAGCCGCAGCCGCTGCCAACCTCGGGCGATGCTTTCAAGAATCGGCCTGTTTTCAAAAGTCACCAAATCCCAGCTGATCCCGCTAAGCCGCAGGAGAAGATTCGTTGCACTACGGCAATAAATATCCACTCTCTCGTGCTAAACTGGTTGTGAGGCGGCGAATCCTTTCTTGAGCTTGGGCTTCCTTTTGTGTCATAAATGCCCTGGCTTCGATCCATCCAGTCCTTAGGGGGCTTCACTTGAATTTCTATCATTTGGGTGTCATATCAGCCCTGATTGCATTCGCTGGCTCTTCAGGGCTCTATCTTCACAGTTTTTCCAAATCCAGTACGCAGGAAAAAATTCATCGGGCAGCGTACGCCATGTTCATGCTGGCTGCATTTCTGATGGCCTTTAACACGGCCAACGCCTTTTTCTACAACATGAAGCACCTTACCAGCAGCTTTGTCCTGATCACGGCGACAGCCTGGATCACCATCCTTGCTCAGGTCTTTTTCAACCTGCGCATCGTGGGCTCCATCGTCGCCCCTCTGTCCACCTTGATTATGCTGATTCAGTTTTTCTTCGTGGCCCCGCATGGCGAACCCAGTGTGGAAAGCACAGGCATTCTCATGTCGGTTCACATCATCGTCAGCGTCCTCGGGGAAGCTTTCGCGATCATCGCCTTCGTGATTGCCGTATTCTATCTGGTTCAGCAGCGGGCCTTGAAAAAGAAACAGCTCAATCGACTCCAGCACACTCAGGTTTCGATCAGCAAATTGAATGATGCTCTGATCCTCACCATCTGGCTCGGATTTATTTTCCTCACCTGTGGCCTTATTATGGGAGCCATCTATTCCCAGTTTTATTTTACCGGAGATCGCATGACTCTTCTGGGAAAAGTACTGTGGGCCTTTCTCGTCTGGCTCTGGTATCTTGTTACCCTCCTGAGTCGTAATTTTTTCAATCTTTCGGCCAAACGACTGGCATGGATGACGATCCTCGGTTTCGTCCTGTTGGCCATCGGCTTGTTCGGCATCAATAACTGGAGTCACGTGATTGGCTGAGAAGGTTCCCATCCTATTTTGCGTTGGCACCAACCACGAGTCAGCGGGTTTGGATTTCCGTGAGACTTTGTTTTTGAGCCGGGAGGAGATCGATGTTTCGCTCCCCCAGGTGATACAAAAACATGGTCTGCGCGAAGTCATGGTCCTCTCGACCTGCAACCGGCTGGAACTCTATGGTGTCATGGACAGCACGGAAATGTCGTCGCAGCACCTGCGCGAAGTCTTTATCGATTTGCAAAGATTTTGCCCGAATCCCAAGCAGGAACTGGACGAGGAAATCAAGCATCGCAGCTACCACTACCTGCATAAGGAAGCGGCGCGGCATGCGTTTTCCGTAGCCTCCGGTCTCGATTCCCTGGTCCTTGGGGAAACGCAGATCACAGGCCAGTTTAAAACCGCGGCGCAGTTTGCGCAGGAAAGCGGAACGCTGGGTCCCATTCTGAAACGACTGACTCAGGAAGCGTTTTCTTCATCCAAAAGAGTCCGAAGCAGCACGGATATCGGCAAAAAACCGGTCTCGATCAGTCATGCCGCGATCGATCTGGCCAACCGCGTCTACGGCGACATTGCCGATTGCCGGGTCCTGATCATCGGCGCCGGCGAGATGGCTGAAATCGCCGCCAAATATCTTTTGAAGTACACGCCCAAGGAACTTTTTGTCTGTAACCGCACGCTCTCCCGGGCCGAGAATCTGATTGAAAAGGTGGGCGTTGGTATCGCCTATCCCTGGGAAGAACTGAATGAGGTTTTGGCCCTGTCGGATGTGGTGATCAGCTGCACGTCAGCCAATGAAATCGTGCTCGATAAGCCGCGTATTCAAAGGTCGCAGACGGTACGCAATAAGCCTGTCTTCCTCATCGATATCGCCCTGCCGCGCGACATTGACAAAGCCTGTGCGGAACTGGAAGATGTCTATCTCTTCGATATCGACGATCTGAAGCAGGTCGTCGGTGAAAATTTCGAGGAACGTCGGCGTGCCGCTGAAAAAGGCAAGCTGATCATCGTCGAGAATGCCGATGGCTTTGAAAAATGGTTGGGCAATATCAACCTCAAACCGGCGCTCGGCAGTTTCCGCGAGTACCTTGAAACCCTCATCAATCAAGAGTTTCAAAAATCGTTTGGCCGTTCGCCACTGAATGCGCTGGACGAGAATCAGGTGAAGGCGGCGGAAGCCATGCTGAAATCCATCATCAATAAAATCAACGGCGACGCGGCGCGAATTGTGCATAACCCACCGGTTGGTTATTCACCTGAAAGCATGGCGGAAGCGTTGAAAAGTCTATTTCCCATGGATAAAAACTCATGAATACTCCTCGTAAAGTTCGCATAGCAACCCGCGGCAGTCAGCTGGCTCTTTGGCAAGCCAATCATGTGTCGAGCCTCTTGCAGGCCCGCGGCCTCAGCACCGAACTCAATATCATCAAAACCCAAGGCGACCGCGTGCAGGATCGTTTTCTGCATGAGATCGGCGGCAAGGGTCTGTTTGTGCGTGAACTCGAAGAAGCCATGAAGGCCGGTGAAGCCGATATCGCGGTCCACAGTCTGAAGGATCTGCCCGCACGCATTCCGACCGGCTTCCAATTGGCTGCGATCCTGCCTCGGCATATTCCTCAGGATGCTCTGATCTTCAATCCTAAATCTCTTTCGCGTTTGAAAGTGCCGACCGGCACCTTTCTCAGCAAAGCGGATTTGAAAAATATGGGACCCATGACCATTGCCACGGCCAGTCTCCGCCGTCAGGCCCTCCTCAAAGGATTGGGGAGTGAGATCAATCTTGTGCCCGTGCGTGGCAACGTGGATACGCGGATTCGTAAATTGAATGAAGGCGACTGGGACGGTTTGATTCTCGCGGGCGCTTCCCTGGAGCGCCTGAGCCTGGATCACCTGCCGCATCGCCTGCTCGCCGATGAATGGTATGTTCCCTGTGCCGCGCAAGGTGCCCTGGCGATTGAAACGCCAGTCAATAGTCCCTTTGCCAAGGATCTTGCCACGCTGAGCGATCCCACGACGTACGCCTGCGCGACCATGGAACGCCTGATTCTGGAAAAACTCGGGGGTGATTGCACCATGCCTTTCGGTGCATTTTTCTTCCCTGATGCGAAAAAAGGTGAAACGATTGCGCGTGCCCTGGTCCTCGACTACGAAGGTCAGGAAGCTCGCTATGTGCATACGTTCAAGGGCCTGCCCGCAACTTTGAATCCGGAAGCGTCATGCCAGACGATGCTGGAAGGCTTGAATAAGGCGGGTGTCACTGAGATTCTGCATGCTCTTAAGATCAAGGCCCCCATTCTGGGCGACCTTGCCTGAGCTTCGGCCTTAGGACGCGGGATACTGTCCAATACGGGCTTCCAGACCCATCATGGAAGCCAGGATTTCCCGCTGCTGCTGAATGAATTCCACCGTCATCGCATCCACTGAATCAATGATCACATCCGGCGAATACGCGAAACGATGCATATCAGCTGCCTTGGTGCCGCCTGACATCACCAGAATAGTGCGGAACCCAAGCTGCACGCCGCCGAGAATATCCGTTTCCATGGTATCGCCGACCATGATCGTTTCACCCGTCTGCAAACCAAGACGCTTGCGAGCCGCGCGAAAGATCACGGGACTTGGTTTGCCAGGGCTGAAGGCACGATAACCGGTGGCTTCCTCGATCATTTTCACATAAGCCCCGCAGCCGGGACGGACACCACCATCCTGAGTGGGGCAGTTGGCGTCGAGATTGGTGGCAATGAGCTTGGCCCCTTGATTGACCATGTGGACAGCCTTTTCCACGTTTTCAAGCGTCATGGTTCGGCCTTCACCGATCACCACAAAATCCGGACGATTATCAACAATCGCGATTCCCACGCGATCCAAGGCATTCAAAAGTCCGCCTTCGCCAATGACATAAGCTGTCCCGCCTGGCTTATGCCCGCCTAGATAATTGGCCGTGGCCTGGGCGCTGGTGAAGATGTGATCCTGAGTGACATCAAAGCCCATGCGTTGCAAACGCGTGGCGACATCCATCGGCGTGCGCTGACTGTTGTTGGTGAGGAACATAAAGGGCACCTGAAGTTTATGCAAACGTTCGATAAACTCCACGGCTCCGGGAATGATCTGGGTTCCCCGGTACACGACGCCGTCCATATCGATCAGAAAACCCATCTTCATAAAACGTGCTCCTCAAGGTAAGCTCGCAGTTCCCTCGGATTGTCGCCTCAGCAGGGCTTGAAATTCAAGTCAAAACGGGGACATCGCGGAACAATGGCTCGTCTTTAACCTACCGTTTCGACCGGGAAATCCGATTCGGAATTGACTTTTTTCCGGTATTTTCTGTATCTTAGCCCGATTTTATCGCCCGAGGTACCGCATGCAAAAGCCGCATTTTCTTAATTTTTCCCGCCTGGAATATCGCCAACTTCTGAAAGATTGGGGTATGCAATCTTTTCGTGCGGACCAGATCGCTCATTGGATTTATAAAGCCGGTGTGCGCGATCCCGAGCAGATGAGCAATCTCGGCAAGGATATGCGGCAAAAGCTCTTCACTGAACTTGACTGGCATATGCCGGAAATCATCAGCAAACTTGATTCCGTCGATGGTTCCACCAAGCTGCTGCTGAAAAGTCATAAGGGTCACACCATTGAATCCGTGATCCTGCGCTATGAAAACCGCACGAGTCTTTGCGTTTCGAGTCAGGTGGGTTGCAAACTCGCATGTGACTTCTGTCAGACGGGCAAGCTCGGCTTTGTGCGGCATCTGGAACGCGGGGAAATTTTAAGTCAGCTTTATCTGGCCAATGAAATCCTGAAGCCGGAAGATCTGCGCGTCACGCATGTGGTTTTCATGGGCATGGGTGAGCCTCTCGATAATTATGAAAATACCGTCGGCGCCGCCAACGTGATGATGGCCGAGGATGGCTTCTTTCTCTCAGCGCGTCATGTGACTTTGTCGACCTCCGGCCTCGCGCCAGAAATCGAGCGCCTGGCATTGGATTCGCGTGCGTCGTTGGCGTTATCGCTGCATGCGTCGCGCGATGATCTGCGGACCTCGCTGATGCCGATCAACCGTCGGTATAAGCTGGAGCGTCTCAAGGAATCTCTGCTGCATTATCAGAAAACCACAGGGCGCAAGATTACGATCGAATATATTCTGATTAAAGATACCAACTGTGGACTGCGCGAAGCCAAGGAGCTGGTGAAGTTCCTGCATGGTCTGCGCACCAAGGTGAACCTGATTCCCTTCAATGCCCATCCGGGTCTGCCCTATGACCGGCCTTCGGATGAGGATATTCGGACCTTTCAAAAATATTTGGCGGATCGTTCCATCCCGGCTCCGGTTCGTTATTCCAAGGGTCTGGATGTGTCGGGTGCCTGCGGTCAGCTCGCGGCCAAGCACGCGGAATCGATTCATGCGATTCCGGAGCGCAAGCGCCTTGTGATCAAGGATGATACACCGATTGGGATTTCAGGTTAAAGCGTTGAGGGGGACTCAGCCTCAGTCGGATGAGTCTTTTGAAACGCGCTGAAGTAGCAGTCGCAACAGCTAGGCAGATATTTTTCCTCAGCACCCAGCTCGACCGTGGGTCCAGCCAGAGTCGGCTTACCGCCCAAAAGCTTCAGATTGAACACAGCCTTTTTATTGCAGAACGCACAGGTGGTTTTAATTTCCTCGAGGGCATCCGCCAACTCCATGAGTCGCTGCGCCCCAGGAAAGAGCTGCGTGCGAAAATCCGTCCGCAGCCCGTAACAGATGACCGGTACATCCAATAAACGCGTGACCTGACGCAGCTGCTCAATCACATGCGGCGTCAGGAACTGGGCTTCGTCCACGAGCACGCAATGATAACCACGCAGCACGCTGAGTTCCAGCTGGCTCTTGTCATCCACCAAAAGGTCCGCATCGCGGGTAAGTCCGGCCCGGGAACGAATCACGCCTGCTCCAAAGCGGGTATCCATCCTCGGTTTGATGAGAAAGACGCGCTTATCCTGCTGCTGATAGGCGTGGGCCACGGCGAGAAGATTCAGAGTCTTCGCGCTGCCCACGGTACCATAACGAAAATAGAGTTTAGCCATAAGCCTGAGCCTTCGCTTTCTGATTGAGCCAAACGCCTCAGCCTTCGGTTCGTGATTCAGCCATCGCTTTAACTTTCGCTTCCTGAGCCTTCGCTTCCTGAGCCTTCGCTTCCCGATTCACCGCCACCCTTGTTCTCAGGCTGGCCACGCGGAATAATTTTAGGCGCGATTTTGGGTCGATCGCCCTGGTTGGGATTGGGCTTGGCTTGCGGCGGCTGACCGTCACGCGGTGGCCTTGGCTTACGGTTCTGATTTTGATTCGGCTGAGCCCGCTGCTGATCGCGACCTTTGCCCTTCGCATCCTGCTCCGGCCTTGGGCCATTGCTGGGACGATTTTCGCGCGGTCCACGAGCCGGACGTTCCTGCGGCTGCAGCTTACGGGTGCCTTCACGACCATGAATCGGTTCAGCGGCTGACTCGCGATGCTGTGCGACTTCTTCGCTATCATCCAACGCCGTGATATCACCTTCACCCATGAGCGAACCGAAATCGAGATCGCTACCCCAATCATCATCCACCACACCCTGGCGGGCATCGACCACTTCGAGTTCCTTGATAGGAATCGATCGTTGTTCGCCGCTATCAAGCTCGACCAGCATGGTTTGATTCAGGATATCGCCTTTGATGACATCACCGTAGCTTTCATCCACGAGCCGCACGCGAGCGCCCTTGGGCAAAAGTTTATGGCGAAGATCGGTATAGGTATCGTCTTCATAGGTCAGGCAGCAGAGCAGACGACCGCAGCCGCCTGAGACCTTGCTGGGATTGAGGGCGAGGTTTTGATTCTTGGCCATTTTGATGGAAACTGGCACAAATTCCCGCAGGAAACTCGAGCAGCAGAATTCGCGTCCACAGATTCCAATTCCACCCGAAAGCTTGGCTTCATCGCGAGCGCCAACCTGCTTGAGTTCCACGCGCGTTTTGAGTCCACCCGCAAGTTCCTTGACGAGCTCGCGAAAATCGACGCGGCCAGGTGCCGAAAAATAAACGATGACCTTGTTGCCACCAAACTGGATCTCAACATTGATCACGCGCATTTCAAGGTTCAGATCCCTGATCTTGTCCTTGGTAAAAGTATCGGCGAACTCAGGCGTCAGCCGTCCCGAGGAATCGCGATCTTTGCGTGAAGCAATACGCACAATGGGTTTCAAGGATTCCGATGGCTCGGCTTCAATATAGGCAACCCGTTTGACTTCAGCCAGACTCGGACCGCGCTCGGTTTCAACCACAACCCGATCACCGATGCTCAGGCGAAAATCCTTGGCATCGAAATCATATATTTTGCCGGCTCGCCGAAACTGGACACCGACAATATTTATTCCGTTCATCACTCGATTCCTCGTTGCGATTTAAAAAGCAGTGTCTGAACCCAAAGCTTCGGCTGCCAACTGAGCATTCAGAAAGTTATGCCCCTGCCCGCCACCGCGGTAAATTTGTTGCAGTATCCTTCGCCGCTGCCGCAACAGACGCGGATCTGGCGCACCAATAGAAGCGGGCCAGTGCGAAGGGCGTTCTGCGATGAGGCCAAGGTTCCATTTATAATATCGATTTAATAGCAGCTCGAAGTGCTGAGCAAGCTCATTTGCCTTCCAACCCTGCTGTTTCAGAAGGTCCTGGAGTTCGTAGAGCTCGCGACCTTCCAAAGGCTTGAGCAGCAAGGACGCCAAACGATACTGGGCATCCTGGTCAACGGAGTTAGCCATTTTTAAGGCTAAAAGAGCCCGCCCCGGAGCCAGACTGTAACGTTCCAACGCGTCATGGGCATCCTGCTCGGTGACCGTGAGACCGGCCTCTTTAGAAGCAGCCATCAACCAGCTCAGGCTAAGATCCAGTGGAGGCGGCTGAACATGCCAGCGCACGAGGCGTGAGGTGATCGTGGCCAGCAGCTGACGAGGACGACTGCTGGAAATCAGCACGAGCGACCGCGGCGGCGGCTCTTCAAGCGTCTTCAGGAGACGATTGGCAGCCTGATCATTCATGTCCTCGATATCAACGATCACGACCACGCGATGGGCGCCGGATGACTGGTAACTGAGGTGTTCCTGAATGGCTTCCGCTTCCGCCACCTTCATGGACCCTTCCGTCTCAACCCACAGCAGATCCGCCTGATAGCCTTGCATAACGGAGTGACAACCCTGGCAGTGGCCGCAGGCCGCCTGGCTTTCGCAGTAAATCGTCGCGGCCAGACGGGCCAGGAGTTTTCTTTTCCCAATGGCAGGTCGGCCTTCGAACAGCAGGACCTGGGGCAGTCGGCCACGTTCCGCAAGATCATGAAAGGAGGTCACAACATCCCGAAAACCAATCAGGTCGTCAAAGGATCGGACAGGACCGCGGGGGATATCTTCAGTTTTTCGCAAGGATCTGCTCATATATTCCAACGTTCACGAATCGCATGCATGGCGCCTTGAACCATCTTTTCAGGCGTTTCCTCAGCGTTGATCAAAACAATACGCTCAGGAAATTTTTTCGCCAGAGCCTGGTAAGCGCTGCGTAGCTGCTGATGCATGGCCTGGGAACCACCATCATAGCGATTGAGAACTTCCTGGTCACGACCTTTCGCTTTTTCACGCGCGGTGATGCGTTGCATGGCCAGCTCAGCAGGACAATCGAGCACAAACGAGAGGTGGGGATGACAGTTGCCGACGGAACAGGCGATAATGGGTTCCAATACTGCCGAATCGAGGCCGCCGAGCGAACCCTGGTAAACCCGCGTGGAGTCATAAAAACGATCACAAAGGACCCAGGACCCCCGCTCCAAAAGTGGTCCAATACGGGTCGCCACATGCTGGGCGCGCGCCGCGGACACGATCAGGAGTTCCGTAATGGCTGTCGGTTTATCACCTTCGGGCGGATGCAGAAAGAGTTCACGCAGACCATCGGCCAGCGGTGTCCCGCCAGGTTCTCGGGTCAGGACGACGGGAATACCCGCAATCGCCAGAGCCTGACTCAGGCCCTGAGTAAAGACTGATTTGCCGGCACCTTCGCCGCCTTCGACTGTAATAAATCGCGCTTGCAATGCTGGGACCCCTTGTTAAGGCCAGGACGGAAACTTTCATTATTACCAGATAGTCGGCCTTTGGGCTGCAAGATTCAACTCTTAGCGAACAGCCAAAAGTTCGATGGAAGGTTCTGACTACACTTTTTTCAGGAACCGCCGAAACAGCCATGGGATAGCCCTGTTAGCTAGGAACGCAGGAAGGGTCGATGGCGAAGAACACATACGTGTTAGGCAGAAGAATTGCCCGAGGCGGTATGGCCGAGATTTATCTTGGCATAGCCGTGGGTGAAGCTGCCTTTCAAAAAATCGTCGCCGTAAAACGGATTCTTCCGCATTATGCGCAGGACCGCGAATTCATCGAAATGTTTCGTGACGAAGCCCATATTTGTAAGCGTCTGCAGCATAACAATATCGTGCAGGTTTACGATTTTACGGAAGTCGACGGCTCGTATGCTCTGATCATGGAGCATGTGGACGGCGCGGATTTGCGTTCGCTCCTGTCGGCCTGCGAAACGGCCAAGACGCGTCTGTCTCTGCCGATGGCTCTGCATATAGCAGCCTGCGCGGCACGTGCCCTGCATTATGCCCATACCAAAGCCGATGAAATCACGAGCGAGGCCCTGGGCATCGTGCATCGTGATATTTCACCGCAAAATATTCTCATCAGTTATGAAGGTGACGTCAAGATCACTGACTTTGGGAACGCAGTAATACTTTACAACAATCCTCTCGCTAGTGGTCGGCACTCTTTGCCCAGCCTCCCCGGTTCGAAGTTATGTGACAATTGTCATATATCCTTGCAAAGGCGAGTTCGACCATGAGTGAAAAAATACCGAAGTTATCGGCAAAACTCTATCAAAAACTGGCTCAACTTCTGACAGAAATGGATCAAAAGTCCACGCCAAGAATTGTGCTGACGCAGGAAGAGAAAGCCGTACATGAGCGGTACTTTAAGGCATTCATGAATGGCCAGGCAACGGCCGCTTCCGAACAGGACCAGGATAATGCAGCGTAGCATCAAAAACAGTGAGCGATATTCCCGAATCAAAGAAGCTATCCAGACGTCTGACAAAACAACGACCTGGGCGAACAAAAAGTCCGAAAAGCAAATTCCTAAAGTCGCCATCCTTTGCCGTGTCTCGTCTCTCAAGCAAGAAAAAGACGGAACCATTGAACAACAGCGCTACACCTGCCAGAAGCTTTACCAAGATCACTTTGAAAGCCAGGCACATGAGTTTGTAGGCGAATACGCCGATGAAAACTACAATCTTGAATCCAAGGATACGAAAAGGAATTTCTGGAAACTCATGGAGGCCATCCGGCGTGGAGAGGTCAATACCGTTATTACGGTTAACATCGACCGGATATTTCGCGGGGCCACCAAGCAGCTTAACGGCGAAATCTCCGATATTTTCACACTGGCCAAGCTCGTACTCATCACGACATCGCAAAAAAAGCAATATGACCCCACAGATATCACGAGCCGGATGGTTGACGGATTCCTGCAAGAACTGGGTCCATCTGCAAAGCTGGATATGGTGGCCAAACTGCAGACCTCAAGACGTAAAGTGCTAACAAAGGATGAGAAATGGCGTCTCTCCATTGTACCCTATGGCTATAGGGTCAAAGTTGTAGGCACCGGCAAAAATAAGACGTACGTCTATTCAGTCGTCGAAGACGAGGCCGAGATTGTTCGCGACATCTTTCGGCTGTACGTTGGCGAAAAGACCCAGACTCTCCCCGCTGCAGAACTAATCGAACCTCTGGGCGTAAAACGCATCAGTCAAATGTTGAACCAATTGAAGATTGACAAGTCTGCATGGTTGGCATCAATCCCTGAAGGGCATCAGGCACTCAATTGCTGGCTTGGACCAACAATAAATCGTATGATCAGAAATCCTATGTACAAAGGGGAGATGGTCGTCGTTTTTGGAGAAACGAGGCCGGGCAGCGCATACACTGCAGATGCGGTGGTTCAAAAAATAAATGTACCATCGATTGTCAATGATGAACTGTTCAACCGCGTTCAACAAATGCGGGAGAAAAAAGCCGCCCAATGCTACGATATCATGCAGACCAGCGCTCAATACAAAAATTGGCTTCATCGGAAAATTCGGTGTCCAAGCTGCGGCGATCTCTTACGTGGCATGACATCAACTCACGACGATCGATACTATTCATGTCCCAAACCAGGAACTAGAAGCGAAACAGGGACGGTTACAAAACACAGAACGTTCAGAGCAATCGACATCGAAGAAATGCTCGGTACTTTCCTAATGGAAAAACTGGGCAAAGGTCTTTTGTATCATGAACTTTTTCGAGGACTATCATCGGTAGATGATTCCCATCATAGACTCACACAGCTATTAAAAGATTTGGATTTTACGAAAGAGAAGAAATCAAAACTTGACAGCGAACTCACAAAGCTCACTGACTATCTTTTAAAAGGCATCATTGAGCAGGACCAATACATCGCTCATAAAGAACGGATTTCGGCAGAAAAATCCAAGGACGATGAAAAAATCAGAAAATTTACTGATGAGATCTCGTTTCTTGAATCCAAGAAAAATGACGTTGTAGAGGTTATAGACGATTTAAAAGCTAAGTTCGAAAAACTGTTAAAATCAAATCCTGAATTCATGTGGGCATTCCTTCGTGAAACAACCGATGAACTGATAAATTTCGTCGAACTCAAGGAATTTGACTTAGGCATCGACAAAATGGAAATAGCACAGATATTTCAGGCTTATCATCAGGGATTGATTGTTCCAAAGCAGCTGTATGATTTGGGCTGGAATTCTCGAAAGATCTATAAAATCCTCGGTAAATCGGGGCGCAAAGCAGCAATGAATTTCGAGATTATTGTCCACTGGGTCACAGGTGAAAAGACAGTCTTAGACCCGAAAGAGTTGAATCTAGACAAAGTTCCGCATTTTGAACCTGAACAAGCAAAGGTGCTGAGAAATCGGCGAACAAATGATGAAAAAAAAGCAATAGTGGCAGAGCTTCTGCAAGGCACCAAGCTTTTTGACGTTGGCAAAAAGCACGGAATCAATACGACAGTTCTTAGCAACTGGAAAAGTCAATTTAAGGCAGAACTTCTAGAGACACATAAATCAGAAGTGCCAGAAGCCAACGAGAACTGTCCATCACCAGAATTGCAAGAATCAAAGGACAAGCGCGGCAGTTACCGGAAATGGCCTGATGAGATGAAGAAAGTGATCGTTGCGGAAATACTAAAAGGAAAGCCAGCTGCAGAAGTATCTGCGAAGTACAGAGTCGCTCAATCGGTGCTAAGTTCTTGGAAGAGAGAGCTTAGTGTGGATCCCAGTATTTAAAGCAATCTGAAGTCCCCCGAGACGGCCCTTCCCGGCTACCTTGACTCGCAGGATACTTTCTGTGTCGGTACCCTCAAAGGCGTCGGCCGCATCTATCAGCAGACTTTCGTTGATACCTATTCCAAGGTCGGCATTTGCACGCTCTACGCGACCAGAACGTCCATCACAGCCGCCGATTTGCTCAACGATAGGGTCATACCCTTCTCGGGTGCGTGAATGGCTCTGGAGCAACCTGCCGCGCATAGATCGGAAGCAGAGTCCTAAGGCCTGGGTCAGGACAATATTTGCTTATGGCTACACAAAAGGTTTCGATGAACTAACTCCACCTTATGATGTAGAGGAGACGATCAACCTCGCCTTGAAGCTGAGAATTTATGTGGAATGGAGCGTCATTCCCGCGGACAGGCGACCGGGCATGCCGGGAATGGCTTTAACGATTGAGGTGACTTTCTGCCCATTGTGGAGAACATGTATCCAATATTTGTGAGGCGCCTCAAAGACGCCTCCACGTCATTGGATAATCGCAGGTTTCCCTACAGACACCACATCGGCAACCAGCACATCACCAAGCTCAACGTCAAATCCGTATACATCGAGATTAACCTTGATCTCCTCGGAGCAGACAACATCAGCTGGAACCACAATTGCTGGCTGGAAGGTAGGCGCAAGTTCGTCGTCATCTGTCAGAAGAATCACTTTGCTCTTTGTTATAACAGAGCTTCCGCAATTGGCGGATAAAAACGACCCTTTAATACCTGCGAAACTTGTCACTTTCAATGGCTTGATTGTCAAGGAAATCACTTTTGCAGCACTCCTAGCAAGGCCCGCATCCGCAGCCGGAAGGGTGAAAAGTGAAAAAGTCTTTTTTATCTTCACAGGCTCACTTCGGTCTGATCCTGTAGGCATAGGAGTAGCCGTGGGTGTGGGAACCGGATTGGAACCGGACGTTTCATCTTGTGGAGCTACTGCTTGAGGAACCACCTCTGGGACAACGGGATCCTTTTTCGATGATTTTGAATCCGAACAGCCAATAAAAATCACAGCGATACCCAGGAGAAAAAAGCTTTTGTTCATGATAGTAGAAATCCTATAGTCTGGAAGATGAAAACGCCAGTTATCATAAAAGTGCAACGCTGCTTGATCGAAATCGCCTTTAAATCCTAACATTTGATCGAAATTGCTGAGCATATATGACTATTGAAGCCAAATTCCAACACATAGGCCTTACCGTCCTGCAATTGACCAGTCAATTGGCACAGACATCCACTCTTCCCCTCTTACGACCTTTCTCAAATCTAGCTCAAAAATATGAACAATAGTTCTCACGCATCGCTCAGCATAGCGCTCCCAAGTTTCATCGTCTTTTCTAACGGCTAAATCTCGGGTTTTTCCTTTGGACTTCCACTTCAGGTAGTCGCTGAGACTGAATTTATCACCATCCAGGTTTTGATGGATAAAAGCTTCTACGCCCAATCTCTCCATTGCGAACACATTGATAACACGTCCGTAAACTTCGTGATGATACTGGTATTTTACGGAATTGGAACTTCCAAGTTTCTTTGTTTCTACAGTTCCACGTGTATATCCAAGCGAATCAAGGTGGTGGCCAAGAGGAGCAATAGCAATTGACGCCTTTTTTTGAAGTTCAATTTCGCTCATTGTTTCCGGAAAAGGTTCCATAGCACTTCAATCTCCATGTCATAGAATGCGCTGGGGGTTGTCAGCCCATTAGGATTTCCAATATCAATGACTGTCACACCGTCTTGCAACAATTTTTCGGCCCATATCTTATTTTCCTGGTACATAAGGGTTTCCGGTACTTTATCGTAAGGGACATAACCATCTGGATAGCCTTGTCCCAAGTTTTTAAGTTGAACAAATGCCTCGTCTGAAGGTGTAAATGTTCTCACCTGAAATCCCTCAGCTCGTAACTCAGTAGCCACATCCTTGACTCCGACCAAACCTCTACTTGGGTTTCCCATGCTCATCCCGACAACGGCAACGGAATTCGGACTTCCAGCGATAACACGCTGGGGATGGAGATTTACCGGCAGTTTCTGAAAAGCTGCTGCAAACTTCTCGGCGGCTGGCAGAGCCACCAGCTCAGGGGCACGCAGTGCCCGCCCCATGTTCATGGCTGATCGTAGAGCGCTGATGCCCATACCTAAGAGTTGCGTCCCGGCAGGAACAAAAGCGAATCCAACGTTGACCAGTGCCATATCCCTTTGAAAAGGTGAGAGAGCTTCACCGGTCCAGATACTTTTGCCGGATCTATACTCATACCAGCTTTTAGCCAGGCTTACCGCCTCAAGCCCAATCGCCACTAAGGCACCGGGTGGGCCAAAAGCTAAAGCTGCAACAGGTGCAAGAGCGATCGCTGTATCGGCCAACGAATAGGCGAGTTTCAGCCCTGGATCACCCGAAGCCACCTTGCCTTTTGCATAATTTAAATCAGCTGAATTCAAAACCTCCTGACTGTTCGCAATCAACTGCTTGGCGACGGCGCGGCCTTCGTTGGTTTCCGGAGCCGATTCAACAGTGCGCCGGCCATAATCAATATAGCTTTGCGCGCGGCGAACCGCGATTCCTTCGACGGATTCTGAAGAAGTGTTATGGTTAGGCCTCTGAACAGGCTTGTCAATTGAAGGGATCTTTTGTAAGGAACTTGTCCCGGCGGCGTCTCTTTTTTTCTTAAGATCGTCGAGTTGCTTCCGCAATTCATTGCTATTGGCGATGGCCTTTTTCTCTATCTCATCACTGACCTGTTGACCCAGCTCGGCATTTTTAGTTTTCAATGTGGTCTGAAGAACTGTCATGGCATTCCGAGAGTCCGTTGCCATCTGCTTTGAAGCGTTCACTGCCGCTGTGAAAAGGCCGCCTGTCGCGGCGAGTTATAAAATATTTGCGAAAGTCGGGGAGGCTTTCATCTCAAAGCGAGGAAGTCTGTATTGCTGATCAATCGAGTGCTGAAGATTTGACGCTATCTCATTTGAAAAGAGCTTCCATCTCAAGCCGGGTAG
>NZ_DASQYZ010000032.1:0-25131 GCF_035638955.1 Oligoflexus sp. | reverse complement strand
TGCCGATACTGCAATAATTTCAACTGGATGGATTAGGCGGACGCCATTATTTATCAAAGCTTCGTTATTAAATTTGAGCAGTGTGAGGCTTATAGCCGTAACTGTTGATTTTATGATAAAGGGCTTCAGTATCCTAAACCTAAATTGGTCAGATTCGCCAGCGAAGGCTCCACGGATGAGCAGATCGACGATCCTGAACGCTTCAGAAATAAAGCGGACAGGGGGCCCTGAGCAGCGAGCGCTTGAATTGCCCCTGGCAATGGCGGCTTTTGGATGGAGATAAGGGTGAATCTCGCCCTTATTTTTAGCGATTGCCTTCGCATGCAAGTCCGGTCGAGGGACTGAGGTCCCCCAACCAGGGAAAGCGCAGGACGACGAGAGGTCAAAATAGGACTTGGTCGCACCAGATCCGTTGCAGGATTCATACCCCCATCCTGCCGTCCTGGCTTTTCACTCACCCGCCATTCGGCTGAAGTCTCAAATTCCATCCATCTCGAGGGTAGAGAGCCGACTGCATTGGGGCTGGCCTATGCCCTGTACATTGAAAACCTTTTTTTCTGCTTCATGCTCGCGTGCCTGCAAAATCCCTCCCCTGGCTTTCGACGATCGAGCGGCGGGATTTGACCCCGGAGAGGATTTCCACTTCATTCGCCTTGGCCTCTTTCAAGGGATCAATCGATCCCATCCCGGTTCCGGCCCACTGTGTGGCAAGAAATGCATGTCTTTTCAAGGGATCGTCAAATCCAGGCGCTGATAGAAGACCCTTTTCGATGGCATCGGTAATCACCCACTCCCAGACAGGCTGACAAAATTCAGCGACGAGCCAGCTGCGCCAGACCTTGAAGGCTTTCCAGGCTTCGAGGATCGCGGCCCGGGCGGCGCTATAGGACGAGCTGAAATACTGGGTCATGACTTCATAAGGAAGACCGAGACCAATGCCGATCTGCTTGATGACCGCCTGGACGAAGGGCTCAAAGTTTGAATTGGGCCGGCCCGGGGCGGCGTTCTCCACCTTCTCCCCTGGCAGAAGATCGATCATAAGACCGCCAGGTCCAAACTTATTGAATTTTCTTTGCCTTGGCTTTTCATCGGAAGCTTTGACAAGGTGAGCAGTGGAGCGATCACCAAAAACCGCTCCCAGCTCGCTCGGGGCGCCTGCCAGAAATCCATGGAAAGCTTGATGCGCATGCCTTTGAGAAGGAGCAGGACGCAGATGGACAAGGCGCGCGAGTCCCGGACAAGGAAGGGGATCCGACGCCCGAATGAGGCCGTGAAAAGCGGACTTATGCTGCCAATAAGGTCAAGTCGATGGGTAACTTTGATACAAAAATTTTAAAAATTTGAAGAGGGGAGGCGGTAGATCGTCAACCATGACGGGGTACCCCGCCGGAAGGACCCAAAACCTTGAATACTTTGTGGCATATGATTTTGAGCGACACCACTATACCTGGACCATTGGGGTGAACTCATAAAGGCTTTGGAAGCCTGGGATTCTCCAGCTATCATAGTTGGTAATTTGCTCGTAAAACCTACTCTGCTTGCATTCCAGAAATTTTTATAGCTAGTCCAAAGCCAGCCACCATCTTACGGCATAAAGCAAATAAGAATATGCGAGAAAATGGGAAGAGAATTTTCCAGCCCCTGCTATAATATCCGCTGACTGCACACAGCCCCGAGGTCCCTAATGCCGCTAAACATAGGCAGGCGTATGCTTGCCATTATCCTATTATGTACTTTCATGCTTGGGGTGAAAGAGCCCGATCCTCTTGCGGGCCTGCCGACCCTGGATGATTTCGCTTGGCAGATGGCTGACGATCCAAAGTCGGCCTATCGATGGAGCTCCAAGGCTTTTGAAGCGCTGACTCCGGGCACACCCATATCTCGAAAGATCCGGGTTGCAAGCTACTTTGCTCAGGCCGCGGACGCCGTAGAGGAAGTTGACCTTCTCGAAACACATCTTCAGTCCATTGAAGGGCTTCGGGAGAGAGCCAATGAATTAAACCTGACCAGGGATCGAACGGCTATCGGCAAGAGTCTAATTTCTTATTATGAGGAGAACGGGGACTTGGCAAGGTCTGAAGCGCTATTCAAGCAAACGATTGATGAAGCAAGGCGAAGTCAGGACTACGAAATCTTGTCACAGATGTTTGCGCTGCATGGAAAGGAACTCGAAGGACGCGGCCAGAAAACCCTGGCCCTTCAGTATGTTCGTGACGCTCACTCAATGGCGGCGAATGAATCGCTAAACATTAGTCCACTTAACAGGCACATTGTAAGGATCTGGACGGCTTTAACCTTGCAGCGTCTTGGATCATCGGGATTTGATCAGATTATTGATGACTCCATGAAGTATCTGATGGATAGGCGGCCTCGCCACATCCTTGCAGCCTTTGCCTATAACGTGGCACGGGAACTCCGTCATAAGGATGCCATAAAAGCCCTTATGTATTTTGATGTAACGCTACGTGAGGCACGAAGCATCGATGACAAAATCGGAGTAAGTGCAGCCCTTGCGGAACAGGCGGAAATAGCTTGGGAACTTGGGCAGTACCTGGAGGCGGAGCGAAAGGCCTCGGAAGCTGTCACCGCAATCGGATCGACGAATAAGTTCTGGCTTGGCCGAGCACTTTTGGTAAAGGCTCAGGCTCTTTGGAAATTGAGGAAGCTTAGTGAGGCGCTTGCTGTCAACGACCGAGCTTTACTGCTTGTATCAGAGCAAATGACGACGCTGCGAAGCGATATCTATAAAACGCAGGCTTCCATCCAGGAAGAGGCCGGCCTCTACAAAGAGGCCATTCAATCGCAGAAGGAATATCAGAAAATTCAAGCAAAAATTGCAAGAGATAAGGAGCAGGAAAACTTCGCCAAAGCCAGAGTCGAGTTGGGCCTTCAGATGGAAGAGCAAAAAAACCTCCTCCTGCAAAAGGAAAACGAGCTGCAGGCGGCCCGGCTGAAAACCTCGCGATATCTTTTGATCGCCGCCATTGCCCTTGGCATTCTGCTGCTTGGGGCGGTTGCCAGCACCGTTTGGGCCCTTTCCAACGCCAGGAAAATCCAAAAGGCCCGGGAAAAGATCCAGATCATTCTCGATGTGATCGAAGAGGGCATTCTCACTATCAATTGGGACCTTCGTCCCGAACCGGAGTATTCGCGCTATCTGACGCGGCTCTATCCGGGCCTCTTTCAGAGAGAGGAAGACGCGATCGACTGGCTTTTCCCATTGGCAATGCTCGGCCAGGAAAGGCAGAGCATCATCAGGGAAACCCTTCGGGCGTGCCTTGGTGAGGAGAGCCTCGCATGGGAACTGAACTGCGGTCAGCTGCCCTCCGAGATTGTCCTGCCCGGGGAGATTCCCAGGAGCATTCATATCCTCTGGCAGCCCCTTTTTAACAGCGAGGAGCGGATCAAGGGCTTTCTTTTGAGCCTTCGGGACATATCGGATCAGAAAAGGCTTCAGGATGAAGTCCTCCTGCAGAAGGAGAAATCAAAGGCCCTGGAGCAAAGGGTCCAGGAGCTTTTGCTCACCCGCTTTCAGGATGCCAGAAGGCTCATTGACACACTGACGGCGAAGCTGGAGAGCCCTGATGAGCTCTGGCTCGAGGCCGCTTACAAGCGTGATCTTCACACCCGGAAGGGTGAGGCCCGTACCCTTGGGCTCAAGGGGCTCAGCGAAGCCATCCACAGCCTGGAAAGTGCCCTGTCCGAAGGAAGGGTGGAGGCCATCAGTCAGGCCATCTCTGTTCTGCGCGAGGAGACCGGAGCCTACCAGTCCCTCATGCGCGACATGTTCATGAGTCGTTCCACGACTGAGCAGAGCGCCACATCCCTTATGGATGTCGTCGGCCCTCTTCTCCCCGCCCTCAGAAAGCAGCTCAAGGAAGGGGGAATTCCGGTTCAGTCGATCGATGTCTCCGATGGTGTTGATGAGTGGTCGACGGATGTGCTTGATGCCGTTCGGCAGAGCCTTCTCCATGCCCTTAGCAACAGTGCCGACCATGGCTACATTCTGCCCTCACGAAGGGGGCAGAGACTTTATCCGGCTGTTCTCAGGGTCGAAGCGGATACTGATCCATCAGGGAAAATCCAGGTCCGCGTTCGAGACTTCGGGGCAGGCCTCAACATGGAAAAGCTAAAAAGCATGGCTGAGGAGAAGGGTTTCAAGCCGGGTCCCGAGGAAACGGTGGCTGATGTCGTGTTCCTTGATGGGGCGACCACTGCCGAGACTGCCTCGGCCACCAGCGGCAGAGGCGTTGGACTCTCGGCTGTCAGGCAGCTCTGCCGAGGTCTCAATGGCGATGCTCATCTTCTCGCCAATGATCAGGGCGAGGGCAGTCTGCTGGTCTTGAGCTTTATCGGAGCCAGTGAACATCTGAAAAACAGCGCATAAACTTGAAATCAGATTGTTTGGCTCTGTCGCAAACAGTCAATTTTCTGAAATTCCAGAAAATTATGTCCTGTAAGCAGTGGATTATATATTTTCTTTGCACGAAAAATCCTAGTTTGCGACAGAGCCTTCCGGAACACGCCTTCCTTTGATCTCTTTGACGATGCCGTGGTGAGCTGATGGTCGATCCGATTCCATTCGCCCGTAAGGAAGTTTTTGCCAGGATTGGGGATTTTGCTTTCGAGCTGCTGACCCTGGTCCCCGACAGGATCGATTGGGAAACAGGCTACAGGTGGGCGAAGCAGGAACCCATCAGCAGCCTGCCGGTTCATCACTATCTGGGATCGACAGACAAGGACCGCCTCGGTCCTAATGAAAGCAAGCGAACGATTTCCAGGGTTCTTTATCCCGAAATCTCCGGGCGCATTGATCATTTGAAAAAACTGCGCGACATGGCTGCAGCGGGAAAACCACAGCGCCTTGTCTATGCAGATACCAAACTCGGCGAAAACCTGGGGCTCTGGATCATTCTTAAAATCAAGGAAACCAGAACCATTTTACACGCGGACGGCATTCCCAAAAGGATCGAGTTCTCGATTGATCTGGAGGCATATGCGCAACCACCAGCTCAATGACGATGAAGAATTGGACCAGATTTGCTGGAACGAGTACGGCGATCTGCCCGGAGCGGTGGAAGCGGTACTCAAAACCAACTGGGATCGGCTCCACCTCTTCGATGGCCTCGGTCGTGTCCTGCCGCTGACCCGTCCGGAATTTATCACCCTCCCTGATCTCAAGCGCCCTACTGAAACCACCCGCACTGTGAGAATTTTCGATTGAGACCCAATTTTAGGATCAGATCCGGCGACAAGGATCTGACGAATGCCTTTCGAAGGCGCCTCCTGAAATTGACAATCCGGGACGAAGCCAAGACGAAATCGGACTCGATGTGTCTGGAACTGGTCGATGACCCACCGATCGCCTGGCCTACTGACGGCCAGGTGTTCGAGGTGGCCATTGGTTATGAGGAGGTCCTGGTCGATGTCGGCAGCTTTTCAACAAAACATATTGCCGTATCTGGCCCGCCCCGCATTTTGAGGATTGAGGCGTCGGCACTGAACCAGGGCGCCTCGCTTAAAAATCAGCGGGAGGAGTCCTGGGACTCCACGACCCTTGGCGACATCGTCGCAACGATTGCCAGGCGGAATGGTCTGAAGCCCGCGGTCATTGCCGAGCTGCAATCGGTCCCGATCGATCATGAGGACCAGACCGAATCGGACATTGCCTTCCTGCTTCGGCTTGGTCGCAGGCATGACATGGTCATCAAGCTGTCTGATCGATTCCTGATGGCGATGCCCGAGGACAAAAGCAGAAAGGCCAGCTGCCTACTGTTCACGTTTCCAATCCGATTCGATACGACTACTCAGGCGAGCAGACCAGACGATATACGGGCGTTCGCGCCTACTGGTACGACAACGACGCGGCGGCCAAGCGGTTCGTAATGTATGGCAAGGAAGGGGTCGTGCTGGAGTTGGAATTCAACAAGATCACGGAAGCCGCAGCGTGCAGGGCGGCTGAGACTAAATTCAGGGAAGTCGTCCGCAAAGGTAAAAGCCTGTCGTTCACCGTTCCCGGCAATTGGGGATTGGCCGCGGAGCGCAAATGCATCGTGAGCGGCATCCGCGAAAGCGTTGACGGCGAGTGGGTGATCAAAAGTGTTGAGCATACGATTGACGGATCTGGATTCCAAACCAGCGTCGATTGTTCAGTTGATGGGTATAAATAGTCCGCTTCTATGACTGAAGGCTCCGATAGTAGGCTGATTCAAAACCCGCCGCTCAACGAATCAAATCGGACTAAGGGGGGATAAAAGGTGGAATTAAAAACCCCAAAAAAATCTTTTTTAAGATCAAGATTTGTTGAATCTATAAGGTTATGCAAACTTTTTATGGATTCTAACCAACCTAAAAACCTTTTTTTTGTGGATTCCCTGTAACTTTCAATCTAGTCTATTTAAAGTCTCGAAAAAGCTTTAATGGCGGACAGGAAATGGCTAAAAAAATAGCAATCGTGAATCAGAAGGGTGGAGTAGGAAAAACAGCGACTAGTGTTAATTTGGCGAGTTCTTTGAGTCTTGAGGGTAGCCGAGTCCTGCTTGTGGACGCAGACTACCAGGGAAACGCTGGCAGTGCCTTCGGTGTGAAACAGAAAGCCATCAACGAGAATCGTACCATTGGAAAGGGCATGATCGATGGCTTACCTGCTAAGAAAGCCATTGTCAGAACTGAGTTTAAAAATATCGATGTTATTGCTGCTGACATGGACTTTGGCGAATTCAATAGCCAGTTCATCGGCAAGCCAGGTAGTCATCTACTTTTCAAAGAGTGGATAGAACCCGTTGAGAACGATTACGACTTCATGATCATCGACACGCATCCATCGCTTGATTTGACGTTTCAAAACGTAATGTCTGCCGCTGATTACTATATCATTCCTCTTTTTGCAGAGCCGGATTCTGTCGATGGCCTTCACATTATTTTCAAACACCTCAATGAAATCCAATCGCGCTTGAATCCCAGACTTAAAAATTTGGGTTGCATTATTACTAAATATAAGTCCAAAAATGCGACCCATAAGAAATTTTTAAGCAAAATTGAAGTTTTTGGCCACAAGCACGCTTTACCTATACTCAAAGTCATTCCAGATTCAGATGCGATGTCGTCTTCTTCAGACGAACAAATCCCAGTTGTTCTTGGCAAACCTAGCTTGCCTGTCTCTAAAGCCTACAGAGATCTTGCAACTGCGATTTTGCCAAAGCTAACAGATAAGCGTGGAAGGCCACAGAGAGCTATTAAAATTGAGCGAGACGATATTCGAGATTTTATGAATTCGTTCGATTCTGACTTGGAAGGTTTGAATGTTCAGAAGCAGGTGAGGTTGTAAACTATGGCATCAAAGAAGGTAGCAAAGCGTTCCGACTCTTTAGACGGTCTCGCAGATTCTTTGAAGGAATATAAAAATAATTTCGAAACATTTGGCGGTCTTGCTGCAGAGGTCTCCATTGCTGATATTGATACCAACCAAAATATTCGAGTTCTTGTTAAGGACGATGCCTTCGTTGCGCTCAAAGAGAGCATTTTGCAGCAAGGTCTTTTGCAGCGACCAGTTGTAGCAAAAAATCCTACCGGCGACAAAAAGTATGTCTGCGTCGCTGGCCATCGTAGAATCGAGGCAATGAAGGATCTCGGATTTACTGATATCCCGTGCATTTTCATTAATACTTCTAAACCCGGCGATATTGAATCTGCGCGGCTTGCTGAAAATGTTATTCGTGAGAATCTGAAACCGATCGAGCTTGCTGAAGCCGTATTCAAGTTGAAGGAACAGCTTCAGGAACATACTACGGGTATTGCTAGAGTTCTGAATCGCAGCAGGTCCTATGTTACCGAGCTCCTTAGCATTGCCGGTTGGCCTCAAGAGGCAAAGGATCTAGCAGCCCAGAACGAACTCAATGTATTCCAGCTATCCCAAATTGCGCGAATCAAGCTTTCAGATGAGGAAATTATTGAACGAGTCCGGAAACTTTGCGGTCAAGTGTCGTATGATACGACACTCGAAAGAAAAGGTGCCTCGGGGCCGAAATACCAAGAGAAGCTTGATAAGTGGTTTGAATCCAACTCCTTGAAGCATGAACAAGTTGAGTTGATTATTCGATTTCTCAAAGAAAATAAAGTACGGGGGTGGGTCTAAAAACAGCAACGGCGGTCCAGTTTGCACCTGGCCGCCGTTGTCGAAGTTGTTTAAGACCTCGATTCGATCCTTAAAAGCCGTTAATCAGATAAGGACCGGACATGGAATATTCTTCCATAGGTACCATTTTTAGTCAAAGCAAGTCTCTAAGACAGCGAATTGACTCGTTACAAAGCATGGGATACAGTCCCGAGGAAGCAATACGCAAAGCTAAACTTGGGAATAAAAGCCAGCCAAAAAGCAAAAAATTCTTGACGTGCTTGCCACGACTTAGACCAAACCGGGTGCTTAGGGAGGCTGCTTTGTTAGCAGCAGCGATGGAAGATAGGCAAGCCGAGAAGGTATCTAATTTCTCAAAAGCCTCATCAATCGCTCAAGGAACAGCTGAAGCTGGTACACGCCTAATCTATAACATCACAACTCTAACTAGTAAAAAAGCAGAGCCTGATGACTTCAGATTGCCTTTGATCAAAGTCATTTCAAATGCCTGTGGCACGTTCGCCTGCGCGCTAGCTTTAATTTATTTCGGCGCCGAAGCCGGCAATTTTACCTTTGAGTCTTGGTTTTGGTCCATTCTCTTCGTTATATCGAGCACGACTCTCCTTGCAGTTCCATTCAATAAGAAATCATGGGAATGCTGGGTTCAAAAGACCCTGGGACTTTCATTAGTCCTAATTGGCTATTTGGTTATACATACTTCCATCGATAGCAGCGTGGAGCGAACGATGGCTCATACGGTATCGACCTCGCCTATAGTTCTACAGGTGCAGGCATCTATCAGAGATCTTGAGTCGAGATTGACTCCGACGAGAAAAGCGATTGCGGATATGAATCCTATCGAATACCGCTCCAGCATCGCAAAGTTGCAGCGTGAGTCGAAACCATTGGAAGAAGAACTCGCCAGAAAAAGGGATCAATTCATTGAACTTCAAGACAAGGAGAAAAGGGAGAGATCAAGCGGCCTAGTCAGCAATTGGGGTTTCGCCGATTGGCTGCGCAGACTCACTCTTGAGCCTTTGAATATTCTTTGTCTTCATGGGCTCATTGAATCGTTGCCCAAACTGATAAAAGCGTTGCGTCGGCGCTCATTACGCTTTGCAAACGCAGTTTTATAAAAGCGAAGTTTGAATGGTTGCAAAAAGGGAGGTGCTGGAACTTTTTAAAAAATTATCTCCCAGCCAGGGACGCATGAGATGTGACTGGGCAAACAAAATCTGGGATGTGTGGTAACTCCTAAATTAGCTTGCCTTGACCTTCTACGCAATCCCCTTTGAAAGTTGTTGCTAAAAATCAACTGTTTACGGCCATTCTTGCGTCTTTCGCCAGATGCTGTGAACGAGTCAGGAAACCTTTGCGTTCGGAGGCCATGGAATGGCTGCAGCCGCGATGCTGAAGAATATTTTTGAAGGACAGGGACGTTGCCGGAAAAAGACGGAACCAAATACCAAACAGCCGTCCCACTATCAGTTTGCGAGGTGGGAACACGAGGATGGGAAGCGATTCGCTGTGCCGGTGGGGGGCGTACGCAATGACAAGCGTGGGGAATTCCCATTAATCTCGACCGCGATCAAAAACGAAGGGACCGGAACCGAGACCCTGATCTGGCTCCACTTCGACCTCGACTTTAAGCGCGCTGACAGGAAGTGGCGATTCGCCGAGAAACTCGACTGGCCAGCGATAGCTGATACCCTGAAGCAGGAGGTTCCGCTCTTGTTTTCGTACCTCTCGTATGCTGTCCGTTCATCCGGCGGCAAGGGAATCAGCCTTGTTTTGGCGATCTCGCCGTTGGAACTCATTCCTGAGACTGGCGACATTCAAAAACTGGCGTTCAAACTTCAATCAATGGTTATCGGCATCCTGAATTTCTATGGAATGGGTGCGGACGAAGGTGCACGGGGCCTTAAGAGGCTCATGCCCAACATGTTTCAAGCGGACAGGGTCCTCGATCACTGTGAGTTTACCGAGGCCGTTATTCAGAAAAAACGCCCACGGATTATCCAGAATCTGCTCCATGCGTTGCGCTTTCATCCCGCGCTTAAGCCACAGAACAAACGTGATCGTGAGGATATTCTCTGGAACGACATTCGTGTCGAACTGCCGTGTGCCCGCCTTTATACAGACCTGCTCGATTCTGTTGGACCGTGGGGAACGGAGCAGGTATCAGCGGCATTGATCATGCAGCGCTACGGGATCTCAAAAAACTCAGTGTATAAGTTTCTGTCAGATCCGCCCAAATGGTTGCACGTCGAACCTATTCGAGGAGAAGGATTTCGTCTGACGATCCGCCCATCGTCCGAGCTGACAAATCGTGCTTATACGCTTTTGGAAACCGGAGGGGAAGGCAGAGCAAAGGCATCGTTTGCTACGTTCACTGTAGCCGCAATCACTGCGCCTGAGCAGGTTCGACACGGTGAGCGCAACCAGTGGCTGGTCTCAGTGGTACTGGCGTGCAAGTGGAAGGGGATCGATCGCGAGAGGCTGCTAATAGCGCTTAAATCGCTGTTGAAGCACGTGCCCCACTATCATGAATCCCGGAGCCTGACGCGGGAACTGCCGGCAATTGTGCGCAGTTTATACCATCATCGCAGTGGACTTCGTGGCAGGAATCCGGAGTTGGTTTTACCAGAGTGGTTGAACGAGGAACTGAATCCGACCAAGCCAAAACAAACTTCCCAAATTTTTTCTAAGAAGGGATCCAGCGTAGCTGGATTCGGAGCGGCTGTTTCCGACCCGGTGATTGCACCAGCTCCAGATCCTTCTTTGGTTATCGGGGCCGTTTTTCCCTCCGCCTCGAGCGGTGCCCGGCCGGTGGGGTTCGGGGGCAGGCCAGGCCCCCGCAGCCTTTTGGATATCGGGCAGCTTGAGTTGAACCCTGACTTGGGAGATTCAAAGTCTTCAACGTTCAAGCGACAGCTGGCTGAAACTGGAGAAGATGCCGACAAAAACCCGGTTCCTAGCTCCGAAACAGGAGCAGCGGGGCATTTTCGAAGGCGCTGATGCGAGCGCCCTTGTCAGCTGCTGCAAAGGCCAGGATATTAACCGACGTGACAAGCAAAAGGGATCCTGCGGTGAAGGAGCGTCTGCGCCGGGAATGGCTGGCGAAGTTGCAAAAGTAGAGCAATTCCGACTCTACGCGATTAATTGAAGTGATCGGTCTGTTCCGCACTGCGCTTGGCGTTGATAACGATACGGTGGAAATTTCCAGAATCCTGTCCGCTACCCGAGAAGGTCCGGATCCTCACTGAAGTAACGAGTATTGCGGATGTGAAGCAGAAGGAGCAAGCGCGGCGGGAGTGGCTTTCAAAGTTGACCTGATTTTATGCAAGGCATGAGTGAAAGGTTCGGTGAAATCATGGCAAGTTTAAGCTTCAGGTTAAACTAAAATGCCAGAATTTGTCAGATGCGGAAAAATGAAAGTGATCAGGGCAGGTCTCTATGCAGGACTACGGATAAAATTCAAATGGGTATGGTCCGAGTCCTCAGCCAAAGATAGGATTGAGTTCGATCAGCGTATCGTCAATCATTTTTCCATACGAAACAGACACCATAACGGAGGATAGCGCCATGTCCTGTGAAATTAAGCTGGAAGGCAATCCCTTCTCCATCAGGAATCGCATCGAAGGGATGGGGGGAAGATGGGTGAAAGAGGAGGATGCCTGGTATATACCGGCCGAGCATCAGAAGGAGCTACAGGAAATCCTTGATCATGAAACCGTCCGGCAACTTAAAAAAAAGTTGGGCAGAAAAAAGTTTGAGGAGCAGCATCCGGAGCTCGCCGTTGCGGACGCAAACACAAGCGTCAGGGCGTGGCTTGAATTTATTAAAGATGCCGTGCTCGGCGGTCGAGGCTGGTATGAAAAGGGCGAGGATAGGGTTACTGCATGCAAGGAAGCCCTTATGAGCATGGGGCAGGACGTGAACTGGATTGATGAAGAGCTGAAAAGGCTTCGGAGCCTGGACTGCAAGAGGATAGATAGTTTAGTCCTTCATGGGGGTTGATGCCGATTCGCTCAGAACTAGCAGATCGACATTAAGACAATGATTTTATTATGAAAATATAGGTCATGTTTTAAGGAATACAGGTCTATCAAGCTGTTCAGTGCAACGGAAATATTTGCGAAGTGCAAAAAGCCAGAATGAACAGACTTTCCGCACTTTGATTCTTGCACTGGTATTTGCACTCCTGAAAGCCGCATTCCGTTTGCCAACCTCAATGCACCTGAAGTCACTAAATTTCTCTCGATCAGCAAGCATGTTATGGTGTCACCCGAGGTGCTACTCGAGTTAGCGCACTGGTATGAAAAACATGTATGTAACAGCAGTCCAAGCGGTGAAGGAGCCTCCTCATGCACTCCACTTCCAACGACAGCCATATCCCCCCCGTTTCCGCGTCCTCCAACACAGCAGTTTCCAATGGAAGCCCAGCAGTGGAATCAGTTCACACTCAATCAGCGTCAAGAGATACTCGTCGTTCTCGCTCGCATGGTAGAGAAAAAAATGCAGAAGAAACGTGAAGAAAAGGAGGTATGTCATGAAGATTAACGATACCCCGAAAACCGGATTTTATGGGATCTCCTCCAAACTTACGGTTCGGCATTTAGAGCGGCAAGCGATTGTTTATGTTCGACAGTCAACACCCCAGCAGGTTTTGGAGCATCAGGAATCAGCTGCTCTACAGTACGCCTTGGTACAAAAGGCTGCTTCCCTCGGGTGGACCACTGAGCGTATCGTAGTCATTGACGACGATCAAGGCCAGAGCGCTCAATCAGCTGCTGGCAGGGACGGGTTTCAAAGGCTTCTCGCTGAAGTGGGTCTTGATCATGTAGGGATCGTTCTCGGCATCGAAATGAGCCGACTGGCACGGTCCTGTAAGGATTGGCATCACCTTCTGGATTTGTGTTCTTTGTTTCAAACGTTACTTGCGGATCAAGATGGTCTCTACGATCCAACCAACTATAACGACCGTTTGCTGCTTGGTTTAAAGGGAACGATGAGCGAAGCTGAACTCCATATCCTGCATAGCCGCATGTGTCAGGGCCGCTGGAATAAGGCTCGACGTGGGGAATTATTCAACCGTGTTCCTACCGGATATGTGCGCACACAATCTGGCGAATGCATTATGGATCCCGATGAACAGGTGCAAAGTATTGTTAGGCTTATTTTTGACAAATTTGATGAACTACAAAGTCTGAATGCTGTCCTTCAATATTTTACGAGAAACAATCTTCGCTTAGCTATTCGTCGGCATTGCGGAGAAAATCGTGGCAATCTTGAATGGCACGCACCAAGCCGGGCAACGCTACAGAACATTTTACGTCATCCGATTTACGCGGGAGCATATCGCTATGGCCACCGCCCAACAGATCCGCGAGCCAGGATCACAGGCCGCCCTGGTACCGGACGCAAGATCCGTTATGCCGAGGACTGTGAAGTCTTTCTCAGAGATCGGCTGCCAGCATATATCAGTTGGGATCGATATGTAGCCAACCATAAAAAATTGGCAGATAACCGAGCACGTGCTGAAGCGATGGGGGCTCCAAGGCAAGGGCCAGCACTATTAAGCGGAATCCTGATCTGTGGAATCTGTGGTTGTCGTATGGCCGTTTCCTATCAAGGAAAGACCAATCGATTTCGGTATAGTTGCCTGAGGGATTCAATCGATTATGGCAAGCCACCTTGTCAATCATTTTGTGGTCAATCACCTGACGCTTTGGTGGTTGGACAAGTGCTCGAAGCAATTAAACCAGCAGCTTTGGAGTTAAGTCTGAAGGCCTGTGAAAATCTACAAAAGGAACACAATCGTCTCACACAAGACTGGCATCAAAAGCTGGGGCGTGCTCAATATGAAGTCGATAAGGCATCCAGGCACTACCACACCGTGGATCCAGAAAACCGCTTGGTCGCCAGAGAGCTTGAGCGAAGATGGGAAGAAAAGCTTATTCAGCAGCGCAAAATAAAAGAGGATTACGAACGCTATGAATCCAAGAGTAAAGCGGCTTTTACTGAGGCAGATCGCAAATCCATACGTGATCTGTCTGCCAATATTCCAGCTCTTTGGAATGATCCTGGAACTTCGCCCCAGGATCGCCAGCAAATTGTCAGAATACTTTTAAAACAAGTCATTGCACGAACCGAGGCGGGAACGGAAAAATTATCGGTAACGCTGCGCTGGATGGGGGATGTCTTTACTCAGCACGATATCCGCCGGCCAGTTGCCCGTTATGATCAGCTAAAAGATTACCCTCTGCTGCTGGAAAGGATCATTACGCTCTACGATCAAGGACAAACTACATCGGCGATTGCCGCGCAACTCAATAAAGAGGGCTGGCATCCGCCGAAGCACAGTGCCCAATTCAATCAAGGCATTGTTGCGGCACTCCTATCTCGTGAGGATCCGGGCTATGAAGCCACATCCGAATTCGATGCGGATGGATATCGGCGTCATTTAAAATGCGACGAATCTCGGTTTCGCTCAGGTGATAATTGGTTTCAAATTCAAGCGTTTGAGCGAGACTGCCTACAGTCCATATCTTACGAAAGGGAGCTGCATCGCCAGAAGGTCGCTTGCACGCAAGCTTGACGATTTCGCAGCGAATTGCGGCAGGAATACGAGCTGGTCGGCCTTTACGAGGCAGATCTTCCAATGACTTTGCCTTTGACTCGGCGGCGAATCTATCCCTCCACTTGCGGACTGTTTTCTCGGTGCACCCGATAGATCGGGAAATCGCAGCATTACTCTCACCGGCAGCGGCACGAAGGATAATATTGGATCTCAAAACCGATCGATGCTCAGCGGTTTGCGAATGCGATATTTTGACCAATTTACGACGGATAGGAGGACTCAAATGGATTGGACTGGCATGGGTATTCATAGCAGTACCACCATGATAATTACGTTGCCAATCTACTCCTTGCCGATCATCATTTCAACCCGGTACGGACTTAGGGCGAGCGGTACTAGTGAAAAGTAGTAACAATGATGGTTTTGAGGATGGCACATCTCGCTTGTTTTCAAGGCGTTCAAGAACGGTGGTGCAAATAGCTACACTTTCTGCACTCATGATCTTCAACACCCTGGTGCCACTGAAAAGCTCGAATCGCAGCCTATCAAAAACTAAAATATTTCAACATGTTAAGTTCGATCTGCTAGTTCCTGAGCGAATCGGCATCAACCCCCGGTTCGATCCTTCATCATTCATCAGCTGGGAAAGACTTTGTCAAAAGGATTGCAGCCTCAGCGGCGTATGGACTTACTTGGGTGCAGGTTTTTTTGCAGCAGTGGAGGATTTTTTTAGACAGCCTAGCTGTGGATGACGCACGGCGGGCAGCTCAAATGTTTCTTCGTGCTGCACGCACACGGCGGCTCTGATGCCCATCTCCTCCGGGGGCCTTAACGAGGACATGGCAGAGGCTGGGATGCCAGCAGCTGTTTCGTATCGGGGTCCTGCAGAACCTTGAGAAAGGTTTTCTCAAACGCTTCCACCAGAGGTGCAGGCGTTTTTTTCGAGAACGCGATGAAGAGGTCCCTGGTTTCCAGGGGAGGCTCCATGGCCACGATATCGGAGTCATGAGGGACTGCCGTTTTCTCTTTCGCAAGATAGTGGTGAAAGATGCGATCATTGGAGATTAAAACGTCGATACGCCTGGCCCGCAGCATCCTGAATCCGCTGTCCAGCACCGGTATCCAATCAAAGCGATACCGTGCATCGTCCTGCTCCAGCTGCGTGAAACGTTTCGAATAATACCAGCCTTTCATGACGCCGATGCGGGAGGAACGCAGGCTATCCATGGTCCCATTCCAAGCAGGAGGCCACTTTTTCAGTGCAAAGACCCGGATGGAATCGGTAAAAAAAGGAGGGGTAATGAAGCGAAGAAATTTTTCCCGCTCAGGGGTTTTAGAAAGGCTGACAACCGCGTCCCTGGCTCCTTGCTCCACCATTTTCACGGCGCGCTTCAAGGGCGCGATTTCGAGACGATAGCCCCGTCCCATCACCCGCGCTGTTTCGTGAACAAGATAAGGGCCGGGGCCACAGACTTTTCCTGAGCCCGCGTCTTCCACAAGGCGAGGGAAAATGTCAGAGACGAATTCAAGGTTTTGAAGCGGGCTCGACGTTTGGGCCCGAGCTGATAACGCGATGAGTGAAGCAAGCCCCAGAAGGCTTATTTGAGAGCTTAACTTTCCATTCACGGATCACTCTTTATGCGAAAGCCGCGTTGATGCGGTGCGTATATTTCAGCAAGGCAGGATTGGACATCGTCGCCGATCCTTCACAATTGACAGTGAAGAGAATCGGCTCGGGACAGGGCTTTGTCAACGATTTGCGGCAGGCGTAGGGAATGGATTGGGGTGACGCCTGCGGAAATACATTTGCAGTACCCCAAGGCTTCGAATTATGAACAACGATTCTCATCTTCCGTCCATCTGCCGCGGAAGCTGGCAATCATCTGGTCAAGCCACGGGGTGATCATCCTGTGGGCCTTGTCATCCATGATGGATAGAAACTGCCCGAGGAGCCGTTGGTTGCGCATGTTTTCGGTAAGGGCGTCGGGCGGGGCCTCATCGTGCATGCCCGGAAAGACGCCGGCACGCCTGATTTCGGCGGCGATGGTTTCGAGCTGATCGAGCACCAGGGCGTTGTTGATACGGTGTATGTATTCCAGCAATTGAGAAGTGGACATTGTCCCTGGTCCTTTCGTGAGTGAGGATGGAAGAATCGGCGTCGGGAAGGGATGTTGTCAAAGGTTTTCAGCATCGCCGGCATCCGGAGTTGGGCCCTTGGCGGCGATGATATCAACGGCCTCATTCAGCCAGGGGCCGATAGTCCCATAGGCCTTTTCCGCGGCAAGGGAAAGAAAGCGCCCGAGGAGGCGTTCGTTGCGTATGTGCGGGGTGAGGACATCAGGCGCAAGCTCTTCGTGCATGCCGGGGCGAATGCCGGCCTCCATCAATTCAAGGGCAAGGGCATCGAAATTATAAAATTTTCTTTGAAAGTTGATGCGGTCGATATACGTCAGCAGCAGACGATTTGTCACATCGGCTCCTTAAAAGGAATGCGGAGAATGAAAAAATGCTGGCAGATTGTCAAATGCTTTGCATGGTCGGGCCACATCGTCCGGGCTGATTTTACGCCAATTATATTGGCAGTGCCATTGGAGATAAAAACGCATTGGCATCTTCAAATTGTCATGGCCCCATCCCATCCATTTGACAGACAAAATCCATCGGGCTACCTTGAAACAGTATGAAATAAAAACCAATCTCGCATGTAAAATAAGCCGTTGAGTTGGTTTCCAATGTAAACCAAACGTGCATTTGGTTGCCACATGCTTATCCTTCATGGCAATTGTCGGTTACCACAGTCGACTTCAGCGGATGGCCAAAGTCCTCTTCACTGAGCACACCCGAATTGATGCTAATATGTCATAAAATACCAGATATGTACTTTTCGGCGGTGGGTAAACTCAGGTAACAGGTGGATGATTGCTCCAATGATGCAAGCTGAATTTTCAGGTTACCTGCGCGTCTACTTAAGCCGCAGGTATTTAAGAAAAGGGCGTGAAAAGTCGCTATCCACTATGCCGGGAGTTCCACAGTGTCTTTTGTCGGCAAGCGATAAAATATGCTGGCGAACGTCATCTCCAAACAGGCACTGTGATTCTTCAGCGAAAGGAATAAGGTCCAAAATATCCATCCACGGTAGCTCAGGCTGATGGCCGGGTTCCGCGCAAGTTCGTAGCCAATAGTCCCGAAAATCCTTATAAAACTCGTAGCGTCTGTCAAAGATATCGTTCCTTCGTTTGTGCTCGCTACTCCGGTAGCTTAGCCATGTGAAAATCAAGGCGGCAGCTGAGAGACAAGGCGTGGCAAACGCTTGCAGATACTGAACCCATGGGGGCATTGATGATCCTTCCAATTTCGTTCCAGTTCACAAAACGCGGGAAGCATTTGCAAGGTGCTCTTCCGTAAGGGTTTTAAAGGCAAGAATTTGTTCCAGTGTCAGGTGCATGTGGGGAAGGTTGCCACGGAAAGTGGCAACTTTCTTTGGAAATCAGTGAGCGAGTGATGACTTTTTATGAATTGCTGGGGGACTTTCCACAAAGCGTTTTTTGAGGTCAGCACCTTCAAAGAAGAGGCTGAACTCAGCCTGGGTCAGTACGATCTCGGCATCATGGAAGGGATTTATCTTTGAAAACAAGCCCTGCTCGAGACGCTTGGCAATAATTACGAGGCCGGTTCCATCATAATAGAGGCATTTACAGCTCGATCGTCTGGAGTTCATGAAAACGAAAAGGTGCCCGGAGAAAGGATCCTGTTTAAGGATATCCCGGGCTTTCGCAAATAGACTGTCATAGCTGGCCCTCATGTCTGTGGGCCCCTTGCAGACGAAGATCTTCGTGCGACGGTTCAGAGCAATCATGCGACCTTCTTCAGGAATTCGACGAGTCGGTCAACATCCTGAAAACGAATCAACTTCCCGTCACTCCAAACAATCTCAATTCCCTGACAAGGCTTTGCCTCAGAGCCATTGGTCTCGATCGTTTCCACGTGAATCTGTTTGAACTCGGAAGACCCAAAATAGCCCTCACGCTTCATTTTCTTGGCTCGGCCTATTAACCCGGCCATCTGTTTATAACTGAAGCCAAGGGATTTATAAAAATCCTGTGCTGGCCCTGTCCAGTTTTCCCAGGCAACAAGCACCTCGTAGTGAAGCTCATCGCTCACGTTCTTAAGGTAACCTTTGTCTGACTGGTAGGTGCTGAGTTTCTTTTTCAATGAAATCGTATCCATGTCACTCTCCATAACGGTTGTACGTATTGAGATTATGACACAGATGGAAAATATATTAAGGTGTCGAGCAAGGACGATTTACTGTAAACCTGAATAGCAACGGCACGAGGGTCCAGGAACATAGGGGTCTCCAAAGTCATTGAAAACCCTTAAGTTGGATACTGGCGGGATTTTTTCAAGGGACGGGGCCTAGACCCGACTTACCAAGCTTCTCGTAACGTGTGGCAATACTCCGAAAGTGTTTCAGTTTCGCAAACAGATTTTCCACCAGGTGGCGCATTTTATAGAGATGTGCGTCGAACTCTGGATTGGGTCGGGTGCTGTTGGATTTTCTTGGAATCACAGGGTTCATTCCTGCCGCTCGTGCCTGGTCTCGAATAGCCTCTGAATCATAGCCTTTGTCTGCAATAAAGTGTTCTGCTTCACCTATTTTTTCGATGATTTCGCCGGCGGCTTTTGCATCGTGGACTTCACCCCCAGTGATTTTAAAATCGATCGGATTTCCATGCGCATCGGCGGCAAGGTGAATCTTTGTTGTGGCTCCACCACGAGATTTTCCGATGGCTCGTTCCTCGCCAAGCCTAGCTCCGCTTGCATGCTGATGAGCGCGAACGTAACTTCCATCGGCGAATACCCACTCCTGATCAATTTCGCCTCGTAGCTCAAAAAAAAATCTGACCACAAGCCTTTTGCGGCCCATCGATTGAAACGGTTATAGGCTGTCTTCCAGGGGCAAAACTCTTCGGGCACATCTCTCCATGGAGCACCAGTACGGAGCTTCCATAAAATTGCTTCCATCACTTCCCGGTCATTACGCCAACTGTGACAACCCTTGGCTTTCATGACTGCATGCAACTGCTGCCAGATGGAATCGTTCAGTACTCTGCGGGTCATCCTTGAACCCTCCTCATGAGAGAGAAGAGTTCCACAAAACTAAAAAAATTAAAATGATTCAGTTGGTTACCTGGGAATGAGGACACGCCTTAATTTTTAACCCGGACACCAATTTCTAGACGGTCCCGACAGCACAGCTGTTAACAGGCATTAAAAAAGACTAAAATAAAAAGTTAGTAAGTCGATAGGTTAATGCCACTTTTATCGGGGTTGGACATGCAGGCAATTTCCGTCTGGCTGAGAAATGTATTTCTACTTATGACTATCGTTTTTCCCTCTCCCCCGGCAAGCAGCCAAGAAACTGTAATTGTGAAGACGGACTTCGAACAGTACAGTCTTAAACCAAAAAATATCGCATATTTCCTGGAGAATGGCGTGGTTGTAAAACCCATGAGGGGCGATGAAGATTTTGCGTCTAAATACCTGAAGCTCAATGAGCCGGTTGAAAAAGCTGCACTCGTCAGTCAGACCCTAATCATAAACTCCTTCTCTGCCGGTGCCATGGGTATTTCAGAAGCAAAAGCCAAAGCAGATGAATTTGTTATTGAAAGCAAGCCTCTCTCCCTGGGGTTCTATCCTCATCCGGTTTGGTTGAAAATCAAGGTTAGCAATGCTGACCCCGAATCTCGCGACCTCGTTCTGAAAGGTAATGTTTATGTTGGAGAAATGTGGATATATTCACCTAGTGGAGTGGTAACCCATAAAACCATAGGAGCTGCTCTACCCTTCGAAACGCAGGAGCTTAAAGATTTAACGGTTGGCCTGAACTCGATTGCTAATTCCATTCACTTAACAGAAACCGGCGAATATGAGATTTACCTCCGGTCTCTAAGTTTCGGTGACACTACAGAAATGCAATTTAAACTTCTATCGGCTTCATCCTGGCATAAAGCTTCAAAGTTTGACGCGATGATTCTAGCGATCTTTTTTACTTGCCTATGTACAATGCTTGTTTACAATTTCTCGATTTCAATCTTGATCCGTGATGTGGATTTCTTCTACTACAGCATGTATCTGGTCGGTGTCATTTGCGCATACTCCTATTTATTAGGATTGAATTCATGGATGTTTTCACCTGACGTCATACTTATAAACCCCAGGGCTTGGAACTTATCAATCTTTTGGACCATGACCTTTCTTCTTCTGTACTGCAGATCATTTCTGAGGCTTAAGGTTCATAGCAAATATTTAAGCAACATATGCCTTGTCGTGGTCGCTATTTGGTGCATCAGCAATCTGACCATGCCCGAGGGTATACTTTTCGTGCAATTGATGCTTATTCTAGCTGTAGCGTCAATACTATTCATGTACTGCACCGCTATCTATCTTAGTTTAAAAGGAATTCGCGAAGCTAGATTTTTTGCCATAGCCTTTACCTTACATTTTTCGGGGACGTTTCTTAGAATCTCCCAGTCCTTCGGTAGTATCGAAACCGGGGTCTTCACTCTCTACTCAGGAGAGATAGGCACCATTGCAGAAGTACTCCTTTTTGCGCTGGCCATGGGTGATCGTATTTCAGTTCTTGGAAAAAGTCTTGGGATTGCAAACAAAGAGCTGGAGAAGCATAGAGACCACCTAGACGACATGGTCAAAGAGAAGATTCAGGAGATATCGTCCATACTTGACAACGTCAGGATGGGAATAATTACAATTGAAGGTGAAGCATTGACCATATCACAGCATTGCGCCCAGGAAACCTTTGTACTTCTGGAAGAGTCAGACTTTCAGGGTAAAACGCTAAAGGATGCATTCCTGGACCGTCTCAGCCTAGGTGATGATGAGAAGAATCTCATTTTATCCTCACTACAATCTGCAATCGGTCAGGATCTGATTAACTTTCAAGTCAACTCGCAGCATCTTCCAAACGAAGCTTCTTATGTGTCCCCGGGTGGCAAAGAAAAACTTTTTGAAATAGAGTGGTCCACGGTCCTCGACGACTCGGAATGCGTTCGCAAGATCCTAATCGCCTTCAAGGATGTGGCGGAATTAAAACGTTTGAGGACAATATCGTTGAAATCTGAGTTAAGCCTTCGCAAGGTTTCTGAGATTATCCGGAACCAGCCAAAGGATTTCTTTAAGTTTTGTTCAAAGGTGGATGTGATGTTGGACGAAAACAGACGTCTGACCATGGCAGGTGGCGCCCACGAGGCGGAGAGACTAAAAACCATGTTTTTCAATCTGCACACTCTAAAAGGCTTGGCTAGGTTTCTGGGACTGAGTGAGATGTGCGACCTATGCCATCGCTGCGAGCAGAACTTTGTAGATATTTTGAGTGGTAAAACGCGATGGGATCAAGCAATCACGCTAATCAATTTGCAAGGGATTGCAAGTTCGATGGGTTCATATAAAGAAATTGCAACGGAGCAACTCGGATGGAGGGCAAATGAAATCGAACTGGTAAAACTTCCTACAGTCACTTTCGGTCAACTGGTAGATAGCAGTGAGGAAATTTTTGAGAATGTAGATGGCAAACTCAGAGTCTCGGCGGCGTATGTTTACGAGACTCTTGTTTCCTACTACTATACAAGGTTAGACGAAGTCCTAAGTGAGTTTAGCGGGGAACTAAAACGTTTGGCAAGGGACCTTAAGAAAGCTGAGCCCAAATTAGTCATAGAAGGAGGTGACTATAGGGTTAGTCCGCTATTTGCTCAACTTCTGCAGAATGTAATGATTCATTTGCTTAGAAATTCCATGGATCACGGGATCGAATACATAGAAGACCGTGTATTGAAAAATAAGAATCCAGAAGGAACCATCAACGTATGCTTGGAGGTGCAGGCAACGGATATCGTATTCAGATACAGTGACGACGGGCAAGGGCTGGCCTTAAGCAAGATAAAAGCGAAAGCTGAAACTTTAAGCATAATCCCGAGTGGCTCCGAGATGGGTAACCTTGAAATAGCCATGTTGATTTTCCACCCAGGCTTCTCTACGACCAACAATGTTAGCGACATCTCCGGCAGAGGAGTTGGCATGTCAGCTGTGCTTGAATTTATACAAAAACACAAAGGAACTTTGGCCCTCGATTTAGGTGAGAAGTATAACCATCGTTCACTTGAATATATCTCATTCAGTATTGTAATTTCCATCAACCGAAGAGATTTCAAAATAGTAGAAAGCATGAAGCGAGATATAACCAAAAGATGTGGATAAGTTGAGATCGGTGCTTTGGCCCCCGATTCAGTTGACACAGTTGCTTTTCTCGGCTCTGTCGCAAACATTTCGGAGGGTGAAGTAAGGTTTTGAAGCCCTATAAATCCGAGGGTTCCCCGCCATTTTCTTCCATTGATTAGTTGAATCTCCTGTGCCACTAAGCACATCAAGGAGATTGAATGGTATGAAGAAGAGTCGATTCACGGAAGAACAGATCATCAAGGCTCTTAAGCGCCAGGAATCGGGCGAGAAGGTCCAGGACATTTGCCGGGAGCTGGGCGTCAGCCAGCAGGCTTTTTACAAATGGAAGGCTAAGTTCGGCGGTCTGGAGGTTTCTGAAGCCCAACGATTAAGGGCGCTGGAAGACGAGAATCGCCGACTGAAGCAGCTCCCTATGTGCCAGCAAAGTTTGAGACAGTAAAAGCCGATAATTTAGTGAAGTAAAAGTGGCGGCAATGAGGTCTCAGATGTCAGACTCGTCAAATGTGAAGAAGCTCGAAAGTATTGGGAATTCTGAATTATTACCTGAAGGCATAAAGAGGACGCAGGTTGAAGATAAGCCCAAGCGCAGGGTTTTCGACCCCGAATACAAGCTTGCTATCCTTGAGCGGCTCGAAGAGTGCCGAGGTAAACGTGGGGCAGTTGGTGAACTTCTTCGCAAAGAAGGACTCTACGCAGCGCAAGTTGCCAAGTGGAAGGAGGAGATTGAAGAAGCTCTTTCAGGTGCACTGAGCAAAAAGCGTGGGCCGAAGCCAGACCTGGAGGCTAAAGCAGAAAAGCGAATCGCGCAACTGGAAAGAGAGTGCGCGGCCCTTCAGGAAAAGTTGCGGCAGGCTGAGGTCATTATCGAAGTTCAAAAAAAAATATCCGAGATCTTAGGGATCAAGCAGCCCCCGGAAGCCGACTGGAAAAGCGGGAAGTCATGAAAGAGGGTATTTTGGAGCTGATTCAGCAGCGGGTGAGCCAGAGCTGGCTTATGGACATATACGGTGTGTCACGGTCGAGTGTGAATCGGTGGCGCAAAGGAAGCCCACCAAAGCAAAAGTTGCCTCGATCATCATCGAATGCTCTGAGTTCATCGGAGAAGGCTCAAATTGATGTGCTGCATTCAGAGGAATTTATCGAGGATACACCTTATCAAATCGTCAGCAAGCTCCTGGACCGCGGAGAATGGCTCTGCTCGATCCGCACCATGTATCGCGTCTTGTCCGAAGCTGAGGAGATTGAGGATCGCCGTAATCAGCGGCGTCATCCGAAGTACGTAAAGCCTATCATCCAGGCCATGGCACCAAAGCAGTTATGGACATGGGACATTACAAGATTGCCTGCTGAGATAAAGGGAAAATACTATTTTCTCTACGCGATGATTGATGTTTACAGCCGCTATGTGGTCGGCTGGATGATTACGCATGAAGAAAATTCTGATCGTGCTCAGCACTTTATCCGTGAAACACTTAGGCAGCAGGGAATCGACGAAGGAGCGCAGTTGACGATTCATTCCGATCGTGGTAGCCCAATGACTGCGAGCAACACAGTGGAACTTCTTGCAGTGCTCGGCCTCGCACAGAGTTTTGCAAGACCGCGAGTGAGCGACGACGATCCGTTCTCTGAGGCGCAGTTCAAAACCTTGAAGTACCACCGCTTCTTCAAGCCCTGGTACGATAGTCTCGAAGACGCGAAGGAGAGTCTGGCGAAATTTTTTGAGTGGTATAACAGTGAACATCGGCACATCAATCTCGGTCTTTTGACGCCAGAGATGGTTCACATGGGGAAAGTCGATGGGGTGCTCGCAACACGTACTCAGGCCCTGAAAGATGCTTATAACAGGCATCCAGAGCGTTTCTCAAAGCGCGGTCCCAAGCTCCTGATCCCACAGGAGAGGGTCGGAATCAACATCCCAGTCACACGACAGTCCATGTTCGTACTCGGGTAGAAAAGTTTCTTAAATTTTCTTTAGCGATGTCCCAAAATAGCTGACACATTCCGGCTCGTCGCCGATCAGGCGCTGGATAATCAAGCCCTTCGGAATGTGTCAGCATTTTTGGGACAGCGCTAAAGAAAGTTTAAGAAACTTTTCTACCCGAGTACGAACACGGACTGTCGCGTGACTGGGATATTGATTCCAACTCGATCCTGTGGAATCGCAAGCTTGGGACCGCGC
>NZ_DASQYZ010000031.1:0-4191 GCF_035638955.1 Oligoflexus sp. | reverse complement strand
GAACAGCCATCTCGATAGGCGTTGGTTGTATGGTGGAGCTGATGTCTTTTGGTTCTGGGGTTTTGATTTCGACAAGAGCAAAGGACTTGGGAGGGAACTTCTTTTTCCAGGAGTGAAGGAGGCTGTTGGATATGCCGTGTTTTCTGGCAACTGCGCTCATTGTGCTATCCATCGCTTCTGCCACGATGTTGGCCTTTTCTTCATCAGAAAACTTGCGGCGGCGTTCAACACCTGTGATGATCTGGGTTTTGCTCATGACTAAGGATAATCCTTAAGGAGACCTTAAGGACAGACCTCAACTTTTAAGGACAGTCCTCAAGGATACGTTAAGGACACATTGCCTGTCTTTTATGGGACGATTTAAGCTGGGTAAGGGCGATCGCATACGATCAGAACATTAACACACAATTTGATGATTGTTGCCTGTCATATCAGATGATAACCTTTCAACAGTTCATGTTCATTTTATCATGAGCTGGACAATCAGCTTTCACAAAGCTTACGCAACGTATCCAAAGCCTGCGGCCATGTTTTATTCATATAGGACTCAAAATCCGCCGTAACCTGAGCCTCGATATGAAGCTCTGTCCCGCCGTTTTTCGACGTAAAGGTATAATTCTCATAGGCAGGAGCCCAGGCTTTGATTTCCGGGCTATCCTTATCTTCGACTCCGTCCTTGATATAGCCCAAGTGTTTAATCGAAATAAACTCAAGTGGGCGGTTCTCGGCAATCACAGCCGTCATGCCGCTGCCCTTGGGGTCGAGGAACTGAATGGTCTCACCCTTGTTCCATGATCCTTTATAATAAGAACCCTCGGTAAAAACTGAGGTCCACTTTTTATAAGATTCTTTGTCGAGCATGATATTCCACACGCGTTCGCGTGGCGCCCGGATCTGAATGGAGAAATGCAAAGTTTTAAGCATGGCCTGTCCTCCCTTTAACGAGAAGATTAACATAAAGTCATCCAGCTTTGCATCAACTTGGGTCAATGCCGCCTGGTTCGTCTCAAGGATTTTGAAAAAATTGTGGATGCGAAGTCTTTTCATCAGGGATACGAAATTTCTTTTCCTCCTCCACCACAATCTGTTCCGCCTTCCTGGCTATTTCGGGCCAAGGCAGATCGGACATGGGCATTTTGTGTCCCGCCACCGAGCTTATAACTGCATAGCCAAATACGGTCATAGCCGCGCCGGGGTTGCAACCAAAGCTGGTGCGATCGGCTTTGGAAGCCGTCATGATCATCATTTTGGGGAGCAGGGCGAGGGCGCTGGGGTTGCGTGTGGCATCGTCGGTGGAGGAGATGAAACCTCCCGTGTAACAGCCCTGAAGGATGAGATGCTTGTTGGTGCCAGGAGCGCTCATCATAACTGCAGCCAGGGCGTCCGGTGTGATGTCTTGCGTTGCCTGGCAACGTTCCTCGTATTCGCTCTGATCCAGGACGAGGGCGGGGGCGTAGCTGTTGCAGGTACGTTTGGAGTCTGCCTTCTCCTCCTCAGGGACGGGTTCGGCGCCGTGGGATGAGATATAGAGATAAAAGTCGGTTGGGTTTTGGTTGATGGATGCTTGAATCGTGGCCAGGATATGCTCGCGCTGCGCGGGACGGCAGGTTTGAACGAAAGCCGTCAAGGTATCGAACTGGGCTTTATCAAGGTGATAGTGAACAAAATCTGGCACGGCCGAGAAACAGGCAATCTCGCTTTCTTTAATCCCCCTTTCGACAAGCAACCTATGAACAAGGTTTAATTCCTGGATGAAATTCGCATTCCCCGGCCTTCCTGCGACGAGGACTGCTTTGTATCCCGTTCTTTTTTCCGACGTGGAAAATTTGAGTGGGGAAACGCTCGATCTCTTGTCATCCTTCAGCCACGCTAGGAGAGAATAGGCGGCGTGGGTTCCATATTTTTTCAAAGGCTCGGGCTGATTCGGGGTGGTGAGAATAAAAGCCGGAAAGGAGTCGGGAAGGCCAAAATCCTGCATCAATGCTTCCCTTCCCGTTACGTCCACCTTTGCGACAAGATAGCGGCCTTTGCCGTCACGGGCCATCTCTTGCAGCGGTTTATCCAGATCCCGGCACGGTTGGCACCAATCCGCATAGAATTCCATGAGGAGCGGGGTCGGTTGGGGCTTTTTGAGCAGCTCAAGGGCCACGGCCGGATCGAGCAGGATGAGGTCACCGCTTTGAGCCGCACTGGTGAAGTCCGCGAGGGTGGTCACAGGACGGGTCGTGACACAACCTGCTACGAGAAGGAGAAACACGTGGAGCTGGAGAAAGCGCGATAGGGCTGGAAGATTCACGGTGTGGGCTCCCTGGGTATTCTGATGGGGACGGGCCTTGAATGAACGGTTTATAGGGTTTTTGCCGCGAACAGGCAAGCCATTGAGGGTGTGCGTTCCCATCTTTTCGTTCTCAGACGGGCGTCATCTCAGCTGTTTGACGGAGCCTACGCCTGAAAAAATCCTCGCCTGAAGGCAGGGATCCACTTATTGTGAACATCGGCTTTGCCTGGAGGGTCTGACATGCGCCGTCGTTTTTATCTGTCCCTGCTCTTATTCAGTGTGCTGCTCTCCGGATGTGGAGTCCTGGAGTGGAAGGATCGGGCCCTCGATGCGCTCGTGGATCGCATCCCACCGGATATGGAAGCTTCCCTGGGTAACCAGATCCTCCCCTCGGTGCTGCCGCCTGAAGCTGTCCTTAAGGATGCCGAGCTGCAAGCGCGTTTGGACAGCCTGCTCAAGCCCTTGATCGATAGAAACAAAATTCATGAGCCGAAGATTCGAATCATCATCAGCCGTGAGCCGGCCCTGAATGCATTCGCACTTCCAGGTGGGATTCTGATTTTTAATAAAGGCATGCTCATGGCCGCAGGCAGTCCTGAAGAAATTCTTGGGGTAGCCGCCCATGAACTGGCCCATGCTACCGAAAAACATGTTCTGAAATCCATGATCCAAAGCCTGGGGCTGGCAGCCATCGTGAACTTTTTCCTGGGCGATATCTCGGATCTGGGAGCTTACATCCTGCAGCAGAGCCAGGTTCTGCTGCAAAATGGTTTTACGCGCAAGCAGGAAGGCAAGGCGGATGAGATTGGGTTTGAATATCTCGTGGGCGCCAGTATCAATCCGCAAGGCATGAATCATTTCTTTCAGCGCTTGGAAAAACAAAAGTCCGAAGGCGGCGAAGGCGAAAAGCTTCAGCGCGTGAGTGCCTTTCTTTCGACCCATCCCCTGACTACGGATCGGATTCGACTGGTCGAGGAACGCATGGCGGCATTAACGCCGGCCGAGAAAGACAAACTGAAGCCTGTAAAGTTTGATCTCAAAGGGTTTCAGGAACGGCTGGCTCAAACGCGTTGAGGCGAAGCTTATGCCCAAAGGCAAGCGTCGGCATAAATTCGAAGAAGAGAGTGCAGAATCCGTTTGGCCCGACGATGGTTTATGCCCTCTTTGTCAGCGCGCGCTGGTTCCAGGGCCGACCGTTAACTATCATCACCTGGTGCCAAAAGCCTATGGCGGCAAGCGACGTTATGCCATCCACACCGTATGCCACAGCAAGATTCATAGTCTCTTTATGGAACATGAGCTGGCTGCCGTTTATAATACCTTCGAAGGTTTGCGGGAGCAGAGCGATATAGCCAAATTTATACATTGGCTCTCCAGCAAGCCGCCAACCTTTACGAGTCGTCATCAACGTTCTCATAAGAAAGACAATAAAGAGAGCCTGCTCTGAGTCCAGAGCAGGCTGTTACGATCAAGCCAGGATATCAACAAACGGGACAGAAGGGGCGCGAGCGTATCTATCGGATTGTCGGCAAGTACTCCAGCCATAGCCCGTCCCGAGCCGGCGAGGAACCAGACGGGTTTGGCTGGTGGTGAAACAGGGCTGCCGTGATCCGGGCCAAGCGAGGTGAGCGGCCTATTCCACTTCGGCCTGATTTTCAATGTATTGCTTGAGCACCGAAAGTGGAGCGCCACCAACGGTCAGCAGGCAATACGTCCTGCTCCAAAAAATCGGCTTCGAATAATATTTTTGAATGTGTTCGGAAAACTCCTTGCGGATAAGGCGGGAGCTTACCGTTTTCAGATTGCCCACGAGTTTGGATGGCTGCGCTTTTGGATTGAGTGCCATCAAAATATGGACATGATCAGCCTCGCCATTGAATTCCAAAAGACAGCAATCCCATGTTTCCAAAAGT
>NZ_DASQYZ010000030.1:0-29379 GCF_035638955.1 Oligoflexus sp. | reverse complement strand
GCCTCGCCTTCCAGACAAAGCTGTACGAACCAGCGTTCCCTTCCACCGATGGTTCTCTTAAGGATCTGACTGCTTTTGATCCTCTGCTCAAGGGCATGACGGTGATAGGGATTCTGCTGGTCAATATTGAGTGGGTACTCTTTTTTTCTGAAGATCATACAGGCCGTCTCGCCTGTAATTTTGATTTGAGGGCTTTCCTTGTTCGAAGAGCCTTTCAGAGAAAAATCAGAGCCCTTCCTTTTGAAACGGCAGCGTTTGGCTTTGCCAAACATCTTTCGCTCGACCGCGTGAAAGGCTCTTTTCCCTATTTCCTGAGCAACCTTTGAGGGGACATAAACAGCAAAATCCACACTGCCGGTTCGCGATTTCGAAGCCAGGGATATAGCGGCAAACTCACTCAAACCATAGTCCAGACGAAGCTGAGCGAAGTCCGCCTTCCGCCTCGGATCAGTTTTAGGCAGAAAAACAGTGACCTTGTATTCCCGACTCTGTTTCATCCGCGACAGGCTGCTGAGCAGTTTTCCCAGCACCGCGTTGTAGAGCTTTCTTCCATGCTCCTCGGACTGCCGAAGCGAACGAAAGTCATCCGGAGATGAAACAATCTCTGTCTCGAACACAAAGGTTTTCGTTGTGGATCCTGCCAACATACCCTCCAGCCAAACAAATGTATGGATGCCAGAAGCATTTGGCAAGAGAAAAACAGAGAATCTCCGATGATGGGAGATAGCCAGGTCCTCTGACCTCCAGCCAAAGCTTTCTGCTTCCTCATCGACTCGGGAAAGCTTATGGCTGGAGTACGCCGGAAGTTTGATCGATTGGCACGAGAAGCATTGATCGCCGCCCACGTCTCAGGCAGCAAGACGATTAAAGCGATCAGGAGTCCTACGGTGGATTTCGGGGCACCAATCAAAGTTATGCCTTGCTCGATCACGGGCAAAATTATTTTGGAAAGGCCGATGACGGATATCAGGCTCACAGAGAGGGAAATAAAGCTGAGCCAGGCATCCTTGTGGGAAACTTCATGAGGATCCTCGGGAAGACTCACACTTGTGTGTCCAGTGGTTGGTTCAAAATATGATTTGTGGCTGGTCGTCTGAAAAAAGACGAAGAGCAAATAGAGCAGGACGCATACGATACCAGTAAATATCATCTGGGCGGTGTTCTGATCGTTTCTTTCGGTATTCCTGACAAAATATCTTACGTCTTTCTAAGACATGCGGAGGTGCATTCTGCCGTTCTGTGTTGGTACGCAGACTCCCGTGATATCTTCGATATCTGCACGCACGCTAACGGCCTCCTTATCCTCTGTCAGGGCATACGATAGTTCGCGCATGTATGAGACCTTGGTCTCGAGCTTTGCGATGTCAAAAACGGCGGCACAAATTCCACTTTCGTGTCTGACAGAAGGTGCAATGATGGAAGGGGCTGTCGAATGAGCCCAGGCGAAGGCTTGAGATGCAGAATAGTCGAAGGGGTCGAGAATTCTGTCCATCTCAGCTGAGGGCAGAGTCCTGATATCAATGGCAGCGGTCTCGTGGAACCCGACCGTAAATATTCGTCTCATTTCTCTTCTGCAATGCAGGGCTGGGGAACTTGCTTTACGGAATCTGAGAAAATGCCAGGTGGTTTCAAAGACAGCCGTCACAGCTTCAAACCCTCCGTAGAGCGCGTTTCTCATGGAGCCGGAAGGGGTGAAACGAGCCCCATATTTGGCTCCAATGGGAAGAGGGAAGTCGAAAGGTGCCTTGATCCATGGTTCCCAGGGTCCTGACGTTCGCTTGGTTTTGCTCTTATTGATCTCGGATTCGATGAAGTCAAGTTCATCAGGATTGAGGGCTGTGGCGGCCCATTGAATATTTGTTGGTGTGTAGACTCTCCAGATACCTGCCATCAGACTCCAAGACCTCGCTCGAAATCAAGATACTGTCTGACATGGATAAGCCCGGCAAGACCCGACTTTGCCATGTCCTCCGGCGACTTCCCTTCAAGATCAGAGTTTGGCGATTTAAACCAAATGCGACGGTCTTCGGGGCTGGTAAAGATCGCGCAAAGCGATCGATGGATCGCAAGCAGGTGAAGGATAACCTGGTAGTCGTTCCCATTGTGCGGGACTGTACAAAGTTCGTCTTGAAACCATCTTGATACAGACGCGGCACTCACACGGAGGCAGGCGGCAAGGTCCTTTTTACTTCCTTCGAGGAGTTCCTCGCAAAGAGTCCTAAGGAGCCTGAAGATCACATTTTGCTTTTGAGCCAGGCTGAGTTCTTTTTTATTTCCAGCGACTTGCATGGTCGGACCTCGCTTTCCATGTCCCAATATACCCCTTATCGGTTCCATATGGAATCTATTTTAGATAGAATGCAAAATTAAACTATAACTTAATGAAATTATAGTATTAAATAATGAATTCCATATGGAATGAATAGTTTGAGAAGTCGGCGAAAAAGGCCCGAAGGCCTTTCAAGGTTATCCTAGGGAAAAATTCCATAAGATGAAGGTGTGTCTGTCATGGGAAGAAAACCAAAACCCTGCTGGACCCATGCGTCAGGCGACTGCACGTTGACGGGAATTCCAGGATCTTCTTTCAGAATGTCTTGAAGCGTCTGGAATTCCTGGCGGCATGCTGCGAGATTGTCCAACGCACACTTTGAGTTTTTTAGGATATCTTCAAACTTTTTGGATCGGAAACCTTTGCTGGCCGCACCCAATCCCAGTCGCACTTTTCCTCTATATTTCGGGACACATCTGCTCACTCTGTTCTTTGGTGAGTTGGGCATCGAACACATTCCGCATCAGGCTACGAGTATCTATAGTCTCATCCCTTGGCTCCATCTGGCCTGCCCATAGATAGATTTGGACCTTCCGAACGACTTGCAATCCATCAATCATGTCTTTCGTGCAGTTTTTGGTATTCACTGTCAGGGGAATAGAACTGTCCCATTGAAAGATGCCCATACTCACTTGAGAAGCCACGCCTTTGACATCGAGTCGCGCGTAACCTTCTGTCAAGTTTTCTACATATCGCTTGCTTTGCGATTCAGGTTCTTCCATGAATTCATAAGTGTTGAAGTTATTGAATATGACGGGAAAGTCATCCAAATAAAAGGAGTTAACTTCAACGCGTTCTTCGAAAGTGCCAACATCAGCTTCTCCTCGATTATGGAACTTGTACGGAGTCTTGGGGGTGACACAGTGTTCACCGATGGCATGGGTTTTAGGATCGTATTCTGCACCGAGTTTACTCAAACCAAGTCCCATATCATGATAATAATGCCCAGCAGGGGTCTGCGAGAGCTTCACCTTGTCGGCTTTTAGAACATCCAGGTTTCTCTGACTCGAGACCAGGAGCTCGCCTTTCTCGTCGAAAAGGTCGAGCTGAAATGAGCAGCGTTGAGTTCCATCCTTGGCCGTGAGGACGGCCGTGACAGTGGAGTCTTGAACGCTGACAGCTTCGCTGCCGCAGTTCTCGTCCGCCACATGAATTTTAACGGAAAAATTTGGAGGAACTGGCCATGCATTTGAATTGGCGTCTAGGGCGATGCTGCCAAGCATTCTCGTTTCACCACTGACAAAGGCATAGCGAGTCATCAAGATTCTGAGCTTCGGTACCGGAGCCGGAGTGGGGTTCGGATCTGGTATCGGCAAGGCAGTGGGCGTAACAATCGGCGTGGGCGTCGGGGTTGGCTGGGGAGGCGGGTTGGTTGATGATCCTTCGTCTTCCGGTGCTCCAGCGAACTCCTCAGGAAGGTTATCCGTGGATTTCCTGTGCCTGTCACCGCAGGCAAGAAAGATTGTGATGGCTGTCGCGGAAAGAATCCATTTTTTCATGTCTGGCCCAATCCTGTGATGTAGCCGATACTGAGCGCATCATTGCCCTAAGTCCATCGGTCACGTTGACAGGATGTATCAGTCTCCCGTCGTGCAAAGGCAATGCTTGGCTTGAATTGGACTATGTGGATCCGCACATATTGCAATGAACATGCGGCCGACTCGGAAAGGGAGGTTTATTGGCTGGAATGGGGAAACGGTCCACTGCGCTAATCAGTTTTCGGGCATGCAAATCAGGGATCTTTCCAAGGAAAGGTCCCTGATTTGTCGGCAAAGCGGAACTTGAAAATCAGGTCAAAGGCGGTCTGCGCCTTGTGAAAAAGCTGATGGCGAGTGCTGCGAGGAACACAAAGAAGAGAACCTGTGCGATTGATGCTGCTGTGCCCGCCAGGCTGCCGAAACCAAAAAACGCCGCAATGAGTGCAAGGACCAGGAAAATTACAGTCCACTGAAGCATGATAGGTACCTCCCAATTGATTCTTGAGGACACGCTGCCCCCTACAAAAGTCATTGCAAGGATCGTGCACAGGACTGCAAGAACCTTTGAACAAACAGATGGAAGCGTGCGATAGATCATTGTGGCATGATTAGGCTCCTGGACACTTTCACATAGGCGTGTTTGCCGGAATCATGGCTTACGTATGAAGGTTTCATCAGGAGCGTAGTCGGCTGCATTTATGAAAAAAAAGACAGCAGCCGCACGCGACCGCTGTCTGCAGGCCTTTCTAACACTTAGAACGTGGACGAAATGCTTACGGCGTACGAAGCATCCTGGGTTCGACGATAAACCAGACGATCTCCTGCCTTATATTCTATATCTCGCCCCAAAAGATTCCGGGCTCTGAAGCGGATGCTGGAATTACCTTCCAGCACCTGACTCAGCACGAGATCCAGACTATCCATCGGCACGTCCTTGACGTCTGGCACGGCATTGTCACCGACAATAATACCTGCTTCCATGATGCGCTCGCCGACCCGGTTATAAACCAGGTTGGCTTCGCTGCCGATCGTATTCAAACGAAAGCCTGTGTTGACGTTGAAGACATAAGGGGCGGAGCCCTGCATGGGCCGATCGGTGTTGGTATAGCGGATGCTGTTTTCGCCCGAGGGTGCCGTGATATTGGAAAAGATCCGTGAATAGTTGCCACCCATAGTAAAGAATCCGAACCTGCGATTGGTTTCCAGTTCGTAACCATAGTTACGCGCGCGATCCGCATTGGTGTAAGTGATGGCCGAGGTATTGGCTCCATCATTGCTGGCTGGGATCTGCTCGATCGGTTTGGCGATGTTTTTATGGAACATACCGAAAGAAACGTAATCATCGCCCGTCTGATAAAGTTCCCAGCGCAGATCGATGTTGTCGATTCGGGAAAACTCCAGATCAGGATTCCCCTTGATATCAATGCCGCGCTCATAATCGTAGTAGCTCGACACCGAGAGTTCCCGGAAATCCGGTCGCGCCACCGTTCGGCTGTAACCGAATCGCAGCTGTTGATTTTCAGCGAAGGCCCAGGTCGCATTGAGGACCGGAAGAACAGCATTGCTTTCCAGCTCGGCGTTTTTGTAGGGATCACGACTGTCGAAGGAATCAATGCTGTCGACGTTCTGCCGTGACATTTCGCGCCGAACGCCGGTCGTGATCTCCACGCCGTCGATATATTTGTACTGGACCATTCCATAGGCGCCTTGCAGGTCCTGGTCCGCTCTGTAGGTGTCGGAGGGAAGCGTCACCTCTTCGGCCAGAAGAAAGCCCTGACCCTGGGTTTCGTTATAGCGCATGTTCTCGGGCGTGTAGATATCTTCCAGGCGATTTTCACCCAAGGCTGCCGCGGGACTGCCTAAAGCCGCGGGCGTAAAGAAAAACTCACGAGCCCCGGAGCGGCGCTCACGCTTCAAGCCCAGGATCCCGGTTTTGATATCGAATTGATGCTCGTCGCCGGTGTAGACGTTAGCCGCAAGATCCAGCTGGACTTCCTGCATATCCTCTTCGTTATCAAACCATTTCCGACGCAAGCGACTGATATCGGATTGATCATGCACCAGGCTGTCGCCTCGATCATTATAGCCATAGCTGCGCTGATCCGGGATTTTTCTTGTGGTTTTATTCAGGCCCACGCGCCAGTTTAATTTGAGGCTGCCATCTTCCGTTAGAGAATGTTCCCCGAACAACTGCCTTAGAAGCAAATCACGTTCCTGCCATTGCAGGCGCGTACTGCGCATATTATTCGCCGTCGTGTTCAAGTTAAAGGAGTCGGAAATATCCACGGCGTCGGTGGTCTTATGCAGGACTCCCAGCAGACCACGCAATTGGCTTCGCCCGATATCCGCACTGAGAACACCGATGCCGCCAAGCTTCACTTCGCGTTCGGAAACGTCGCCGCGTTTGCCTTTAACAACGGTGCTGAGGTCGCTCGTATATTCGTTTTGCTCGCGCTCGTAGCGATTCCACTCGTCACCATAAGTGAGGCCCACAGAATAGCCAAGGGGCGTGGAACCAAGGGGAATGCGATCACCCAGGGCGGCTGAAAAGCTGCGGTTGATCGGAGCGGATTGTTCCTGAACACTGTATATTCCGGGAAAGGCTTCACTGAGCGACTCTCTTTGTTCCCCCGTGAGTCCGCTCGTTTGCGTCAGGGATTGCTGTTTTAAAGCGGTTGGCAGCGAGCGGCTGCCATCGTCAAAACCAAGCCAATCGGTTTTCGAGTGTTCATAGGTATTGACAGTGTCTGTGGTGTAACCTGTTCCCAGGCTGACTCGCCCTTCAAATCGTGTTGGGATGGATTTGGTGCGGAGCAAGGCAGCACCCCCACCGAATTCGCCAGGCAGGTCAGGCGAATAACTTTTTTGTACCACGATGCTTTCCAGCACCTCGGCCGGAAAGAGGTCGAATTGAACCTGGCGGCGTGCGGGATCAGGACTGGGGACACTTAACCCATTTAAAGTGGTCGCAGAGTAACGTTCACCAAGGCCACGCACGTAAATCGATTTGCCGCCGATGAGTGTCAGACCCGTGACCCGACGCATGGCCGCCCCGGCATCAGTATCACCGGATTTGCTGATTTGCTCCGCGCTGATGACGTCTTTGACTTCGCTCGAACTGCGTCGTTCATCGAGCAAGGCCTGGGATGAGCCCTGTTTGATGCGCTTGGCCGTAACCTGCATGCTTTCTTTTTTGGATTCGTCCTGGGCTTGGCCTTGGGACGTCAATAAACTGAACGCCAGAACCATAAAAACCGGAAAGGTGCGCATATCATTCCCGTTGCGAAAAATTATTAAATTCAGGGACCGCAAACTGTGCCATCCACCAACGTGTCATCGCTTGCGGCATCCCAGCAGCCGTCTTCCATAGCTTTGGGGCGGACGACGGAACACCAGAGCGCCTTATTCAAGGTTTTGACAGGGGCATTGGCCGCCCCTGTGTGCGCTGCCAGAGTCTGTTTGAAAAAATCCTTAAGTGAAACCTGGCGGGTTGTGGCGTCCGGATTTTTTATGCGCAGATCATCGTTAAGGCATATTTTCGCGCCATAATCTTTCATCCAGACCTGGATACTGTCATTGCGAGCTTTGACGGCTTGAGCCGCTTTGGTGGACACGGAGGGAAATAGGTACTGCAACGCGTAACCCAAGAGGTTGGCCTGTTCTCCTGTCTGGCAAAGCGTGATCACCCGGTTGATGTCCTGAACGCTGGCAAACCCTTCCTTCGTCACCATATCCTGATACGCGGCAGCAAGATCGAGCATGGTTTTCCGCTGGTCGGGTTGCTTTTCAATTTCATCATTGATGAAGGAGTTGAGTCGGGCATCATATCGAATTTGCGGTCCGCTAAAACGTTGAAACAGGGGCGCAAGGGACGGATTGGATGCCACGAGCTGGAAAGGTGACTGGAGCTGCAAGGCTTCATTTCGAATATCGGGGTTGGCACCCTGGAGCAGGAGATATTCGATAAACGCCGGATTAGGATGGGGCTTTTGTACAGCATAATGCAGGGGAGTCAGGCCCGTCTTCTCTTCCTGGAGATTAAGATTGAGGCGGGTTTTCTCGTCCGTGTTGGTCGGTTCACGGAGGATCTCGCAACTGAGCCTTAGGGGGGGATCCATCGTACCCAGGCGATTGATCATCTGTTCGACAAAGGCAGCATCACCGGCCATGGAGGCGACATGGAGCATACCAAGTCGCGATCCTTCGTGAAGGAAGAGAACATTGGGATCTGCACCTCGATCCAGCAGGCTATGAATGAGCTCAAGCCATGGCGCCTTATCCGTCGCTTGAAAATATTTTGCTGCCACCATGCCCAGGGCTGTCGTGGCTTCTCCGGGAAAGACCCGATTGACTTCACCGGGGTAATACTGCAGCCAGGCCTCAAGACCGGATTTGACCGCTCCAGCATCGTTCGAGGCCATGGTCGCCATGAGGTTAATTGTATCTTCTGGCAGGCGCTGAGCTTCTGCAGCTTCATTTTCTTGTTTGCGACAGGCCAGGGATAGGGTGAACGCCAGAGTCAGAAGAAGTAACTTTTTCACCGTGGGTGCCTTTCGATTGAAGTCGAGAATAGGGGGCAAAAAAGGAGGGCTTCTGCCATGGCCAGAAGCGCCTCCTTCATGATACTTTTCAGACCCTCTTACAGACCTTTAACCCAACCCTGAGTCCAGTCTGCGGAGCTGCCAGACAGTGTTTCCACAGCGCCTGCGAAAAAAGATTCTTCAAAGAAACTGTCGCGGGACAGATCCACGAAGGTACTGAAGGCAGGAGAGTTTTCATCCTGCACAGCGTATCCTTTCAGCATGGGATCGGCTTCGAGGTTGCTGCCGCTTGGATTGAAGAGACTGGAAACCGCGTAAGGATCGGTGGCCAGATCAGCAAATGAGCTGGCGCATTTGGCAATCACGCCTTCAAATTTTACGAGACGGGCTGTGAACGTTTCAGCGTCATCCAGGTTGATGCAGCTGCTGTTGGCTCCGGTGATGATGCTGTTGAAAACGCTGACGCCTGTGCCGCGACGCAGAAGGATGCCATCACCTTTTTTCGGCGAGCCGCCGATGATGGTCATATTGGCAATCGTAGGATTGGAACGAGGCGAGGCCGCCTGATTGTTGACGTTGTTATCGGCTTCAATGCCGTTGTTTCCATCATCCGTCGATTGTTTGATGAGCACGTACTGGGCCTTGCCCGTCCAGCCAAAATCCCAATCCAGACCATCATCCTGAGCACCTGAGATGACAATATGCTTGAGGTTAACCGTCCCACCAAAGAGTTCCACGCCATCGTCATTGCTGCCAACAACCTGAACGTAGTCGATGGTTGTGCCACTGCCTACGCTGTTTAAAGTCAAACCGTTCAGTTCGTTATCAGGGGAAACTTCAAATCCTGGATATTCAATGCGAACATAACGCAGCACACCCGAGTTGTCATTAGGGACGTTGCCGCCGTAATTAGCATCCACTCCGCCTTCTGGAGCATTTTCACAAACCGCGGCTGTTGCGTCCTTGCACTGGTTCAGGGTCGAACGACCATTCAGCACCAGCCCGCCCCACTGGCCGCGGGTGGTTTTGCCGGCTTCAAATCCCGTCATCACGATCGGAGCATCGGCGCGGCCCTCGGCCAGAATTTTGGAACCACGACGAATGGCGAGGAAATCCCGACCATTGCTGCCGCGAATCGTCACGCCGGCGTTGATGGTGAGGGTCGCATTCTGAACTTCATTCCCAACATAGACAGCGCCTTGCAGAAGATAAGTGTTGCTCGCGCTCAAAGTCAGATTTTGTTGAATCGTACCGGCCAGACCGCAGGCCGGTCTTTTCACAAGGTCAGAGCCAGGCAGGCCCTGCGGATAGGTACTGGATAGATCAAGAGTTCCCTGTGGACATGCAGCAGCTGCTGTTCCCTGCCAAACAATCAGGCCAGCCGACATAAACAGCGTTTTCATGCTCGCAGATCGCATAGTGTTTCTCCAATTTGGGGAGTGCATTGTTTCTACGATGGGGGATTTACTACAGAGAGCGGTCGGCCCGTTAAAGTTACGATGAATTCGCGCTTAATTTTTCGCGATTTATACTGACGCCGAGCAAAGTGGAACATGAGGGAAGGGAATGAGAATGCTATGATGGGAACGAAGACCATATGAGTGGGACGCAAAAGTGTGGCGAAGTTCATGTGGGAAAACGCAATCCGGACAAGAGGATTCATGAAAACATTCCTTCGCAGCTTAATCCTTACGGGATTGTGGCTTCACACTCTCGCCTGCAGCACGTCATCGCAGGATGCCCATCTCTCCGTATCCAAGCTCGTCAAGCCCCAGCAGTATAGGTGGTTGAAAGGAACGTTCACCCCAGCCGATCCATCCCGCGTGGAGCGGATTGTGATTTTTGGCGACAGTCTCTCGGATACAGGACGCCTGCACGCGCGGACCAAATTCTTTTATCCACCCGAAGTCTATTGGCATTCGCGCGCCAGCAATGGGCCCATTTGGATTGATTACGTTGCGAACGCTGCGGGTTGGAAAGTTTCGCATCATGCTGTGGCCGGTGCTACAGCGGGATCTGAATCCTGGTTGAAGAGTCTGGTGATTCCGCCTGTGTCCGACCAGGTGGAAGACTATCTGGATGACGAGTCCAATCGGGATCACCGTCGCGATCTGGCCGTCATCTGGATCGGACCCAATAATTATTTTTCAGAACCCGAAGCGAATGAAGTGAGTGGGGTGATGCAGGAGATCGAAGCCGCTGTCGCTGCCTTACATCAAGCTGGATTCGGCATGATCGCCCTTGGTACAATGCCTGAATTGGGTGGGTTGCCGGCCCATCAAAAGCCGTCGGCGCAGGCCGAGGACAAAGCCCTCCGGGTTTGGACGGCGGCGCATAACAAAGCTTTGAAGAGGCTCATGGACACTCTGAAGCGCAACTATCGACAGGCTAACCTGTTCTTTTTCGATGCCTTTCAGATCAATCAGCAAACCGTCGATCGACCGCTGGACTTTGGCTTTCGCAATATTCTGCAGGCGTGTTACAAGGGCGACTATTTAGGCCGGATGGAAGGCAAAGCGGAGTTTTGTCCCGATCCTTCAGCTTACAAATTTTGGGATGAGGTTCATCCGAACAGCAAGATGCACTGCTATTATGCAGTTCAATTTCTTGCGGACTTGCAGGAGGCTGGCTTGATCCGGGGCTATAGAAAAGAGGATGCTTTGCATCGCTGCCAAAAACTTTAAGGCGGCCGATCACCAGCCGCCTTTTGGATTCCTTAAACGAGTGGTCCCGCGAGCTGATACGTCGCTCCGCTGCTGAAGAGGTTTTCCGTACCACGCTGTGAACTGAAATAGAGACGATTGTTCAGTGGGTTGATCGCTGGTCCTGTGATCTCCGAGTGATTCTGATTAATCAATTGAACGATAGGATACATATCGCCGAAGGGTCCCAGGACCACAATCTGCATGTCGTCACCGTCTTCGGCCACGAGAATGTGTCCGTCTTTGCTGACAACGACATTGTCGACACCGCTGAGCGATTTTGTTTTGTCCGTAGATTTATCGTAAACAATGCCGAGCGTCTGGTCGATTGTGGAGTAGGACCACACCCTATTATCACCTTTGCTCGTCAGATAAACCTTGCCTTCGTGAAACCAGATCCCTTCGCCGCCATCAAACGCGCGGCTGTTTTTGATTTGCTTGCGGGTTGGGGTCGCAAACGTTCCGGGAACAGGATTATCCAAGGCAGCCCAGGTTACGTTGCCATTCCCATCGACGATCGCCACTTCCAGGAGACCTTTTTGCAGATTCATACGCCCATCCGAATCAATCTCACTCGGCGTATAACGATAGAATCGACCATCACTTTCATCTTCGGTCATATAAACATGACCATAGATCGGATCCACGGCCGCTGCTTCATGCTTAAATTTACCGAGTCCTTCGCAAAGAACGGCCCTGCTTTGGCCATAGGGATCGCATTCATACACCCGCCCGCCGCTGTGCTCTTCACAGGAAAGCCATGTGCCCCATGGTGTAGGTCCACCCGCACAGTTGCTGGTGGTACCGTCCAGAATTGAATACGCGTCCACAATTCCACCGTTGCTATCGAAACGAATGGCGCCCGCGCCCCCACCACCGAGCGGCACTTCGCAGTTCGAAGTATAGATCCAGCCACCATCTTCGGTGGCGAAGCATGCGCCTCCATCCGGATAGGTATGCCATACATAACTTGTTTCCGTGCCATCAGCTCGGCGAACTTTCTTCTTGGACTGGGCAATCAACTGACCTGTGAATCCTGCTGGTAAACGCATACCCACAGCATTAGCAGCCTGCAGCGGCCCGAGATTTTTCAGCGTTCGATAGTCGAGAAAAGGTTGAGCCGAGACCATCGAAGTTAATCCAGGTCCAAGACTCAATGCACCTAATGCACCGAGCGAATTCATCAGAAAATTACGGCGATCGAGAGTCTTCATGCGAGAGATCTCCATGGCTGCGGGGAAATAGTTTGATGCAGGCAATCTAAGGCAGGAGCATAAAGGGGTCATAAAAATTTGGCAAACTGCAATACCGCTGTTGAATTTTTTCGAACCCGAACGTTGGTCGCCAGGTGTCGACACCAACCCGAGATGTGGTTCCAAATTTGCATTGATCAAGCCGGATCCGTATGGCGGGTCAATCCATCCAATGACTATCACATGGCGAGGAAGGGAATATCATGTCCGTTCAACATTCTCACGACTTACGTTTTCCTGTGGAAAAACTACGACAGGGCATGCGGCATGCGCCAGGTACGGCTGAAGCCAGTAAAGCTGTCCGAGTTATGTTTCGATTAGGATACGCGGCCAAAGGCCTTGTCTTCCTTATCATTGGCGTCCTGGCCTTCATGACGACCTTGGGCCAGGGAGGACAGCTTTCCGATCCTGCCGACGCACTCAAGTTTATTAATCGGCAGCCTTTTGGTCAGTTTCTGCTGCTTCTCATGGGTATCTCGTTGCTCGGCTTTGTCGCGTGGCGCGCGGCACAGGCCATCTTTAACGTGGAACATAAACCGCAGACTGGAATGAATACACTGAAACGCGTGGGCTATGCGATCAGTGGTCTGACCTATCTTTCCCTCGCCGTCATCGCGATCCGTGGCTTCATGGATGGTCGCGTCCAAAACAAAGGCGAGCAGAGCATGGCTTTAACGGCAAAAGCTTTGGAATGGCCAGGTGGCCCTGCCCTGGTTATGCTGGCTGGCGCCATTATTATTGGTGTGGGTGTGTACCATGCTTATCTTGGGCTGACCAAACGCTTCATGAAGAACTATGAGCAAGGTCAGATGAATGCCAAGGAGCACGAGATCATCGAGAAGGCCGGTATGATCGGACTTCCAGCACGAGGTTTCACCTTTGGTATCATCGGGTACTTCTTTATTCAAGCGGGCCTGCATGCGAATGCCTCGGAAACCAAAAACACCAAAGGGGTGATGGCCCACATTCTGGGTTTGCCCTTTGGTGAAATCATTCTGCAGGTGATCGCGGCCGGTTTCATCTGCTATGCGATCTATTGTTTTGCCGCAGCCCGCTTCAAACGCTTTGCGTGAAGCCCCGAGTCAAGGCCCCTGGTCACCATCAGGGGCTCGCACTCAAACCCTCGGCTTTTTTGATCAACGCCTCCAGATAGGCGCCTGCTCCGAGGGCGACTTCGCGCACCACACCTTTGTTATCAATCAATAAAAATGTAGGAATGGAACCGATTTGCAGTTCGGTCTGAAGCTTCTGTTCGGCATCAATAGCCAGCGTGTATTCGATTTTTTCCTTCTTCAAAAATTCCCGGATCACGTCCTCTTTTTCATCCGTGATGCCGATGATCTGGATGTTCTTGTGCGTTTTCGCCCACTGGTTCAGACGTGGAATGGCTGAGCGGCACGCCGGGCACCAGGTCGCCCAGAACTCCAGAATGGTGACCTTGCCAACCAGGCTTTGGTTGTTGATTGTTTTACGATCACTCAATGCGGTGACAGTGAAAGGCGGCAGGGGTTTGTTCATCACCTGCTTTTGCATAAGTTCCACGCGATCCGGTAGAGCTTCCAGCTTGAGGGTTTTTTTCTCCGCCTTGCCCTGTCTTGTAAAATGAACAGTCACACTGTTCCCAACCCCCTTGGTGCGGAGGATGGTCATCAGCTCATCCCTATTTTTGACAGCGGTCTCATCGATCGATGTGATGACATCGCCGGTCTGCAGGCCCGCTTTCTCGGCCGGCGTCTTACTGATGACGGTCTTGATCAGGATGCCTCCCGTGCCCTTTTCGTCAATGGCCACCCCAAGCCAAGGCTGCATTTGCTGCAAAGGCGCGGCACTCAGGAACGTGGAAACCAGGCAGAGCATCCAAAGAATTTTCCAGGGTCTCATCACTTTTTCTCCATACGTTGATAGAAAGACAACACATCATCAAGATAAGGGTTACGGATCATATCCCGCTCGTTCCATATTTCATGAAAACTTTCGGCGTAATGATGCGACTCACAGTTTGGGGCTCGGGCGCAAAACTCGTGAATGGCATCCGCACGGACTAGGCGATCATAACCGGCGGTGGCGACAAAGAGCGGCACGCGGAGTCGGGCCATGCGTTCGGGCTCGAGCAGGCGGGCTGCTGAGGCAAAGGTCGTCATGATCCAGCGATTGGTGGGACCAGTGAGACGGAGATCGGCCGTCAGCGTATCCTTTTTAAAAAGATCAAAACGCGCCCGCGATCGTGTTCCTGCGAAGGGGAAACTCCAGAATTCCGCTGCCGTGCGTTCGCTGCCGAGCGTGCACTTGTCCGGGGCGTGAAGAAAAGCCAGAGACCGTGCCACCCAGGTGACGAGCTTAACGGGCAGTCCGTGGAGCCTTGGCACCAGCATCGGCGAGGACAGCACAGCGGCCTGAATCCGGTCGGGATGTTTTTGCATGAAATCGATGGCAATGGCACCGCCCATGGAATGCGCGAAGACAAAGGTGGGCAGGCTGGAATCGAGCGGCAGGATCTCGATGAGGGACTGGAGATCGTCGCTGTAATCGGCGAAACGGATCACGTCCACACTATATTTTTGCGGCCCCACGCGATCCGATAAACCATGACCGCGATGATCCCAGGTAAACACGGAATAGCCTCGCTGAAAGAAAGTATAGGCAAGTTCCCGATACTTGAGACTGCTTTCCGAATAGCCGTGCGAAATAAGAATTTGGGCGCGCGGCTGGGGATGGAGCCGATGCCATGTGTAAAGCCGCAGGCCATCCCGAGCCTGGATGAAAGTACTCGTGCCGGCGCTCCAGAAGGGAACAATTTTGTCCCGAAAGGCACTGCTGTAATCGCCCTCGCCAATGCGATCGTCGGCGAAGGGAGCGTCGTTCCCGGATTCGATCATGCCTGGTCACCCTGTGCTGAAGAGGAGTTCCATTGTAGCAGAAATGGCCCAACCTTCCCCTTGTCATTCGCGGGGTCTTGCTCTAACAAAAAGAGAGTCCATGAAGATATGCGCAATGACTCAAGCCATCACGAAACGAGGGGCGCGATGACTCTGCATACGGCCACCCAAGGTGTCGGTGAAGCTCTCACCGAGACTCTGTTCGACATGCAGCATCTGGTGTTTTGCCTGCTCGTGGGGCTGGTGCTCTTTACCCTGCGCAGGAAGCCGCGCGATGCCTGGTACTATATCCTGGCCCTGTTCCCCGGCTATGCCCTGGAACGCCTGTATCCGCTTCAGCCCTTTGTCGTCAATGTGGTTGTGGCGCTCACTGTGGTCTTCGCTCTGCTGTTGGAATGGATCTATGAAAAATTGGCAGCCTATACCATCCCCATTCTGCTGCTTTCCGGATTCTTTCACGGCTTGAGTTTAAGTCAGGCCGTGTCCGGCAGCGCAACTCCGGCCTTTCTTGCTTATGCGCTGACCGCGACCCTGGTTCAGGCGTTGCTGATGAACGGATTCGGGAGGTTGTGCTCACGGATTGCCATGAAATCACCCGATGCGTTTGAGGGGCTGGACAATATCCTAAGTGCGGTGGGCACTGGCGTGGCTCTGGCCTATTTCTTCTGGGCATTTTGACTGGTCATCCGCGAGGCAGCCTGGAGGATGCCGTTCCGTCAAGAGCGGGCTATTTGCTTGCAATTCCAGGACACAAAAGCTACAGAGACCCCTTGTCGAAATTGAGACAATTTGGACGAAAGGATAACAAATGAGTCGGGTTCTCATCATTGGTGCAGGTGGTGTTGGCGGCGTTGTGGCCCATAAGTGTGCCCAGGCGGCTGCAGTGTTTGATCATATTACCCTGGCCAGTCGGACACTGGCTCGCTGCGAGAATATTCGTCGGCAAATTAAAGAGCTGCAAGGTCGGGACATCGACATTGCTCAGGTCGATGCGGATAACGTGCCTGAAACAGTCGCTCTGATTCGCAAAGTGAAACCCGATGTGGTGATCAACGTGGCTCTTCCTTATCAGGATTTGCCTATCATGGATGCGTGTCTGGAAGCTGGCGTTCCTTATCTGGATACAGCCAACTACGAGCCGCGTGACGTTGCCAAGTTTGAATACAAATGGCAGTGGGCTTACCGTGAACGTTATGAAAAAGCCGGCCTCATGGCTCTGCTTGGATCCGGCTTCGATCCCGGCGTGACCAACGTGTTCTGTGCCTATGCCCAGAAACATCATTTCGATGAAATCCATTCCGTGGATATCGTCGATTGCAACGCCGGTAGCCATGGAAAAGCCTTTGCCACCAACTTCAACCCGGAAATCAACCTTCGGGAAGTGACGGCCAACGGCCGCTACTGGGAAAATGGCAAGTGGATCGAAACCAAGCCTATGGAAATCTCCGAAGTCTTCGATTTCCCAGGTGTGGGCGATAAGAAAGCTTACCTGATCTATCATGAAGAACTCGAATCCCTGGTGCTCAATATCAAGGGTCTTAAGCGCATTCGTTTCTGGATGACCTTCGGCGATGAATACCTCACGCACTTGCGCGTTCTCGGTAACGTCGGCATGCTGCGCATCGATCCTGTGGATTACAAAGGCACGCCTGTGGTTCCGATGGAACTCCTGAAAGTGCTGCTGCCGGATCCATCCAGTCTGGCCGAAAAATACACGGGCAAGACTTCGATTGGCTGTATCATCGAAGGCGTGAAAGATGGCAAGCCGAAGAAAATTTTCATCTATAACATCTGCGATCACGCCGAATGTTATAAGGAAGTGCGCGCTCAGGCCGTGTCGTACACCACAGCTGTCCCGGCGATGGTCGGGGCGATGATGATGGTCACGGGCAAGTGGAAAAAAGCCGGCGTGCAGCATATGGAACAAATGGATCCGGATCCATTCCTGGAGCAATTGGCCAAGTTCGGCCTGCCATGGCATGTGAAGGAACTTTAATGACAACAGCACGGCCCCCTAAGGGCATGCTGGCGATCGATCCCGACAAGGTGCCCGAATCACCGAGTTGGGTGATTGACCTCGCTGCCCTCGAAGACAATCTGAAAATCCTGGCGGACGTGCAAGCGGCCGCTGGTTGCAAAATTCTTTTGGCTTTGAAAGGTTATGCGGCCTGGAGCACCTTTCCTTTGATCGGACGTTACCTCGTGGGCTGCACGTCCAGTTCGCCCCACGAAGCACGTTTGGCTCGGGAAAAGATGAACAAGGAAGTGCATGCCTACGCCCCCGCTTATAGCGATGCGGACATGGACGAGATCGTGGAACTCTGCGATCACATCGTGTTCAATTCCTTTAATCAGTGGCGTCATCACAAAGCCAAGGTGCTCGGCAGCGCACGCAAGATTTCCTGCGGGATCCGGGTCAATCCGGAACACCGTGAAGCGGAAGTGGAGCTGTACGATCCGTGCGCGCGTTTTTCGCGTTTGGGAACGACCCGCGCTCAGTTCCAGGCGGACGAGCTGGACGGTATTGATGGTTTGCATTTTCACAATCTTTGCCAGCTGAATTCCGACTCCCTCGAGCGCACGCTCAAGGCGGTCGAGGAAAAGTTTGGTGAATTCATCCCGCGGATGAAGTGGATCAACTTCGGTGGCGGCCACCATATCACACGCCCGGATTATGATCGCGAGCGCCTCGTGCGCGTGATCAAGGAATTCAAGGCGCGTTATCCCCATGTGGAAGTTTACCTGGAGCCTGGTGAAGCGATTGCGATTCGCACCGGTGTCCTGGTCGCGACCGTCATGGATATTATTGAAAACGGCATGCCCCTGGCGATCTTGGATACCAGCGCCACGGCGCATATGCCGGATGTTTTGGAAATGCCGTATCGCCCCGATATCGTGGACGGTGGGCTGCCTCAGGAAAAACCTTATACCTATCGCTTGGGTGGACTCACCTGTCTGGCCGGTGATGTGATTGGGGATTATTCCTTTGATCAGCCTTTGCAAATCGGTCAGCGCATTGTGCTGCTCGACATGTCGCATTACACGATGGTGAAGACAAGCACGTTCAATGGAGTGCGTCTGCCGTCGATTGTCCTCCGTTATCCGGATGATCGCTATGAACTGATCAAGTCCTTCGGTTACGAACACTACCGGGATCGGCTGAGCTGATCCTGACTGATCCGGGGCGCCGACGTGGCCCCGGATTTTTGCCCTCCGAAAGTGAAGACCGCATGAGCCAGGATCGTAACTTCGATGAAATCTTCGACCGCTTTCAAGCCCGTATTAAAACCAACAAAAAAGGCCTGATTCGGGAAGCATTGATCCGTGAGGATCTGCATGAGCTGGTGTTACAGGATGACAGCCAAAAACTGTCCATTCTCGACAGCGGCTGCGGTTTGGGTGACATGAGTATGTGGCTGGCCCAGAAGGGGCATCAGGTTCTGGCCACGGATATTTCCGCGCGTATGGTCGAACACACCAGCGAACAGGCTCGACAGCTGGGGCTGGATGGACAGCTGACCGCAAGACAGCAAACGGTACAGGACGCTTTGCGTTCGGGTCAGACGTTTGATCTGATCTGCATTCACGCTGTATTGGAATGGCTTCACGAGCCTTATGATGTTTTGCCCCTCATTCCTGCGGCTTTGAATCCCGGGGGGCGCCTTTCTCTGACCATCTACAACCGCCACCGGTCGGTGTTCAATAGCCTTGTGAAAGGTGAATTCAAGCGCATTTTGGTCGATGATTATGCCGGCAGCAGCAATGCCATGACCCCGCCCAATCCCATCGAACCGGAAAAAGTTTGTGAGATGCTCCAGTCCGTTGGGATGAAGATGGATCTTCAGGCCGGCCTTCGCTGTTTTTACGATTACTTTCCCAATAAGGTCAAAGACGAGCATAGTGTTGAGGATATCCTGATCCTCGAGCGTCGTTATCGCAGGGTTCCCCCCTATCGCGATATCGCCCGTTACGTGCATTTTATCGCGCATAAAGTCTGAATCATTCCCTCCCATCATTTTTTGGTTTTATTAGTTCAACCATGTTAGTCCACGCAATTTAGCGATGGCTGGGGTGGGAAAATTTATCCTGATTTCGAGGGATTAAACGGGGACTCTCCACGCGTCTGAATTGCGGAAAGTTGGAGCCGATAGGGGCTTTGAACGCAAGTTACCGAGTCAAAGCCCACGCAAGGAGTTCGGGATGAAAGTTCAGACGGTGAATTATGCAGATGGACGTTGGAGTCACGCCCTGCCCAAGGATATGGATTCCGCGCAAACCATGGTCCTGCTCTTTGGCAATCCAGCCGAAGCCGTGAAGGAAGTGATCAAGAACTTTCCCCAGTCGCAGATCATCGGCTGCTCCACAGCCGGGGAAATCCATGATGCGAATCAGTTTTTGAATACCTTGTCTGTCACCGTCTGCCGCCTGGAGCGCACCCGCATGAAAGTGGTTCGCATTCCTTATAAGGACTATGATCAGTCGTTTAACTGCGGGGAACAGCTCTATCGAGCCCTGGATGCCAAGGATCTCCGGGGCGCCCTGGTCTTCGGCAATGGCTTTATGAACGGTGACCAGTTCTCGCGCGGCATTAACAAAGCCAACTTAAATAAGATCGTCATTGCCGGGGGTCTGGCTGGTGATCCCAAGATCAAGGATACCTGGGTCATCGACCGTGACGGGATCCATCGGGATGCTGTGGTGGGTCTGGCCTTTTACGGTGAAGGTTTGGAAATGATGGTCAGTTCCCATGCAGGTGTCACTCCCATTGGTGTGGAGCGAACGGTAACCAAGGCCGTGCGCAACACTCTGTATGAGGTTGACGGTAAACCAGCCTTTTGAGTTTCTATGAAGAATTCCTGGGTGAAAAGATTCTTAATATCGATCAGCTGGCGATTCAATATCCCATCGCTGTCAGCAAAGACTATCGTATTAAGGATGATGAACTGATTCGGACTCCGTTTGGTATCAATCGGGAAGATAAGTCCATCACCTACACGGGTGAAGTTCCCGAAGGCTCGAAAATTCGCATGATGATGGCGGTCACCGACAACCTGGTCGATGGATCGGAAAAAGCGGCGAAACAGCTGTTTGACCTGCATAAGAAAAACGATAACAACCAGTTCCTGCTGATTCCCGTGAGCTGCCTCACGCGAAAGCTTGTCATGGGCGAATTCGTCGACGATGAACTGGAATCGATCCGTGACCAGTTCAAATCGCAAAAATACGTTGTCAATGGTTTCTATTCGTTCGGTGAAATCGCAACGGATGCCGCCGGTGTGTGCTCCTTGCACAACCAGACGATGAACCTGATTATGGTTTACGAGAAATAAGAGCTGAGGTTGTGATGGAAAAGGAATTCTCTTCGACGCTTTTAAGGCAACTTAAACGCTGTAAAATCGATATGGAAAGCCCCACCGTTTCCCTGGAAGTATTCCGGGAATTTCTAGGGCGGGTTGACACAACCTATGAGGATTTCAAGGAGCGCGAAAGTCGTTATGAACAGATCTGCCGGCAATCTTCGGACGAGATTGCCACGTATATCAGCAAGCTGAAGCAGGCGGAGGCCATCAACCGCCAGCAGCAGCTTGATATTCTCAACATGCTTCGCCATATCAAGCAGGGGATCTTCACGATCACCGAGGACCGGTTGATTCACCCGGAGTATTCCATCTACACGACGGAATTACTTGAAAAAGCCGAGCTCGCCGGTTGTGATGTGAAAGAAGTGCTGCTGCAAAAGGCAGCCATGGACCGGGATTCCCAGGCCCAGATCCTGTCCGTCCTGGATTTTGCGATCGGTTCCGATGAAGTGGGATTCTGTGCCAATCAGCATATCCTGCCTCGTCAGCTGGTCCTCAACTTTTCCCAGGGCCATGAGAAAACCGTTGAAGTGGACTGGACACCGATTTTCAATGATGCCGACGTCGTCGAAAAAATTCTGGTCAGTCTGCGGGACGTGTCTGAGATCCGCCTTCTGGAGCAGGTGAACCTGACCCAGCAGAAGGAACTGGAAATATTGAGCCAGTTGATGAGCACCAGCAGTGGCCGGTTTGAACAGTTCCATCGCAGTTCGATAGCGGCCTTGGACCACTGCCAGGCGATTCTCAACCGGGAAGGTCATCACGTTTCCATTGGCAGTCTGCAGGAACTCTATCGCGACCTGCATACCATCAAAGGCAATGCCCGCATGTTTGGCTTTCGCGGCATCACCAACCTCGTGCATGAGGCGGAAGAAGCCTATAAGATTTCGGTCCATGTCATTCATGATTCCTGGAATACCGCTGAACGTCTGCAGGATTTGGAATTGATTCGATCCGAACTGGAATTTTATGCAGCCATGGCCAACAAGGCTTTTGGTTACAGCGAAAAGCCCGAGCAGATGCAACGCTATCAGTTCGTGGAGCATACCTTAAAAGTGCTACGCGCCTATCAAACCAAGGAATGCACGGCGGAGACTGCGCTGCAGGCCATCGCGGACGAGGTTCGGGTTTTTGAATACTCCACTTTGGATCATATCCTGGAAAACGTGTTGAAAGGCTCGGCGCATCTGGCCCTGGAACTCGGCAAGTTGCCGCCTCAGATTCATTTGGAAACGTCAGGCCTTGGATTTCACCGGAGTCTGCATGGTTCCCTGGAAAGCATATTCAATCATCTCATACGGAATGCTCTGGATCATGGCCTGGAAACCGAGGTCGAACGTCTGCGTCACGGCAAGCCCGTGCGGGGATCCATCGATATCCGCTTCGATCGAAGTGATCGAGGGATCTGCATCAGCGTTCAGGATGATGGCCGCGGTCTGAACTTGACCGGGATTCGCGGCAAAGCCCAGTCGCTTGGTTTGCTCACGGGCCCCCGGGAATTCACCGCGCACCAGCTCGCTCTTTTGATTTTCGAGCCCGGTCTGAGTACGAGGCAGGAGGAAAGTCAGGTTTCCGGTCGGGGCATCGGCATGTATGCGGTACGCAGCCTGATCCAAAGTCTGAAGGGTGATATTCATTTGGAATTGAATCAAAATCTCCATGGTGCGACCAGTGTCCGCTTTGCCATCGAATTGCCGAACGAATACGTGACTGAGTTGACGGTTCCACCCGCATCGTTGCCCCAGGCTTCCTAAGCCCGGGTGATCAGAGTCAGCAGCGAATCGGCATACAATTCCAGTTTAGCCTCGCCGATCCCATGGACTTCCAAAAGTCCCTGGCGATCCCGAGGTTTTTGGCTGGCAATGGCTTCCAGGCTGCGATCGCTGAGAATGCGAAAGGCCGGTACTTTACGTTTCTTCGATTCGGATTTACGCCAGACTTTCAAGGATTCCAGAAGAAAGGTATCGATATTGTCCGGATGAGGATTTTCCTCGCGCGAGGCACGGGCACGTGCCCCCTGTCGACTCCTGGGTGCGGATGAGGAAGCCTTGCTCCCAGCCGCACGATCCAGACGCACGGTGGTGCGCTTCAGCTCCGGCCACTCAATGCGATCGGCAGGCTGATTCAGAGCCACCGTTTTATAATCGATGGTCTCACCGTCCTTGACGAAGCTGGCCGACTGCACGGTAAGGAAACCGCCTTCAATCAGAACATACAGAAGATCTTCATAATCCCGGCGCTGCAGATCCAGCGTTTGCGCGTAATCCCGATAGAGTTTGCCGGTGGCAACCGGTCTGGATTCGCGCCCCAGCGCCGTCACGATTTTTTTCATGATGCTGATTTCCTGGGCCGTCCAATGACGCACGGTTTTGGATTGGCTGTTTTGCGGGGAACAAATATCGCAGATTCCGCAGGGCGCGCCACGCGCATCCGGATCACCGAAGTGGGTGAGGAGGCCGAGCATGCGGCAGTGTTGAGTTTCGTTCACAAAGCGAATGGTTTCCATCAGCTGTTTATGTCGATGGGCCTTTTGCTCTTCATAGGCTTTTTCCCAGCCTATTTTCCCGGTGGTTGTGATCAGGCCGGTGCTGTCTTCGTCCAACGCTTCCACCATCGTAAGACGTTCCAGCCTCTGCTCCAGATCATCATCATGGATCTGCATGGCCAGGTCGGTTCTGAGAATGCCGCCGCGTGGAATCATGGCCTGAATGTTTTGCAGGTCTTTGAGTTCGGGATAATTCAGCTTATGGAAATATTCGTGCGTTCGGACGTCAGCATAGGAAAAGAAGAGCACGGCCCGTGAGGGCAGTCCATCCCGACCGGCACGGCCGATTTCCTGATAGTAGCCTTCAATGGAACCCGGCGCCGCCATATGCACGACGGTGCGAACATTGGATTTATCGATGCCCATGCCAAAGGCAATGGTGGCCACGATCACTTCCAGTTGACCTTCCAGGAAATCCGTTTGCACCTTCTGCCGGCTTTTAGGATCCATGCCCGCGTGATAAGCGGCCGCGCGGAATTTTTTTCTCAGGAGCAAGGCGAGGCTTTCGGCGTCCTTGCGGGTCGGTGTGTAAACGATGGCTGGCAGGGCTTCGCTTGATTTCAAAAGACCCATTGCAGCCATCGGCCGATCCTTGCGGCTGAGTTCGATATGTTCGATGGCAATATTGGTCCGACGAAAGCCATGGACGTGCAGCGCAGGCTGTTTCAGGGCCAGGTTATCAATAATATCTTTTTGCACCCGGCTGGTGGCGGTAGCTGTCATAGCCACGGTTACGGTCGGCTGCAGAGGCTGGAGGCGTTCTGCCAGGCGTCGGTAGTCATAACGGAAGTCATGGCCCCATTGGGAGATGCAGTGGGCTTCATCAATGGCAATCAGAGTGGGTTTATGACGAGCTAGAAATGGCACAAAACCCGAGACGCCGAGGCGTTCCGGTGCAATAAATAAAAATTCCAGTTCACCTTGTGCATACTGCAGACAGATCTTCTGCGATTGCGGTCGTGTCTTGCCGGAATGAATCGCATCTGCCCGCAGACCGATGCTTTGCAAGCGCTGCACTTGATCATCCATCAGGGCAATCAGTGGACTGATGACCAAGGTGGCGCCGCCCAAAGCCAAACCTGGAAGCTGATAGCAGAGTGATTTGCCGGCTCCTGTCGGCATGACCAGAAGAACATCACGTCGCGCCACCAGGTCCAGGCAGGTGGATTCCTGATGATCGCGAAATGCAGAAAAACCAAATCGGGCCTTGAGGAGCTGACGTAACCCTTCACGCGTCGGCGCGGTCGACCCCGTGGGGGGTGTATCGCTGGATTGTGATCGCGTCGATGCAGTTGACCTCTCATCGGATTGTGCTCGCGTGGGCTTGGTCGACCTCATGGGTGCTGTATCACCGGACTCTGACTGCGTCGGTGCCGTCGTGACCTCGGGTGCTGTCGCACGAGATCGGGACCGCGAGGGCACCGATAATTCATGGGGAGCTGAAGCGGGAGATAAATCCATCGGGCTGTGCTCATCGGATGTGGACGGGAGAGGCGGCAATGCCGACAGAGTATCAGACCCACGCGATCGGGGACTGGCCACGGATGCTGCGGCCTTGGCGTCCTGACGCGAACGAGGGGCGGCGCTTGCTCCTTGACCGGCGCTTGCTCCTTGCCCGGCGCTTGCTCCTTGCCCGGCACTTGCGCCAGTCAAGGCGCCCGCGTTGGCCCCCGCACGAGGCTTGGGACTTGCTACGGATGCGGACGCGGCGGCATTGAAATCATGCTGCGGATTCGAAGCGTGGATGGAATCATAAGCCGAAGTTCGCCCCGCCGCGGGCGGCAAGCTCGATTTTTTCGCGAGGCACGCCTGCGTCATCACCCGCACGAAATCCATGATTTCCAGTGTAAAGTCATCGAGCGTCCCCTGACCCCGCCGCATCTGGCTCAACTTCAGTTCCCATTGCCCCGTCAGTTGCGGACTTTTAATTTCATCACTGACGAGTTCAATCAGGTTGAGCCCCTTTTCCGTGACACGAAACGTCTTTTTATCGCGTTCAATGTACTGACGTTTGATCAGCGTCTCAATCATACCGCTTCGAGTCGCCGGCGTGCCGAGTCCATGCTCCCGCATGAGGGCTGACATCTCCTTATCATCCAGGTTGGTGCCCGCGGTTTCCATGGCGGTCAGCAAGGAGGCATCCGTATGCCGAGGCGGAGCCACCGTCTTGCGTAAATCCTGATCCAACTTCACAAGATCCTGCATCCTGTTGACGGCAAGATCAGGCGGCAGCTCTTTTTCCCCACTGTTCGTCCGGCCAAAATCCAGAACCTTCCAGCCCGCGTCAATGACCTTGCGCCCGCGGGTAAAAAAGCCTTCATCGGCAGGTCCGTCCTTGGGGGCTACCACCACATCGGTTTGCCTCGTCACGAAATCATCCAGATAAGCGGTCAAAAGGCGGCGACAGATCATATCGAATAATTTTTCATGATCCGGTCCCAGCCGCCCCGATCTTTGACCTGTTGGCAGGATTGCATGGTGATCGCTCACCTGGGACGCATCGACAAAGCGTTTACCCAGGGGTCGCCACACAAACGATGCGGGCAACTCGGCGCGATAAGCCTGCCGCAAATCCTCGACTATATCCGGCAATCGATTCTGCAGATCTTCCGTAATGAAGCGGCTATCGGTTCGGGGATAAGTGATGACTTTATGTTTCTCATAAAGTTCCTGGGCAATATCGAGGGTGCGCTGCGCACTGAATCCAAAAATGCGGTTGGCATGGCGCTGCAGTTCCGTCAGATCATAAAACTGCGGCGGCGGCAGACGGTTGGCTTTCTCTTTAAGACTGCGCACCTGATAGGTCTGCGCCGCGAGCCTCGCATGCAAGGCTGGTAGCGCGGGATCATCGACGCGAAAACGTTTCGCCACCGGGGCTGCCTTGCCTCCCGTATGCACAAAAAATTCGGTCGTATAGCCCAGGGATCCGTCCTGCGTGAATTCCGCCTGCAGGACCGCATAATCCTCGACCACAAAATTCTGGATCGCTTTTTCACGCTCCACAAGCATGGCCAATGTGGGCGTCTGCACCCGTCCAATCGAATAATGCTCGCCACTGATCAAGGACCAAGCTCGCGATAGATTCATGCCGACCAGCCAATCGGCGCGGCTTCGGGCGCGGGCGGAGTCGGCGAGCGTATCGAACTCACAGGAGGATCGCAATTGCGCCAGGCCCTGACGGATGGCTTCCGGTGTCAGCGAGGATATCCAAAGGCGTTCCACCGGCTTGTGGCAGCCCGCTTTTTCATATATATAGCGAAAAATAAGCTCGCCTTCACGCCCGGCATCGGTTGCGCAGATGATCTTCTGCGTGCGTGCGTCATTCATAAGAGCCTGGACCGTTGCAAACTGGTCCGCGGTGTGAGGCATGACTTCAAGCGGCCATTCCGCAGGCAACATCGGCAGATCCGCGAAACGCCAGGCTTTCCACGCGGGATTGATCTGGTGCGGTTCCGCCAGGCCCACGAGGTGACCAAAAGCCCACGTGACCTTGTAATCAGGTCCTTCAATAAAGCCTTTGCCTTGACGCGAAAGGCCAAGGACCTGAGCAATGTCACGAGCCACAGAAGGTTTTTCAGTTATTATGACAGTGGTCAATTCATTCACCGTAAAAAAAAATGCCTGCCCCTTCTTGTTAACAGGCTCCTGATGTCATCGTCTAATGACATTTAACGGGGCTCGGACTTTTTCTTTTACGGTGCGCCTCATTGAGGCAGATTCGGCCATTCTCCTTTAATGAGGAGAGGAATACCCGCACTGACCAGAAGGACGGCAGCGGCATGTTCCGCCAAACGGCAGTTGATGCGACTGACCAATTGACGGAAGAGACGGGCCACCGGTTTAGGAGGTGTGATCCCTGCACCGACTTCACTCGACACCAACACGATGCGGGTCCGATGTTTGGTTTCTTCCACCGCCGCGCAAAGGTCAAAGACCTCGCGCTCGCACAAGGGGGCCAGCTGTTCCAGAGAATATTTCTGGGCATGAGTCAGCACGAGGTTCGCCACCCATTGATTGATCGAGTCGACCAGAACCTGCTCATAATCCGGCGCCAGGGTCCGCAGCTGGGACGCGAGATCCAGCTTGCCGTCGTGGTGCACCCAATGGTCGGGTCTTTGGCGCTTGAGCTCCTGAACCCGCGCGGCGATTAACCCTTCAGACATATCCGCTGTGCCGATGACCAGCGTTTTTCGATGCGGATCGAGGGTACGGTGAGCCAGTTCTGATTTTCCGGTATAAGCGGCGCCGATGACCAGGACGGGCGTGGCCAGAGCCGGGTACTGCGCAGGATGAGGTTGCATAGTGGCCTCCATGGCTGAATAAGTAATTTTAACATAGAAGAGGCACGGGTTCGTCCTCTGGGCGCAGGACGGCCTTGTCTGTTTTGCCGGCGATTGATAAATGTAGGGGCTATTATCGTGAGGGGGACGAGGTCATGGGCTTTCTGGAAACTATGCAGGAACGGGGAATGCTGGCACAGGTAACCCACGAAGACGAGCTGCGGGCTCATCTCACCGGGGCTGCCCGGACCGCTTATGCCGGCTTTGATCCGACCGCTGACAGTTTGCATGTGGGCCACCTTCTTCCTGTGCTGGGTTTGCGCCGTTGGCAGCAGGCGGGACATCGCGTGATCGTGCTTCTCGGTGGCGGTACTGCGCTGGTGGGGGATCCAACCGGCAAAACCGATATGCGGCAAATGGCGGATGCTGAAACCATCAATGCCCGCGCTGAACATTTTAAAAAGCAGCTGGCGCCTTTTATCGATTTCACGGATCCCAAAAAAGGCATCGTGCTCAACAATGCCGATTGGCTTTTGAAACTGCAGTATCTGCCCTTGCTCCGCGAATTCGGTGTGCACTTTTCAGTGAATCGCATGCTCACTGCTGATTCCGTCAAGCTGCGTCTGGAAAAGGGTCTGTCCTTTCTCGAATTCAACTATATGATTCTGCAGAGCTACGATTTTTATCACCTGAATAAGCACGAGGACTGCTCGGTCCAGCTGGGTGGTGACGATCAGTGGAGCAATATGCTCGGCGGCATGGAGCTCGTGCGCCGCAAGGAACAGAAGCAGGCCTTCTGTGTGACCTTGCCCCTGCTCGTGACGTCTGAAGGCAAAAAGATGGGGAAAACGGAAAAGGGTGCGGTCTGGATCGATCCCAACCTCACGCCGCCCTTTGATTTCTTCCAGTATTTCCGCAATATCGATGACAGCATGGTCGAGCAATGTCTGTTTTATTTCAGCGACCTGCCGGTGGCGGAAGTCAAACGACTCGGCGCCCTGCGCGATCGCGAGATCAATGATGCCAAGATCGTGCTCGCCTTTGAGGCGACGAAATTGGTGCATGGGGAAGAGGAAGCCAACAAAGCCAAATCCATGGCCGCCGGATTATTTGCAGGTGGAGCGGGTGGTAAACCGGAAGCACCGGAAGCCCTGGTAGCAGCCAAGGATCTGCCGGCTGGCGACGCGGTGAGTGTGGTGGACGTTCTGGTCCTGGCCGGTATCTTTGCCAGTAAAAGTGAAGCGCGACGCCTGATCGAAGGCGGTGGACTGAGTCTCGACAACGAAAAGATTACCAGCACGACCGCGACCCTGGATGTCGCCCGTTTAAAAACCGAGGATGGGGTCCTGGTTCGCAAAGGTAAAAAATCCTATCACACCTTAAAGCTCGCCTAATGCTTGGATAAGTCCATGGATTTTCGGTGAAATTCCATGGCCCCCGGAAAGTGTTCATCTCCCTCCCTGGCCAGCCGAAGCTATATACTAGTGGAAAAGGTTAGCGGGAGGAGTTCACATGAAATTATGCCCTCGAGTCACAATTCAGAATGCACTGCTGGCAGTCGGTCTCACGGCGTTGAGTGCAGGGCTATCAGCTGCTCCCGTCGCAGCCAAGAAAGACGGAGTGCCGGTAACGGCGGAAGCCAAGAAAGATGCGACAGTTCTCATGGAACTGAAAAAAGGCGAAGTCCTGGAAGCCGGCGAACGCGAAGGCATGTTCTGGAAGGTCAAAACGAAAGACGGCAAAGCCGGGTTTGTCTCGGTCATGCTCGTGCAACGGCAGGCCGGTGAAGATTCCAATCTCGCTTCGGCTTTGCGTGATGAAGCTCTGAAAGCCAGGCAGAACAATGACGGCAGCGATTCCACACGCGCGCGATCCGCAGTCATGGGCGTGCGGGGTCTGGATGAATCCAATGAAACGGCCATGGCCGGTAATATTCGTCCCGATCTGCGTGCGGTTTATCGCATGGAAGATCGCGTGGTTGCCGCCAACCGTGTGGAACGCTTGGAAAACCTGAT
>NZ_DASQYZ010000029.1:0-3296 GCF_035638955.1 Oligoflexus sp. | reverse complement strand
ACTATTTTATCAAAGAACGCACCGCAACAGGGTTTAATTTGCAGGCTAATCCTCATACTGCAACTAAAATCGAAGGTCCAGAAAGCGTTTCTTTGAACTACCTGCCTAAATCAGATAATCCAAAAGCAGATACAGAGAAATTTCTAAAAGCCGATTTTGATCTTATATGGTCTCCAAGGCTTGCGGATATCGATCCTTTGGTCTCTAAAGGCTATGATACTCATCATCCAAGATTGGGCTTTACTTTCTTTGCTTCATTGAATAGCGATACCGTTGACCAGCAAAATCGTAGTTATATCCAGAAATTGTTAAATCCAAACAGCTTTACATACAAGGACTCCTGGCGCAAAAAACCTGCATTTCAGCTCTATCTTCCCAACGGACCTGGGCGCATTTCTGATAAAGAAGCTGAAAAAATTTGGACAGATATAGCTAAAACCCCGGATCCCAAAGTCAAAAAGAAGCAGCTGACTATTCTGCTGCCTTCCGCTTTTGAACTGACGGATGCAGTCAATGAAAAGCTTACGAGCGCTGGATATCAAACTGTCCTAAAAAAATATCGAGATTTTACTGAATACGCCAATGAGATTCGAACCAACACTTACGATATTGTCTTTGCCAATAATGATTTCTCGTCCATTGACTTGCGCGGAAATATCGCCGTGACATTTAACCCTGAACGACCGCTAATTCTAGCGTCCAAGAAGAACCCCCAGATTTCGAATATCGTGAATGGCATAGTAAAAGAAACTAACTATGAGAACCGCAATTCAAGAATCAAGGAACTGGGTAAATCATTAATCAGCGACGCCTATATTATTCCTATCTACTATCATGAAGTTCTTGTTCTAACTAAACCTGGGTTTGACTTATCGGCTTGGTCACAAATCGTGCCTGAGATTGGAATATGGAAAGTCAAGAAACTCAAAAATTGATTGATAACCTGAGAAGCGACGGGGTCGAGATCAGAGTACTACGAAGTCTCGTTGACCCCTCCGTCTTTCATTGCATCCTTACGAAAGAACATATCCGTGGCTTTGGCACAGACACGGACTCATCCTTGGCTCTTCTCAAAGCATGCGCGGAATTTAACGAAAGGCTGGATTATCATCGCCAAGTAGAAAGCGGCTTGGCATCTACTTCCAATGGATTTGCTGCTCATTCAAATTTCGAACTGGCGTCCAGATCAGCCATTAATGAATTGATAGAACGAGATACGTTTCTTACGAGTTGGGCTACACGGCAGCCTCCCTACTGGCTTTCTGACGACGAGGTTATGTGAGGTGGCACTATTTCACCGGACACCCACTACGCTACGCTTTTCTCGAACTCGACCGGCGACTGGTAGCCAATGGATGAATGCATCCTGATCCGATTGTAAAACACCTCCACGTATTCGAAGATGGCAGCTTTTGCCTGCTCCCTTGTCTCGAAGCTCAAACGCCTCACAAGCTCAGTTTTGAGCGTTCCAAAGAAACTCTCCGCAGTAGCATTATCGTAACAATTCCCGGCGTGGGTCATGCTTTGACGTATTCGATGCCGCTTGAGCAGGCCCCGGAAGCGTCCAGCTTTGTACTGTCCACCACAGTCGCTATGGAAAATCAGTCCTGGCGCTGGTTTTCTGCCTTTGAGAGCCATCCGCAGAGCGTTAATGATGAGATCAGCTTTCAGGGTTGATTGCATGTCCCAGCCCACGATTTTTCGCGAATAGAGGTCGAGTACGATGCACAGGTAGAGCCAACCCTCCTTGGTTGGGATAAACGTGATATCGGAAACCCAGACCTGATCGATGCGGTCCACCGCCAATGCCTCATCCTTAATGAGATTCGGGCTGTTCTCCAGGTTCGTGTTATCTCGCGTTGTTGTGACAAAAGCCCGGGGAGAAATCCCTTGAATCCCAAGCTCCTTCATGCGTCTCTCGACTCGCGAGGGCGACACTGGAGTGCCTTCCTTCACCAGCTGGAGAGCGATCCTCCTCCGCCCATACGTTCCCCGTGAAGTCTCGTGGGCCGTATAGACCGCTTTGCGGAGGGTCTCGTTTGCCTCTGTCCGGGGGGATGGGGTTCCCTCAAGCCATTCGTAAAAAGCGCTTCGGGACACATCCATTAATTCGCAAAGGAGCTGGACTGGATAATTCTCGGACTGGGCCTTGATGAAGGCGTAGCGGCTCACTTTTGGCCCGCAAAGTAAACCACCGCCTTTTTTACGATCTCAAGCTCCATCTTCACCCGCTTCAATTCCTCTTTCAGACGGGCATTCTCGCTGATAGCATCCACTCGGGCTTCCGCTGAGGCTTGACCTTGGGCATCTCGGGTTTGGCTCCGCCACCGGGAAAGGTAGCCGACCGGAATATCAAGCTCTTCAGCAACCTGGCTCACACTCACACCGGGTTTCAGTGACATTTTCACGGCATTTGATTTAAACTCTTCGCTGTAAGACTTGCGATCCTTCTTCTTTCCCATACTGTCCTCCCTGATACTTGGTTAGGTTATCAGAGTGTCCGGGGAAACGAGACCACTTCAATGTTCCTTGGCGGAAGAGAGGCTCTAGGATTTGTAAATAATTTTGCCAAATTTGGTTTTAAGTTTCAGTATGGTATTTGTGGAGTCAATTCTGGAATAAGTGTAATCATAGGCTGTCTTAGCATTCCCGAAGATGATTCCTTTGGATTCGCTATTGATACGTCCGCTTCAGACAAGTTTTTAGTGTCTGCAAGAAAGGTTTATTATTCTAATTGCTACCTCGGCTCTATCGTCCTTAATAGAAGGAAAAGGGTTGGCGAAATTGTCTGTGATCTTGCCGAAATAAATGCCGTTGAGGCGAACTTTGAGTACTACCTTAAAGGTGAGAATAAACCTAGCTGGTTCTTTGAGAGCTCCAAGGAAGTTAGTTTATTCCCAGCTTTTGATGTCCGTGTGGAACAACTGAGGGAGACATTCACTCCTTCGTTGGTAGTTGTTAGAGCGAGTTCCACAGATTGCCAACACTATTTTGCTGGGTTGCCCACTGCAGAGTCTCTGAACATTGCAAGAATTAGGTCGATCTTCCCAAACAGGGAAATATTTTTCGATCTTCACCCACTGGCGTAGTTGCGAAAATGAATAGAAGATTTCTTCAAATACTCGTGGCTACAATTGTATTCCTGGTGTTCGCTGTATTGATATTCTTTCAAACGGCGATCTCCGACCGCCTTTATCAGCTCACCATGAAGGAATTTTCTCGTCAAATGCAAAGTACTTCGATCTTGATGACGAGCCAAATCAGAAGTGACCCTGTCCATCATCCCGAACCTCGAT
>NZ_DASQYZ010000028.1:0-7316 GCF_035638955.1 Oligoflexus sp. | reverse complement strand
CCTATATCGAAGTACCGACCAGAAAGATCAAGCCTTCGCAATCATGCTCTGGATGTGGTTTTGTCCAAAAAAAGCAGCTTTCAGAACGGGTCCATGATTGCAGGAAATGCCAGCTTATACTTGATCGGGATGTGAATGCGGCTCTGGTAATCTTAAATTATGCTTTGACAGGCTTTGTCACGGGTCGGGAACCGGCCTCAGGTGTGGAGGAGAAGAACTCTTTTCCTGTGAAACACGAAACTCCATTCCATACCAAAAGCCGCGAATCGATGAGCGGCTGCCAAGCCCGCAGGGCTTGTGAGGATTGGGTGGAGCAGTTCATGAATGAGTTTGGCGAATTGTTCTTTACCCGTCCCGGTCTCGCCATAAATTAAAGTGGGGAGCCTCGGGTTTCTGGCAATTTTTTTGGCCAGATCATACCAGGCTGGACCAAGGACAAAACCCTGGAGGAGAGAATCAGTCTGACCTGACATGGCAGGGAGAGCGGGCCGATAATCCTTGGCGTGCGTCGCACGCGGAAATTCCAGAGCATGGACCGCTGTTAATGTCGTTTTTTGCATCACAGGACTCCTATCGAATTGGCAGGCAACTTGCCGTATCCCATAGGACTGTCTTAGGCCAATCTTACCCTTTTGGCTCTTGATCATGACTCGGATAAGTTGATGTGATTTGATGCGATCTGCATAAGGCAGGAGACGACATGAACGCTCGGGAATGGCAGGATTTTAGGACAATCAAAGAGCCGCAGCTGCTTCAGATCTGCCGCGCTTTGCCCCTGTCTCGCATCAAATCCGCTCGTGATCTGCCCGATGTCCTGCTGCTCTACCGGACCCCGAAGCTGCGGGTTTATTATGCGCCCTTCGGACTGCAACGGCCGGCGGTCACCAGGATCATGATCGTCGGGCTCACGCCTGGCTTCGCGCAAGCCTGGCGAGCCTATGAAGCCTGGCAGGAGGCTCATGAGGACCGTGATCGTTACGAAGCCCGCTTTATCCAAAACGTGGTCTTTGCCGGTCCCACGCGACAGAATTTGATTCATTACCTGGATGATCTGGGAGTGGCCCAGGCCCTGCAGTTATCCACGTCGGCTCAGCTCTTCACCACCCACCAGCATTTGATGGCAACGTATTCCATTCTGCGTTATCCCGTTTTTGTGGGGAGCGAACTTAAGAATTATGGCGGAACGGATGCGGCTCACAAGGATCCTTGGCTGCAATCCATGATCGAGCATCTCTTCCTCGACCATGTGCGTCGGCAGAGTGTCCACACCCTGATCGTACCCATGGGCAAGTACCCGGAGCGGGTTTTGCGGATGCTGATGGATGAGGACCCTTCCCTCGAAAATCGAACACTCTTGGGTTTCCCGCATACCAGCGGGAGCAATGGACATCGTCATCAGCAGTTCCAAACCCGTCGTGCGGACTTTCTTCAGAAAGTGTCGGCATGGGGTAAGGCCCCCTCTTGTTGATTGGCTGGCCGAATCAATCCCATGACCTTCATTAAAAATAAGAATTCAATCCTGGACATTCCCAAGACCCCGTGTTTAAAGAACAGCGTCCTGGTCCCCCTCACACTATGAAGGAATATCTATGAAAATGAATACTTTGGTTGCCTGCGCATTCAGTATTTTGGCTCAAGTATCTTTCGCTCAGGAAACAGCTCTGATCACCAAAATCAATGGTTCAGGTTTTACCAGTGCTGATGATGCTCGCACCGAAACCTGCGAAGTTTTCCAAAACAAGGTTGTGATCACCCATAAATATGGAGCCTATGGCGAGCAGAGTTTCACCAGTCAGGAAGTTCGCCGCATCAAGCTGAGCAATTCCATCAAGAACGTGATTCAATCCGTTGCGAAGGAAGACGTGTCGAAATCCGACAACCTTCTGTGTGATGGTCCCTCGACCAAAGTCAGCAGCAGCCTGGCTGGCGAAACGATTGACCTGTTTGTGACCGGCGGTTGCGGCAGTCCCCGCATTGAGCGCAATGGTAGCCAGGTTCGGATGCTTCTCGACCTCGTGTCCACCTACTGCCCCGTGACTCATGACTTTGGCGTGCAAAATACCAATTTGTGATTTGAATTCGATTCCGTTCGCAGCACAGCTTTCCCACCTGCGGAAAGCTGTCATGAGCCAGGCTTTTCCGCCTGCCCTATCTCCGAGATCGTCTCGACCGGCGCTAACGTCCGTCCATCAGCCAGAGTCAGTCGCGTGATCTCAGCCTGAAGTTCAGCTACGACGGCTTCCGTCACAATTTTCTCCTGACCCCCCCAAACACCAATATTGGTATCCGACTTCAGAATCAGACTCGCGCCAGGAGCCAGGACCTCATCATGTTCAAGGCTGAAGAGGATGTCGGCGGTCGCGTCCGATCCTTCCTTCTTGCGGGACACGACCACATTAAAGGACTGAATGGGAACCTGACCCATATTTCTTACAGGAATGGATAGGACCGTGGTCTTGACCAGACCCCAGCCGTAATCCTTGTCCTCCTTCTGCAAGGGACCGATGCTGATGAATTGCGAAATTTGCGAGCGCACATCCAAATTATGTCGCTTCAGAAGATCCTTTTCACCTTTGATGATTTCGGACAGAATAAAGAGCAGATTACTGAGTCTCACCACCTGCCAGCGCTTGCCTTGTTCCATGGTGAAATTCAAAAGAAAGGTTTTTTGAAGTGAACCGTTGTGCACCTGAACGCCCACATTCGCCACGGGACCATCACGCTTCAGGTAAACGATCCTGCCCTTGGCCGGGTCCACCATAAGGGCCCTTAACCGGGTCAACTCGCCAAATGCGTCACTTGTCCGGGTGCTGGATCCGATGGGGGTTATTTTGGTTCTGGTGATGTAGGCGTCGAGCTCGCGGTTGACCAGGGCCACGATCGGCGCCTGGACGATATCCAGAAGGCTGCCTTGAAGCTGCGCCCCAATCATGCCCATGAGGCTGTCCTGCCTTGAGCTTTTTTCAAGGTCGAGCGCCTTGATATCGTCCAGGGCTGCGCCCACGGTTTTCTCCACATTCACATACTCGCGAAATGTCGCCGGATCCTGGTCCTGAATGGCTTTCGTAATGCGATAAACAGCGAAGGTCGGCGTCTGCGAACCATAATAAATTCCTGCAAGACCCAGGACCAGAGCCAGGCCAAGCCAGTATTTTTTCCCTTGATTCATCCCTGCCTCCCGGGCAATACGGTTGTGCATCTTTCTTATCCATCAGAACATTCGCCAGAGCGAGAGGAAAATCCCCGTAGCACCCGTGATACAATATCCCTCTCTTCAAAACGAGGATAGCCTGGATGAATCATGGCCGCAGATGCCTGCTGCTTTCACTGATGCTTTTGAGCCCGATGGCCCACGCTGCGGCAGGCCCTTTAACCATCGCCCCCATCGCGACCGACAGGGCGATCGACGGTTTACACGATGACAGCGTCTGGCAGGATGTTGCCGGTTTCGAGCTTAAGTACTCGATCGTGGATCAGGGGACGCCTCGCTTTCGGACGATCTACAAGGTTCTTTATGATAAGGACGCCCTCTATTTTGAGATTACGGCCTTTGACGATGATATGAGCCAACGTCGGCAAAAATACAGTCTCCGCGATCAACCCATGACCGGGGATGATGATCGTGTCTCGGTGATCATCGATCCCATTGGCAATAAAAAGTTCGGTCAGGTTTTTGGTGTGAATTCAGCGTGTGTGCCCTTCGATGCGGTGATCGATGAGGTTAATGCCCACATGGACTCGGCACCGCAATTTAATTTTTCTGCCGAGTGTGAGACGTTCAGCGATTCGTGGCGCGCCCGGCTCAAAATTCCTTTTGCTGAACTGAAATACAAGCAATCACCAGCCTTGATGACCCTGCTCGTCGATCGGCGCTTTTTGCGGGAAACGAATGGCCTTCTGACATCCAGCCCGCTCGAATACTTTGGCAATTGTCTGCTTTGCCAAGCCCAACAGGTGACCCTCATTCCTCCTGAGAAAAAAACCAGGATGAAGGCTGTGGTGGAGGCTTTTGGGAGTCGCATCGAAACTAAGGGTGAATCCAAGGATCGGCGTAGTCTGGGCCTGAGTCTGAGCCTGCCTCTGAGTCTCGGAACCACGGTGGACGCCACCTGGCATCCCGATTACTCGCAGGTCGATGCCGATGCCCCCTATCTGGCCGCCAACAATCCCTTTCCCGTTCTCCTCGGCGAAAATCGGCCGTTTTTCATGGAAGGGAACGATATCCTCTTTGCGCCGATGTTCACTGCCGCGCAGAGTCGAGCCATTGTCTCGCCTGACTTTGGCGTCAAGCTGCTGAGCCGGCACGAACACCTTAAAATTTTTGCTTTGGTGGCAGGGGACCAGCACTCGTCCTATCGACTGACACCCGGGACCTATGAATCCGACTTTGTCGAAGCCCGCGCCCCTTCGCATAATTTAATCACGCGCGGGGTTTGGAATTCCAACGATCAGCTCACCCTGGGTTTGACTGTGAACGCCAAGCGCGAGGAGGACCTTCATGAGAACACGGTCTGGGGTCCGGAAATGATCTGGAAGCCGAATCAGTGGCATCGGTTTTTTGTGCAGGCCTTGTCCTCGGTCACCCAGGATGCGGCGGATCCTGATGTCGAGGCCAGTGAGGCCTCAGAGAAAGACGGCTGGGCCCAGGGTTTTGGCTATGGCTTCAGTGGCGAACGGTCGGCCTTCGGCGTCAACCTCTATCGTATTCAACATGATTTTGAAAACGATCTGGGTTTCATGCCGGAAAATGGCGTTCGGGAAGCCAAGGCGTATTACGATTACAGTTCGCAGCTCAAGGTACCCGCCTTGGCGATCTCGGATGTTTCCGTCTATTCGTCCGTGTCCCAGAAAATGGAAAACGATACGACCCGCATCATTTCCCGAAGCGCTGCAGCTGACGTCAACTTTATCACGGATCAATGGTTGACCCTGACCTACGGCTGGGCTCCGGAAGCCGATCTGCGGGCGTCGTCCGAAGGCGAACTGCACCAGGGTCACCGGCAAAAAATAGCCTTTTCGTTCAAACCGCCGCAGTATCTTTCTGTTTTGGAATGCAAATACCGCTTTGGTGACACTCTGGTTTACAGCGAAGACAAGGTGGGCGCCAACACGAACACCATGTGCCGCATGGTCGTGAGTCTCGGTCTGCATCTTTCCGGCGAATACTCCCAGGATTTGGATCGATATCGCGTGAAAGAAAACGGCCATCGATTGGATGAACGGGTGCAGACGGCCGTGATTCGTTACTTTCTGGACCGTACCAACTTCCTGCGCGTCACGCTTCAGAGTCGTGATACCAGTAGTTTTGAGGCTCACACGCGTGAGCGCAGTACAACCCTTCTTCTGGGCCATCAGGATATCGATAGCCTGTCCGCTTATCTGGGGGTCAATCGTACGACGCTGGTGGAGGACGTCGAGGAGTCGACCGTCGAATATTTTGCCAAGCTGAGCTGTGCCCTCTAACATGGAACCAAGGCGCATGTTTCAAGATGATAACATCCGAATGTCCATTCTGCTGGAAGCCCAGTATGCCTGCTTTAACCGCCGACGCAGCCTGCGCCGTGCCGATGAAGGTCAGCCGTCGGTTCAGGAGACATCGGGCCTGATCCAGATCATGGATCCGTCGGACCCGCAAAATTCCTACGTCAACCGCCTGATCATCTGGCAACCCATTTCTGAACACGTTCTGATCGATGCCATGAAGCAGTATGAAACACAAAATATAGCCTTTTCCGTCGATACGATGCCGCATGCCATCCATGCAGGACTTTCCACTCGGCTTATCCATGCAGGCTTTGCTCCTGCCATGGAGATCATGTTTCTTCAGAGGTCCATGCAGGAAACTCTGGGGGATAATTAACGTTGATGTTGACGCTATGTATTTTAAAAAAATCGCGACAGACCTAAGTTGATCGTCAACCAAGACGGCGTGGGGTGCCGGAAGGACCCAATGCGTTACTTGGCCACTTCTGTTCAATCGGCGCTTTGTAGAAGAATATGCAATAGTGGAAAAGACGTTTTGCTTTGTTGTGCAGTGGCGTCAAGTGGTCAATGATACAACCTTAGCTTCTGTGGTTTCACCGACAATGATTCATTCGCGTGGCTTGCAAAACTTTGGATTTTGTCTATTGATATGGATCTGTCTGTTCATACAAGGGACGGCGGCTTCCGCTCCCATTGACGTGCCCTTGATTACCTACTATGATTACCCTCCATTTACCCTTCAAAATGCGTCCAAGAGCCTTACACAGGAACTTGCCGAGTATCTTTCGCAGGCTTCGAATGGACGCTTCCACTTTTCGGTCAAAGTCATTCCCAAGGGACGCCTGGATGTCATGATGGAGAAACCTGACTGGAAAGGGGTCATCGCCTGGATCAATCCAAAATTCGTACATGATGAAGCCAAGACGCGTTACCTTTGGACCGCAGCTATCATGAACGAAATCGATCTGGTTGCTTCAAACAAAGAAGCCCCGCACGACTACAAAGGGCCGGAATCCCTGCGCGGTTTGAAATTGGGTGCAGTGCTCAATCAACGTTATGCTGATGTTGAAGATATGATCGCCAAAGGTGCTTTAATTCGTACGAATGCCCGCAGCCAGGAAAACGTCTTAAACATGCTGATCCATAGGCGAGTGGATGTCGCTTTCGTATCGAAAAGTACTCTGAGTTGGTTTCGAATACATTTGAAGGGCTTTGAGCAAAAGGTCGGTTTTTCCCCTGTCCCACGCAATACTTTCACTCGACATGTGATGCTTTCCCGTACTTTGCCGCCTGATGTGGTCGACTATGTAACCAAGACGACTAATGGCTTGGGAAGTCAGGCCCAATGGCAGGACATCATGAATCGCTTTCACATTAAGGATCAAATCCCTTGATCCTCGTAAGCGCAAGCAATTAAGCATGGAGAAGAGTTGTAAAATCTATTTGGGGGTTGAGGCCAGAATCATGGTTAGCGCAAAGATGGTTGTGTTGCGTTTGCAGACGTTGAGCGGGGGGAAGCACGAATTCGCGAACGATCATGCAGCGACGGAATAGAAGATCTCTGCAGAGGTATCACCCTCTGCTCTGACCTGCCGTTTTCGAATGATCCTCATCGACTCAAAGCCACCAATTGTAATCCTTGCCGTTCGAAACCGCTTGAAGCCAAGCGTGGCCCTGCATAGCTGTTTGATGGGCCTATGGCCCTGCTCGATAATGTTGTTCAAATTTTTGTTCTGACGAATTTGGATATCGGTGCCTTCGTCACCATTATAGGCCTGAATGCCGGCGACGTTGGCTCCGCTTTTGTCGGTGGTGAGTCTTATCGGTTCATC
>NZ_DASQYZ010000027.1:0-2301 GCF_035638955.1 Oligoflexus sp. | reverse complement strand
GTTAAATGTCACGTCTCTTACATAAAACATTTTGTTTTCAATGGTCCAGTGGCCTCGATTCAACTGGAGCAGCACCCTTGCATCAGCATCCTTAAGACTCGTCAGGCCATATACGTGCTCACGCCTGACTTTGCCGCTTTTGGGATGAGCTGGCCATCAGGGTCAAGGGGAAGTTCAAATGGCTTTACCGCGCAGTGGACGAGGATGGCGATACGATAGACTTTCTCCTTGCAGCAAAGCGTGATCAGAAAGCGGCCATGCGGTTCTTGAAAAAAGCCGTTCGTCAGCATGGAGTGCCGCAAAAGATCAACGCCGACAAATCAGGGGCAAACGCCGCCGGCCTCAAGGCTTTCAATGATGAACATTCCACTGACATTGAGCTCCGGCAGGTGAAAGGCAAGAGCACGGTCCGCTATCGATATGGCCTGGGAAAATCAGTTCTCACCAAGGATGAATCGGTCGATGGCGTGAAAACTCTGACGCGCTTTGTAGGCGAGGAATTTGAAATTGTTGAGGCCGATGGCAGGACCAAACAAAGAACTTATGTTGGCGATTTTCTGGTTATTGAGACCGAAGGCAGCGGGTATCGGGAAAATTATCTCTATAAGGACTACCTCGGCTCCACCCTGGTCGCTGCCGACCGGAATGCGGCGATCGTCGAAAGGATGGACTACGATCCATTTGGTCAACGCAGAAATGTTGAAAACCTTGACTGGCTTGCGGCGGGAGCCTTTCAACCTAAAACCACAAGCCGGGGCTTTACAGGGCACGACCAAATCGAGAGCATGAACCTTGTGCATATGAAGGGGCGAGTTTACGACCCGACCATTGCGCTTTTCCTGACGCCGGACACCTATATACAAGACCCGTCCATGGTGCAAAGCCTCAACCGCTATAGCTACGTTGTCAATAACCCGCTTCGCTACAATGATCCTACCGGACATTTCTTTACGGATCATTTCTTTCGTGAGGTGGGCAGAGGTATAAAATCTGCAGGAAAGGCATTGAGCAATCCTGGCCTGTATCTGGAACAGACATGGAACAAATTTGGTCGCGGAGTTTCAGATCCCCGCTATCTTCGCCTCGATGGAGGCGATATTGGTCCCCACTGGGACCATACACGAAAGGGAGAAGGAAAGTCTGGGGGTCGGAGAATCTACCCCGACGGCACGGTAAAACCTAAATAAGCTGAAGTCCGGAGAACATCGATGACCTATCAGTTAGCCCCCATAAACATGGATATTGATCAATTTTTGATGAGACATGCGCACTACTCTCTTTTGTCGAGTCTTCTTGTTAAACAGGCTAGCTTAGTGAGATCAGTTTATGCCATTTTGCCAGAAGGTTTTTCTTTCGATGCAAATAGGCTCAAACAAAGCGCTGGCCTTGACCCTAAGGTGTCTCTCGAAACTTTGTGAGCGCTTCTTAATCCACGTATTTTCTTGATCCATTAGCTTTCGTATGTTCATCCGGGACAATTCAACCTGGAGAACCATTGAGTCGCAAAGCAAATACCTCAAAACACATTTTCTGGAAAAATCATCTCGAATCGCAACCATCTTCCGGCATGAGTATCAAAAACTATTGCCGTGAACATGGGCTCAAATTTTCATCGTGGTGCTATTGGCGAAAGGGCTCTGTCGCAAACGTTTCCGAGGCCGAAGTGAATTTCTGAAGGGATCATTCCCCGGACGCAGTTATCCTGCGAGGGCGTAAAACTGTTCGAATGGAGTGGAGCCCTGAATATCGATTTGGCCTTTTTTGATCATGACCATCATCTCAATGCCGGCAATCGTTTTCGCGGCTGACATGAAGGTTTTAAAACCGAGCATGGGCCTTGTCCTTTGCCGGACCCGCCTGTGATCCTGCTCGACGATATTATGGAGATACTTCACCTGCCGGAGCTCAATGTCGGTTGAATAGTCACTATTGAAAGCCTTAAGGCCGGCGGCGTTTGCCCCTGACTTGACGGTATTGATCTTTCCGGGGACACCGTGCTGACGAACGGCCTTTTTCAAAAACCTGAGAGCCGCTTTCTGATCCCGCTTTGCCGACAGGAGAAAGTCTATCGTATCGCCATCCTCGTCCACTGCGCGGTAAAACCATTTGAGCTTCCCCTTGACCTTGATGGCCAGCTCATCCCAGAACCAGCGACCTGATACCGGCTTTTTCCTTTTTCTGAGCTCCGCCTCCAGCTGAGGGGTGTAGTGAAGGAGCCACCTGTGGATCGTCGAATGATCCACCTGAACGCCGCGCTCAGAGATCATTTCCTCGAGGTCCCTTAGGGAGAGCTTATAGGCG
>NZ_DASQYZ010000026.1:0-15790 GCF_035638955.1 Oligoflexus sp. | reverse complement strand
CTCATATCGATTCTGCGCAGGACCACCTGACCGGCTCGATCGTATACCTGAATCTTCGCCTGGTCATACAGTTTGTTTCCGTCAAAGCTCTGCGAACGAGTCAGGAAGCCAACCGCCGAACTCTGCGCCAAACTTTGCAGTTCAACCGGGTAGCGGTCATATTGATTCCTGGTCAAGAGGCGCCCGTTGTCATTGAGTTCCTGCAAACGACCCAGCACATCATAGAAGAAGGTCAGGGTGCTAATTTTCTTCATCGTGCCATCGTAGTTGGTGCGGACCGACAGCTGATCCACTTGATCATACTGAAAGGTGCTGCAACCCATTCCGGGGAAACACTGCTGCAGTTTGCGGTCCAAGGAATCATAGGTGTAGCGGCGCGCTTCGGTTTGCCCTGGCAACCACACTTCACTGACGTTGTCGTAGGTATCATAGGCAAAGCGGGTGATGGCATTGCGTTCATCGACGATAGCGAAGATTTGCTTGCCGAATTGCACTGTCTTTTTGATGACATCGACCGTCCCGAGCCCTTGGCCCTTGTCGTAGAGCGAGACCTGGGTTTGACCCCATGGCTCATAGGTATAATGTTCTGTACGTTCCGTCGGATAGATACGCTGCACGGGTCTATCCAAAGCATCATAGACAGTTTGGGTGAAGCCTTCTTTTTTCGTCACGGGAATCAATCCCGATTGGAACACGTCCTGCAAGGTGGTCGTCGTGTCCCGGAACGGAGTGTAGACCCGAATCGTGTTCTTCTTCCGGTTATGCTCTTCATAGGAAACGATCCGCACGCCTTGGTCGAGTTCCAGATTTTCCAAGGAGGCTACTTTAACGCCATTGGGTGTATAGAGCTCAAGACTTTGGATCCAAGTGGATTCGTTGGCAGGCAGCACGGCGCCTTCCGCATAGCGGCGAGCCTGTTTGAAAATTCGGGAATCGGTGCCGGCTTCGGCGAAACGATACCGATACTGTTCCTGATAGCCGTCATCGCGTTGGTAAAGCGTCCTGCGGCCGAAACTGTCAAACGAGAAGTAGTGGCACACGCCGCGTGGATCCCGATAGGCCTTCAAAACGCCTTCATGCACCGCAAGTTCCGGAATGCTGGAACAACCCTCGATAGGATCCGAACCGTAGTACATGCGCGTCTGATGACCCACAGCATTCACTTGTTCGATCGGCATGGTCCCGGTCGGATCGAAGCGCACGGTTTCCAGGAGGACCCCGTTCATGCTGAACGTCGTCGGGTTGCCGAAGATATCGAAACTGCGTTCCGAGATACGGGACGCAGGAGCCTGCAGCTCAGCCGAGACCGCGAATCTATCGTAGAAGGCTTCTTCCGTCGATTTTTTCGCCAAGCCGGTCGGACCGTATTCGATGTGAGTCGACGCGACCATTTCCTGCTGCAAATTCTCTATCACATAGGTCTTTTGTTCCGAAGGTAGGGTGATGATATCCAAATCGGCTAGCTGGCGCCGTGATTCGGAAAAATCCAGGACATGCCGGGTATTGCGAGCCGGGATGAGCAGACCGTTCGGGCCTGTGATCGCATCGCGCATTTCTTCGATCACCGTCGGCATGTTGAAGCCATCGAATTGCGAAAAGATCTTGCTTGATTTCGAAGCCGATCCAGTGCTGCCGTAGGTTGCAGATTCTTCGCTCAGATCGCGAGAAAAATAAGCAGATTCCTCATCATAGCCCTGGGCCGCAGGAACCAGGTGCCTTTGGAATTTCTTGCTGAACAGGATGCGTCCCGCCAGAGGGGTTCCTTGGGTTTGCGAGTACTCTTTCATGCTGTGCAGAGTCACTTCCCGCAGGGCGAGGTTATGGGTATCCTGGCTCTGTTCCGCGAATTTTTCGGCGGGAGTGAATTCGTGGACATAGAGTTCCTTGGTTTTGCCGGCCAAACGGAAATCGCTTTCGAAGATTTCGCGGCGATACGATGACAGCTGGCTGCGCTCATCCTGGGCCAGGAATTCATCGCCGTAGGTAATGGTCTCGACGCTTCGGAAACCCACCAGTTTCCTGGAGGTGAAATCATAGATCGGCTGGTGATACAGCATTTCTTTGACTTCCCGACCATCCTTGTATTCACCGGGATGGAAGGGGTCGAGCTCGGAAATGACCATCTGTTTTACGACATAAATCGGGAAATGCAGAGGGGCCGAAGTCAATCCTTCGCTGTGATCGCGCAGCATCTCATCAGTGGAACTGGAATAGCGCAGATCATAGCGCAATCCCGTGGCGTTTTCTATGGTCGTCAGGAGATTGGATTTGATCAGCTGATTCTTGCCCTGGCGGTTGAAGTCGATGACGACAGCAGGCTTGAGACCCACGATGCCGGGCTGGAAGATGACCAATTCGGTCTGGCCGTCACCGTCGATGTCGGCGACACGGGTACGCTCACGACCACTTTGGACATTGATCTGCGGTCGGCCTTCGGCATCGAGTGTCGAGAATTTCAGAGGATCCTTCAGGAAATCGCCGTTGCCGAAACCAAGCCAGACGCGCATCTGGGTGTCGTCGCTGTTGAAACTCACCAGATCGAGGATCCCGTCGCCATTGGCGTCCAGGAACCAAACCCGACGACTTGCGGTTTGCAGGTCGTGCGCCAAGCCGTCGATCGCCACAAAGCGGCCTTTTTCACAGTTGCTCGCTGAAAGTACATCGGCATCCGCGAAACTGAAAAGTTGTTTCTCGGGCGCAGCATAGATATCGCCTTGGTTTTCATAAATGCAGATTCCGCCACGATCCGGGCGGATGCGGACGAGATCAGACAGCTGATCGCCGTTCACATCGGCGAGCAGCACGGATTCATCCGCCAGGAGATTGCCGAGCGGGGCGTCGAATGGCAATTGTTGGGTGGTCTCCAGGAAATAGTAATCAAAGCCTTGGGCGGTGCGCAAAGTTTGATTGATGGCGATTTTCCAGACCAAATTATTGCCTTGGATTTCCGTACCGATAAGATCCGTCAGACCATCGTTATTGATGTCCAACCAGCGGAATTTCCTGCTTTCGAACAGGCCTGGATTGATCCAATCGAAATCCAAAGTGGTGGCGGGTTCGAATTTGCCGTCTAGTTTCCGCAGATAGACATGGATCTTGCCTTCACCCACCTCGACCAGGTCCATCAGCGAGTCGCCGTTGAGATCCACGAAATGCCAGCTCGGCGAATCGATTTTCGGCGTGATCTTCACGCCGTCGCGCTCAACGGTCCAGCTCACTGAATTGGTGAAGCTGGTTTCCAGATTGTCAGTTCCCAGGGATATCTTGAGCGACTGACTCGTCGATTGGATCAGGTCCGCAACCGAGTCCAGATTGTAGTCGAACAATTCAAAACTGGTCGATGAATTGGTTTGGCTCAAAGCGGCGGCCGGGTAAACGATGTTGGTGATGGTATCGTTTTCATTCCAATTGGAATATTCAAAGCTCAGCTTGGGCAAAGCATTGGCCGCGTCGAAGCTGGATCCCTTGCCGAAGCGATAAATAGTGCGCAGCTGATCCAGAACATTCAAAGACCTGGTTTTGGTCTTGTCCAGAGACGCCGCGAGGTCACCCTTGGCTTTATCGAGGCAATGCTCGCCGGCTCGGACGGTAAACAGATCGGAATCGATCGATCGACCGACAAAAGCCAGGCAAATCTGCGACTGGACTTCGCCCCGGAAACTGGCGGAAACCCCACCGAACAGCACTTTGCTGAGTTGGCGGAAACTGGCCTTGTTGGATACCAGCGAGGGCCTGGTAGCTATCAGTTCGAAATTATATTCGCTCTGGCCCGCTGCGAAGCTGACTTTGCTCAAGTAGCTGCGTTCGCCCTGTTTGGTGTAAGTGTAGAAAATCGCTTCACCCTGCGGATTGATCTCTGCAGTCATAGGCCAGCGCACGATGAAACTGGGGTTGAGGGGATCGCTTTCGACGAAATCACGATTTTCCGCGAAATAGGCCTTCTGGCCGGATGGACTGGTGACGATGAAACCGGCTGGGAAACTGTAGATCAGTCTTTCGCCATTCTTGCCGAGATAATTGACGCGCAATGGATTCTTTGTATAACGTACCTTGACAAAGGCGCCGGAGGTTTCCAAAGAATACTCAAGGTCGCCGCCTATGGTATTGCTCAGGTGCGAAATCAAACGTTGGCCATCGAGGGCCAGATGCGAACTGAAATCGCCGTTGTCGGATCGTTTTTGCTTGATGGCTGTGCCGAGATCATCGTTGAAGCTGATGGAGGAACTGGCAACCGACCAGCCTATACCCAGGCCCGATCCGCTATCACCAGCCGATTGGTTGTAAACAAAGGCGAGCGATGGTTTCATGCCGCCGCGACTTGGCAGTTGCGGCAGGGGAATGGAATAACTTACGGCTCCGCGACTGGTCGAGAAATCAAAGCTCGATTCGTCTTTCTGCACAGTGCCGCCGCTGCTCGGCAGCTTCACCAAACCATCACGGGTTGCCGACTTGTCCTCGGCCAGAGCACTTGAACCCAGGCCGATACCGGCAGCAATTAAGAAGTAGGTCCAGAATCTGACGCGCTGAATCATTGGTATTTTCCTTACAGCTCAAGGTGTCATGGATCGCTGGCTCAGGAAAAAAATCTTGGTTTTTATTGGGACGACAGCGATCGTATTGCAAGATTCGGTTGAGTATTTGCCGCAAAAAACAGATTCAGCCTGAGGGGCGCTGAATCTGGTGAGACATTACAACTCCGGATTGAACATGTTCGATGCAGCACTGTTGCGAGTCAGGACGGTGGCCATACAGGTTCGGGCGTTCGCAGGGGTCATCAACGCAACCTTCAAATTCGCGGGCAGGGCCGCACAGATGGTCGCCACCGGTTTGCTCGGAATCGGCGCCAAAGTCACTGTGCCCAGGCAAGCGGAGTTAGCAGCCATACTGGACTTTTGGCAAGAGGTCGTCGCCAATTGAGAGAAGTTCTTGCTCCACAGTCCGCAGTAATAAACGCGGCAGAGTTCACCCAGTTGGGCTGCCTTCACATCCGGTGGCACCAGCATCGCTTGCAGGCGAGTGGTATTGGTTTTGAGGTCGTCGGCTATTTTCTGCAGAATGGGTTTATAGGTTATAAGCTGGCCTTTGCGGGTGCCAAGTTCGGAGATGACCGGACCGCCCAAGAGACCTTCCCGCCAGAGTTCGTATTCCTTGAAAATATTATCGGTCATCAAAGAAGCAGCTTGAAAGCGGCTAAAGGCTACACCAGCGGCATCACGGCCCTGGACATACACTGTTTTGTATTGCGCCAGCTGGTCTCGCATGTTGGTTTCTTTGATCAGGAGTGCTTGCAGCTTGCCTTCTGAGTTACCGGTGACAAGTTTCAGACGATTGATCTTGCGGGCAAACATAGCGGATGCCGGAGCTGTGGCGCTCAGGGATTCGCAGCGGCCCAAAGGTGCACCGGGCTGTTTGGCGTCCATTTCCTGTTGGTATTCGACATCGGTACAACCGAAGTAGCTCACCATTTCGGTTATAGAAGCTTCCCGGGCTCTTTGCATTACAGCAGTCATCGGCTGAGGACTCAATTGATTGCAACGGCCGTACTCCGCGACGACGTCTTTTTGACAAGCCGCCATGCGCGTGATCAATTCTTCCGCATAGGCGTTATTAATCTTTTCTTTGCCGTCGGTGCTATCGATGAAGGCCTTGTTCACGAGGATATCATTGAAGCGTACATCCGAAAACGATCCTGTGACCTTGGAGCGTTCACTGCAAAAACCATTGACGGAAAAGGCATCGGGCAGTGAGGCGCTAGGATCGGTGCTGGAGGGAATCATGGTTTTTCCCGCCCAATACAATTTGGCTTTTTCGCAGTGGGCGAATCCTTCGAACAATGTCGCCAAATTCTGTTGGCGAACCGACAAGCCTTCCTGCTGTGCTTGGGCCAGAAGGGAGGCCGTATGATCGAGTTGATCCCCGTAGGCCTCAGGCGGTCCGCTGGCCATGCCTAGGCTTTTTTCCCATTCGCAAATGCCCCAGTTCAGCGAGCTCGAACCTTTGAAACGTTTTTCGCAGTCGACGTTGGTAAAGGAGGGGACTGCGTATTCGCTCAAGTTAGGTTTGTTTGCAGTGGCATCCGCTGCCTTTAGGGAAGGAACACTGAAACTCGTCAGACCTATGATTGTTAAAATTGCACGTTTCATGAGTTTTTCCCTTTGACCTAGTTTTTCTTGGGTCTTGCGTACACAAAGAACAGCTTGTAGGCGACGCCAGTTGTTTCACCCGTCACAGGGTTCTTGTAGATCCTGCTGCAATCCGAGGCTTCCGCGGTCAACTTGTAATTCGCGATGATCGGGTAGCCCAAGAACGGCAGTTTCGCGCGATTATCAGGAATATCCTTGTCAAAGGAACCGACGGTGTAGCCAGGGGATTTCGTGGTCCAGCTGTTCAAAGCCGCCGGCAAGTCCCCTTGCTGTCCTTCCGAGAAGCGATACACGGAATCCGTCCAGGAACGGCTCGGTACGTTTTCCAGAGAAGGGAGCAGCAGATCGCTGTCTTTATCTGCCTTCTTAAAGACGAAGCCATGGCCCAAATGCGCGATCGTAATCTGATTATTCGTAGTTTCCACCTGTGAGCCCTCAGGGCAACGGTAGTCACCTACGATAAGCACATCGACCAGTCGTACTTCAGGATCGCTGAACTTATTGGCGTTATCGATATCGTTGGGCCAGATCGAGAGGTGACCCAGGGCATCCATCTTGCCCGCCGCGGCTGGCGAGACTTGGAAGGTCACTTCCCCATTGCGAGCCAAAGCTTGAGCAAAGGCTGAATCCGAAGGAATATCGATGCCGGTGTAACCGATCACGACCTGCTTATCTTCGGTGCTGAAGAGTATGCCGTTTTCATTGGTGTTGGTGAATTTGACCAGTGATTCCGAAGAGCGCATGTACGTGAAGTCTTCCGGAGATGGGATGCCGCCTAGTTTGCGGAATAAATCGCGTTTCTTGTAGGCCATGAACGCCAAACGGTTGGCGATATCGATCTTGCGCTTTTTGGCAATCAGATAATCCGGCAAACCGCGTACCAGATCGAACATCTGATCGCGCGAAACTTCGAACAACTCGCGGGAACCGTCGATCGGCGTGATGCCGCCGTCAGCTGCCGTTTGGGTCGACATATCGAGGACATTCTTGCGTTGCACGGCGATTTCACCGGCGATGCTGTCGAAGCTGGCCAGGAGGCCCTGCCGCAAGCTTTCTTCGAGACCGACATCTTTTATCTTATCATCGAGGCTCTTGCGGTCCGCAGCTGCTTGCACGGTTTTGTCGTCCAGCTGGTCTTTCAGGAAGTCGGCTTCCTTGTCGCTCAAATCCAGGGATTTCTGCAGAGCATCGTATTTCATGCCTTTAATTTCATCGACCAGACTGTCGCCGAATTTCTTGTCGGTGGCCAACTCCGATTGAAGCTTGGTGGTGTTGGTGACGCGTTCTTTGACATTGCCTTGCAGAGCCCTGATATCATTGTTATCATTAACCAAAAGGGCGCGACGGTTATCCAGAACGTTGCGTTCCGAGGCAATGATCTTCCTTTGGATGCCTTGCTGGATCTTTTGCGAAGCAAGGTCGTCCATTTGCAGTTGGGTGGAAATATTTTCCTGAGCCATCAAGTCCAAACGAGCTAATAAAGCTTGGTGGTTGGACACGAAGTTATCGAGTCGGGCATCGAGTTCAGTGAGTTCTTTGCTGTCACATTCAAGCAGCATCAATTTGTGTTGTTGAACCGCGCTGTCAGTCTTGGCGATTTCGGAACTTTCGGTGACACCCAATTCCAGGAAGGTCATTTGATACTGGAGTTTTTCTACAGTGTAGGCATCAAAGAGCTTGTCGATAGCCGCACCTAACTCACCGATTTTGAGCTCCATCTCAGCCTTTTTCGCATGAAAGGCCATTTCCCGGTTGGCGGCGTTTTCCACAAAATTCACGAGAGAAAGTAAATTGGTACTAAGGGCTTTGACTTTGCTCTCCGTGTCCATAATAGTGACCACACCGCCCATGGGACCAGCGATCGCGCCGACATATGTCGGCACTGTACCGGCCAGGGCCCCATAGGTCGATGCCGCAATCAAATAGAGGGATTTAGCTCTTTCAATATTTTGGACGATCTCCCCGGTCACCTTCATCCAGGAGTCGACCTTGTTTTTGAAATCATCACGCAAAGTCTTCAGGGCATTGTATTGCAGCAGAGCGCTGTCTCGGTTCTTATTCAGGATTTGCTCGGTCAACAAACGCTTGTTGGTGAAGTCTTTGGTCAGAGGATCATTCGGATCCGCACTGATGATATCTGGGCAAGTAATGGCAACTTGAAAATCACCTGGCAGCGGTTTTCCCAGCAAACATTTCAGGACGTAGCCTTGAGCTTTCAAGGCATCGCTGCCCATATCTTTACGAATTTTGCATACATCGGCTTGATACTGAGTGAATGTTTTTATGATCGAAGGAGCCTCGCAAGCCGTTTCTGTTTCCAAAGGAGCCGCACCATTCGGCGGCGTGAATTCCTCTGGCAGGGGCTTGAAGTTCATCGGTTCAAACACTCGACTCAATTTTCCGGTACCACTCAACATGGCTACCTGGGTTTCCATGTTGCAGATCTGCGTGCGCAACTCAACGCGTTTGCGGCGATAGATATACTGCATTTGATTGTCCAGGATCTTGGATTCTTTATCGATCTGTCCTTCACGCTCCGTGATTGAATTCGTGGTCAGGGTTTTCTGAATGAGCGCCTCGTCGATCGCGGCAATGTCATCATTGTTGCGTTTGATCGCGCGATCATATTCGCTGATTTGGGCTTGAAAGCTCAAAACTTGAATTTCCAAATTCGACACAGTGATCTTATGGTTCATCAGCCATCGCACTTCTGACAATTGATCGGTTTTATTGCCGATCGAATAGGCCAGCATATCCTGGTCTTTCTTCGCTTTCAGGTACTGGATCTTGTAGTCGACTTCTTTCTTCTGCTCGCCCAGATCAAAGGCGATGCGATTGATTTCCCGGCGGTAGTTGGCGGTTTCTTTTTCAGCTTCGATCGTGTTGATCTTGGCTTCGGTATCCTGGGTCATCTTACTGTAGCTCTCTTGGAGCTGACCAATCTTCTGCAGGCTCAGGTTGATGTTTTGCGATGTTTGGTAGCGCGAATCCGCTTCCCGCTTTAGCTGCTTCGAGACATCGTTGGACGCATCCTTGAGGTCAGCTGCCAGCTTCGCATTGTTGGCATCTTTGATGAGCCCTTCGATTTTGGATTCAATCGTGCTGATTTCATTCGTCAGGTTGACCAGGCCCTGATTGATGACATCATAGGAAGACAGATTCAGTTCTTGAGGATCTATATTGAGGAACAGGTAACCTTTTTCAGCAGAACCGATCCGCGTTTCCAGATCTCTTTGCAGAGCAGAAAGCTCGCTGGTGAGGCTGCTGTAAACAGTCATATTAGGAATATCGGTTTTCGCTTCGACGATAAGCCACAGGGCTTCTCTATAGAAATTCTGGGCGAATTCCATATTCTGGTTGTTTGCTGCGTTGCCTTGGGTTCCGCCTTCGCCGGTCTTGTTCAAAGCTGCGGTGATCTCATAACCCAGCTGCGAGAGCTGCTGATTCGAGGTGGTCATGTACCAATTGTCGCCGGCCGCCATCAACAGGCGAGCTTTGGCTTCCAGCAAGCGACTTTGCTTAAATGTGAAATTGAACAGGGAAGGCTTGCCCTGGCTGGACGAAGCATCGCCTGAGGATGTCTGGGCTTGCGCATCCGGGGTGGGCGCGTATTGCCGAGCCAGCACGTTCAGACCGCGGTCCACGATCACACGACCGTTTTCAGCGTTGATTTGCGCTGTGCCCGGATCCAGAGCGGATTCGGTTTTGCTGCTGAGAAAAGGCATATCTGCGGCGAGCAGCAGCATGTATTGAGCCATCGTCAAATGACAGTCCGCATCGCAAAGATACATATAGTGGTCGTTCAGTTTCTGCTTCGCGACATCGGTTTTGGCCGGAGCCAAGTCACCGCAAGTCTTCAAGACATCGTTGAGCGATTTAAAGCGAGCGCCCATGGTCTCAAGGTCGCCCGTCATCAGTGCCAGGGACAGATCCCGGGTCAACAACTGGCCCTTCTTTTGAAAGGCAGCTCCCGTCGCATCATCGGAACAGGTCGTGGGTGATAGACTTTGCTGTGCATAAGCCGATGATCCCAAGGTCAGGACCGCCAGCAGAAAGATATGGTATGGGAATCTCATGACTTTCTCTTCTCTATTGGGGTAGTTCGTCGATGACTTTGATCGGATTTGTTTCAAACAAGCTCAGTACGGCACTGGACAACGAATTGACGTCGGCGGTGAACTTTTCCTGCAAGCGATCGTCGTTTGTTGCGACAATATTTGCTGCCAAATTGGCACTGAGTTTACTCAAGCAGCTTTCCACCAGCTTGGTAAAGTTGTCCAGCGTTGTGGTGCCCTGAGGGGTCAAGGCGGCCAGCGAGGTCACAGCATCGCTGCATTCGCTAACTTTGGCCGCGCCAAGAGCCGTCGAAACGCTGACCAGGGAATCCAGGGAGGATTTGATCTGGCCTTTCAGTAAGGTGTTCTCCACCTGCAGCTCAGCCACTTCCTTGGTCATCGCAACCGCTTCCGAGAGTTTTGGGAAAGCCTGCACGTTCGGTTTAGGGACATACAGATTGTCCAATCCAGCTTCCTCACGCATGGAATCCTGCCGCGACCTCACGCCACCCTCGGCTTCTTTGATAAAATCCAAATTCGCTTTAATATTCTTCACCTGGCGGGCCATTTCAAAAGTTGCCTTCAAATCGAAGTCGACATCATTCAGCTGCGAATTCAAACAGGCGATCTTTTGGAATTCCGAAAGGTTTTTGAAACCCGACGTCCCTGGAGCTGGACAGCCACCGGAAACCACCTCGGCTGCATCCAGCAGACGAAGGGTTGCGTTAACCTTGTCGCTCAATGCGATATTCACTTCTTCAGCCACTGTCGTCTTGATGGTTTGCACCATCTCCGCTCGCGAGGTGCTGGGAATCACGGTACAGGCCATGAAGCGATTGGCATTGCCCTGAATGGTTTTTATGTAATTCACGAACTGCTGGTACAAGGGCAGCCAGGCCGGCAAGAGATCGACGGTTGGATTGATTTTGACGATGCTCTGGTTGTAGATCGCATCGGCGCTTTTCATGGCCACGCATTTCGCGGGCAGATCTTCGGCCAAATAGTACTGGGAGAGATGCAGGAGGTAGCTTTCCAAATTGGCGCTGGCCATCTCCTGCCGAATCAGATCGCTCCGCTGCTTCGTATAGCTCAACTGCGCGGTCCTATCCAGGCGGGCTTTATCGTCCGGACTCAAGAGCACGCCGTTGAAGGCGAGGTTTTTCGAGATATAGAGCGAAAGCATCGCGTAGCGACGGTAAATATCCTGCAAAAGCGCAGGATTGCTCACGCGCACGACATCGAATTCAATGATTTCGTTGCTCGGTGGCGGCGTCGTGCCGCTGGACGTGCCGGTTGGAGCCTTCTGACCATTGACGCATACGCGCGGTGGTCTGCATTGGGTGCCGGTGACGCTGCCTTTGGCCGGATCCACGAGCACGGTTCGGCTCAATTCATAGAGGCCCAGGATCTCGCTGAAGGTTCTGGTGTCCGGTGCTCCAATGCTTTGCCATACGGTTTCGAGCTGCTCATAGGAATAGCCCAGGTCAAGCGCTTGCGAAGAGCTGGACATACTGAGCAGCAGGCCAGGAATGACTAAGGTTTTAAGAAATTTTTTCATGGCTAGTTCCTGACTAATTCGAAAGTTTAGGGCAGAACCAGAAATCCACAGCGGCTTCATCCGCTTCCTGGCACACCGTATTCAAACCTATGCGTTTGGTGCCGCTCTTCAGCCAACTTTTGGTCACGGCATCGACGGTCGGCCGAATGGGGGCGACGCCGTTGATTCTGGAAGTCGTATCGTTGAAGGAGCGGAACATCCCGAGCAATTGTTCATTGTTGCCCTGGGTCAACTGCAAGAGCAGAGTCGCGATGCCTATTTGCTCGCGGGCCGAGCGCTTTTGGAAATCGCTGGCGTTGCCGTATTTCACGGCAGCCACATTGCGGCAGAGGAGTTCCTGGTCTTTCCTGGCCATCGCATTCCATTGAACCAGAGTCGTATCAGGAGGCAAATGAGCCTCATCGCAGCCGCCAAAGGCCCGATTGAGGGCATCGGCGAGGGCGACCGCACGTTGATAGAGAGGATCCGAAATGGTGGTGTAAGTTTTTTGGGCCAGAGTGGTATCGGCCTGCAGTTTGTGATCGGGAGTGATTTTGGCCGCACCGATACCCGAATCAGTGCCATTGCCAGCCCAGTCTTGGAGGATGGACACTTCCATATAGCTGCGCATTGTATCAGCAGCGACATCCTTCAAGGTCAAATTGGTTTCGATCGAAGAGGCTTTGGTCACGACTTCTTGAATCTTGTCAAAAATCTTCTGCATCAATTCTTTTTGCAGGGCCGTCGGCCGCAAGAAGGCGTCACGCACAGTATTTTCCGCCAAAGATTGCGACATCATCTGGATTTCATTCAAGGTCATGCCGTCTTCGGCGCAGCCTTTGACTTGAGCCAGTTCTTCGACGACTTTCGTCACGCGATAAACCCGATTGGGATCGGGCTTGTCATATTTATGTTCCAGATCCCTGCCGTTATAGACGTACAGCGACGTTTTCAGGAAGTAGCTCAGGGACCGGCGAGCCTGCGTGAAATACTCACATTTAAGGCCGGTCGAGCGGGTGCGATTCATCAGCCCATAGTAGGCCATGCCTTGCCAATAGTATTGGTTGAGGGTCAGGCCTTTGGTTTCCGAAGCCAGGTTCGCCGCAACCGTTTCGTATTCTCCGCAAGCGAGCGCGAGATCATGGCATTCATCATTAGTCCAGGTGCTACCTGTGCAGCTGTATTTTTGGCGAAGATTTTCGGCGTTCGCTCCGCAGATGTTTTGGGCCAGGGATTGTTCCCCTAGCAGCGCTATCGTTGCTATAGCCAGGGTCGAGCCTATTTTAGCGATATATTGCATGGGTCAATCCCTTCCCTATGGATTTTTACAAGTACGATTTCATGATGTAGAGGTTTAAGACCGATTGTGGTTCCGGTTGGTCAGCGCCCAAGGACAGGGCTTCGCCAGCGAATATCCATTCGCAGTGTTCGATCACTTCTGTATTGTTGACGCCGACGACATTCGGTACGAAATTCACGAACAAGTGCGGCTGGGTCATGCCATTTCTTTGGCTGTAGTCCGATTTGCAGCTTGCCAGCGCCGGAGTTCTACGAGCCTTGGTGTCCCGAGCACTCACTTCGAATTGGTTGTCGATGCGCACGACAGCGTCAGGTGCGTTCTTCAATAAAGGTTTGATCGTCCCGGCTTTAGCCGTCTCATCGAGATCGATGATGGTGCCGAAAGCATCGAAGGGCAATTCCGCCGTCGGAACTTCCGAGGTGATATAGATGGCGTTGGTGCCGATCAACTTAGGCAAGGTCGCCAAGAGGCTGGGCCACTGCGCAGCATCGGGTACCAGGGGCAAGCGGTAGAATTCCACAGTGATCTCTTGGGTGCCGACCGAAAACAAGATGCTGCACTGATCGACGCCGGGCCGGCCACTGACGTGGTATGGGCTCGCGGCAGAGACGCTATCCGATACATGTATAGTGCCGTGGCAAGCATCGGTCGCGCTATGGATGCCGACGGTGACGCCGGACTTAAAGGTGATAGGCGCGATGTCCTCATTCGGCCCGAGCAGAACCTGGGCGTAGTGACCGCTACCAAGGGCAAGCAGTTCGGATTTAGGGGCGATCGGAGCCGCTTGGGCGGCGCTGCTGATTACCAAAGAAACAGTCATTGTACTCAAGATTTGTTTTAACATGGGTTTCTTCCTTAGCTGTAAAGGGGCGATCTACACCTTGATTTTCTTCGTCCAGTAAGCGCCTTCGGGAATCAATTGCTTCTGCGTCCTGACTTTGTTGTTGGTACAAGAAACTTCCGTACCATCTCCGTTCACTTTGCAGACTATCGTATCGTTGCCGAGTTTGATGATGTCGAAGGATCGAGTCTTACCAAGATCATTGAACACCTTCACGGCCTTGTCGCTGCTCCGATTCCAGCATTCGATCACGGTATCGGGGTTCGGATCCGAACTTGCAGTTTGGAAGCAGATTTGGTCACCCACAAGACGGAGACTTCCCGGTTTTGTTGCCACCTTGCCCAGAGCTTCCGCTACTTTCTGCTCAGCAGGCGAATCCGCCCAACCCCAGCAGCCGACTTTGCCATTGTAGATCGTGCAGCCCATGCCAATAGTTCTCTTGATATCAAGGGGTAACACTTCCCCTGCCAGACCTTTGGGCAAGCTGAAGCCCATATTGGCGTTGATATCGGCCACATTAAAAAGCTTGGAGACTTCGGTCGATGGGGTCGGGATGACGTTGTTAAAGGTCGTGTCATAGAGGCATTTGATGCGCCGTTTCTCAGGGACGTCTTCCGCGGAGTCAAAGCACAGGCTACCGCCCGACAGCATGGATAGAGTGGTGCTGTCGTGCACAGCGTAATCATTGATCAAGCTGGGATCATCGGGACTCGCCGAGGTATCCGCTTTCCAACACTTGATCATTTGATCGCGATTGCTGGCTTCGCCATTGGCGACGATTGCGCACACCGAATTCAGGGACCCGGCGAGGGCTCGAACAAAGCCTTTGGGCTGACGGGCCTGCAAAGCCGGGCTCACCCTTGGGCTGTACTGGCAAGCCAGGTTCTGACCTTGATTCGTGTCATACAGGGCGCAGGCATAGTAGATGCCCAAGGTGAAGTCTTTGACCCGGGCATTGCGAGCTGGGAAATTCCAGGTATAGCTGCCCCAGCATTGCACTTCGCCTTGACTCGTGCTCGAGCAGGTCGTACCGGGAAAGGCCCAGACCCGATCATAGGTTTTGGGTTCGGCTTTGACCTCGACGACCAAAGGTTCCGCATCCAAACCATCGACTTTGGCTTTGATTTTCAATTCGCAAGAGTAAGGCACGAGGGTTGGCTTGCTGCCGACGATCAATTGATCATGGGCTTGGCCACTTAGGGTTGCCCAGACCAAATCCTTGTTGCAGGGCTTGCTGGTAGCGAAATCATAATCGAAGCTCACCACATCGCCCGTGATAAGATCGCGAACCTTGAGCGGAACGGTGACACTGTCGCCGGCTTGCAGATTGATCTGCGAGAAAGCCAGGGTTACGTCATCGAATTTGCCGGCATCGGGATTGATATCTTTGCCCTTGAGGCAATTGATCGTGCGGATGGGCCAAGCGTCGTCTTTGGCAGCGATGAGTTCCGCACCTGAATCATCCAGTTCGGGATGCGCTCCGGCAAAGCCGAAACCATCGACCAAAGCCTGGCAGCCCAAGACAAACACCGACTTAGCGTTATCGTCGACGACGTAGTACAGCGTGCGATTTTTCGTGTCATCGACATACTTATAGAAATAGCGCTTGGCAGGGTCACAGTTCAAGTTGCCCGTGACCGCGAAATTAGCCTGGGAATCCACGGTAAAGTCAACGAAGGTCGAGGAAAAACCCAAGCGACTGAGGATATCACCCCTCTTCACTTCATCGGCGCAATCGACTTTCAGGAAGCTGCCGTTGCTGATGAGGTAGGGCGACCTAATCAAAGGAAAGCCCTTCTTCACCATCCGCGCCGTCACAGTGGGATCGATGGAGATGCCGCTCACGATATCATCGGTCTGCGAGTTGAAGAGCTTCGAGTTCGCTTTAGATCGCTGGCAGGCGCCGAGCGCCAG
>NZ_DASQYZ010000025.1:0-121571 GCF_035638955.1 Oligoflexus sp. | reverse complement strand
TGGGCCGTCGAAACCTGCTACATCTAGCCGGACTTGAGACGGTCCCATTTTTGATCCAGTTTGTCTGATTCCAGCTGAGAAAAAATCCTCATCCTTTCCATCTTTCCCGTGACCCCGATTTCCTCTTTCTTCCAATTCGCCAAGTCCATGTGTGACACCAGCGCCAGGCGGCTCCGAATCAGGTTACCGTTCTGTGGCCCACAGAGGGCAGGGATTCCAAGGATGAGATGATTGAGTTCAGCCTTGGGGTTTCTGGCGATGAAATTCTTGAAGGTTCCGAACAACGATTCAATAATGTCGCTCGAAACCGGAAGCGGCGTCTGGGCAACGCCGAGGCGGCATTGGATATGCAGATGCCGCATCAACCACCTTGAAATCCTCTTATAACTTTGGGATCTTTTGGGAATCATTCCGGCTATCTCCATCGCTTCCTGATAGCTCTCCCTATTGAGTCCCTTGGTTTTTAGGATTTTCATCATTTCCGCGAACAGGAGGCTTCTTTGGCAAAGCTGTCTTGTCATATAGGTTAAGTTTCCGAAGCCACCGAAGAGCTGCCTCAACTCGGCTTCCAGACTGCCTTCGTGAACACGCCCTGGACCACCAAGGAGCTTTTGGATCTTTTCGAACCAGCTGCCGAGGCGCGATATCCCCATGAAACGTCCTTTTGGACGAAGCTTCGGTGGAGCAAGGAATGCAAGCCTCGATTGGAAAATTTTCGTGGCATTGTCCTTCAGCTTTCGGGTGATCAATTTGAATGATGCCCGTTCTTTGAAATCGGCTTTGAGGGCATTTGCCACTTCATGTCCAAGATCACTGATAGTGAAAACATCCTTTCTTTTCTCTGATTCCTTCCACAATCTTACACCTTTAGCGAGGTCCGTCCCACCGTCCTTTATGATGGCTTTGAGCATGGGTTCATTTCCGAGGATTCCTTGCAGGACCTGGGCCACATCCTCGCTCTTCCAGGATTGCCTTACTTGAATTCCCGCGCAGGATACGTCTTCGAGTGTCACAGCCCCTTGTCGCTGCAGGAATATCTTAAGTGGCAATCTGAGGACGACCAAAGCCTTCTTATAAGCGATATCCAACGTCATATCCACTATCGCGATCCACTCTTCTGGAGGCGATTTTACTTCGTGCAGATGCGCCAGGCCCACTCGGCAAACCCAGTTGATAGTGGACGTGAAATGAGGAATCCATCCTCGGAAACCCATGGCAGTCAATACCCGTGGCACCGAACGAAATGAAATTCTTGCCTGCAAAACAAGGAGAACAGAAATTGTCAAAGTTAGCGATTCTGGTGGCGGTACTGGCGGCAATCGCTCCTGTCGCAATGCCTCCCGGAGTTCGTCCCGCTCACGACGCAAGCAATCCCGTTCTTCTGATAGGTTCTGCAATCTAAGCAAAAGACGCTGATAACGGCGTTTGATATTTTTTATCAATCGACCCCGTTCCATAGCTTTCTGCTTCCAAGCGTCCCTGCTTCGGAATATATTGAGCATGTTTTTGTTATTCTTTCTGCGACACAAACTTTCCACGGCGGGTGTTGCAGATCCTTTTTCCTTCAATCCACATATTGCGTCAAGCCGGACATGCTCATTCAAAAATATTGAATGCGGGACTATCAGATTTGGGACCATGCGGGATCTGTCAAGTCAGGCAGGTTCTCGACGGCCCAGATCTATACCTCCAACAGTGAATTGTCCCAGGGTCGTGGAGGTGCGGGCGCCATCCGCTTTGATCAGGAGGGCCGCATCGTCGACGCCTATCCGATCCTCACGGGTACCAGCACCAATTGCGCCGGTGGACCAACTCCCTGGGGTACCTGGCTTTCCTGTGAAGAGCACAGTGACGGAATGGTTTATGAATGCGACATATATGGTCAGACCCAAGCCGTCCTTTGCCGGGGCTTGGGAAAGTTTAAGCATGAAGCGGCTGCCGTCGATCCGGTGCATCAGCACATTTATTTGACTGAAGATGAAAAAGATGGACGCCTCTACCGTTATACACCAAGGGATATAACCAGTTCGGGGCGAATGAACCTCCAGCAAGGCCGTCTCGAAGTTGCAGCTGTCGATAAGTCAGGACATGTCAGCTGGCTGGAAGTGCCCTATCCCATTCCTTCCTCTTCGGCAAAACCCACGCGCCAGCAGGTGAAACAGAGCCGTGGCTTCAATGGAGGTGAAGGCATTTGGTATCACGAAGGCACGATTTATTTTACCAGCAAGGGCGATGATTGCGTGTGGTCCTATTCGACGACGGACCAAAGACTGGGCCTTGTCTATGACCCGGAGCAGTCCAAGCATCCGATTTTAAGCGGCGTGGATAATATCATTGTATCCAGGGATGGTCATATTCTGGTCGCCGAGGATGGCGGTGACATGCAGATCGTGGTGCTCGGACCCTATGGCGATGTGTATCCCTTGCTTCACATGGTGAACCAGGACCATTCCGAGATCGCGGGGCCGGCCATCACACCCAACCATGATCGATTGTATTTTAGCTCGCAGAGGGGGATCAAGAATGGGTCGGAAGCCAATGGGGCAACATACGAGATTAGGGGCAATTTCGGCTGATTGATAGGCAAATTCAGCTCTTCTGCAAAATGCGAGTCCTGTTTAGAATATAAGCATAACAGGTTGGCGATTGAAGCATGTATGAGCTCGTTAAAGCCGGCGAACAAGGACAAAGACCTGTAAGCCAGGCGAGGCGGCGGGAGCGTGTTGTCATGCGCGCTCTGTCGCTCCTTATTGCCATTGTCTGCCTGGCCGCTATTGCTGTGGGCTCCATTCTCGGCACGATTGAAAGCGAAGGGCACCAACGCCTTCTTCAAAGTTCAAAATTCCAACAAACATCCACAGAAATCATGATGCATTTCCGGTGGATGGTCCAGTCATGGAAAAACGTTCTGCTGCGAGGGCATGAGTCAGCTGACCTTGATCACTACTGGCAGGAACTTCTGGATCATCATGCCAGCACTCTGGAACCTGCCAGGGCTTTGCGCCAGCTGTCGGATCCCGAACAAGGAAAGCTTATCGATGAATACCTGGCGAACCAGGAGAATCTTCTCAAAGCTTATACCGACGCTCTGAAACTGGCGCAGGGATCATCCTCATTTGACTATCGCCTGGCCGATCAAGCCGTCCGTGGTTTGGATCGAAATGTTCTGATTCCCCTGGACAAACTGATCGATGGAGCGCGTCTTCGTGAACAACGCGAGTACGACAACCATTTCTCGCGCATTCAGCGCATTCAATGGGTATCCCTGATTGTTTTTCTGATTTTTCTTATGGGACTCTGGGCTGTGTTCACTCTTTGGGCCAGGTCGGCCGTGGCTAAAGAGGAAGCCCTGGAAATCCAGAACTCAAAACTTCAGATCCTGGGCCGTATCAGCGCCAACATCATTCACGAGATCAAGAATCCTATGACGGTCATCGATGGCCGCTGCCAGATGATAGAAACTCTCATTGAAAATCAAAATGGTCAGCCATTCCTATTGATTCGCGACAACTTGAAAAGCATTTTCAAAATGAACGAACGCATTATCAAGCTCATCCAATCCATCAGCCGTCATTCCCATGTTTCCGACAACATGCCGAGGGCTCCGATTAACTTCACCGCTCTCATGGACGAGGTGGAGCTGATCGTTCGAAGCCGCTTCATCGAATATGGGATTCCCCTGACGATCCATACGGGTTCGGTCCCGGTTCATATTCAAGGTCGCGATGTCGAGATTTCCCAAATGCTGGTCAACCTTCTATTGAATGCGGCCGATGCCATCCAGAAAAGCCCGAATCGCTGGGTAAAATTTGAAATTGTGAATCAACAGGACTTTGTTGAATTTCAAGTGCATGATAGCGGCCCAGGCATCCCCAGGGCCACCCTCAAAAAACTCTCCACACATTCATTTACAACCAAAGAGGTCGGCAAAGGCACCGGCCAGGGACTGGCCATTACCCGCAAGATCATAGCCGAACATGGCGGCTATCTTTCTTATGACGACACTCTTCCTCACACCTGCTTTATTGTAGGTCTGCCGAAAGACCACAAAGGTTGAGACCAGCCCTTCAATGAATAATATTATTTCTGATGACCGACCGGCGGTAGTCACAACTCGATAGGACCTGGGTGGGGTCATTCGCGTTTTTCACCTGTTCGGTGGCGATACCCGTATCATGATTGATTTCGAACGTACGTACGAAGGATTGATCCCCTTGCTGCCATTCGTCAACCAGGCTCAACAGGGTGCGATCTGCATTCACCCATTGACCTGACGTCTTGTGCTGCAAGCCGGTGGATTCGTGGGTTTCGACCTTATCCAGCCGGAACGCTGTATTCTCGACGAGGAAAAAGGTACAGAAGCTTTGGGTCAGATTCAATGGGTAAGTCCGATGTTTATCATAGCCTTCCCCTTCGCATGGGCCCGACCAAACTGCAGGATAGTAAGGGCAGCTTCCGGTGTGGTCATGCAGAAATTCCGGCTGATACGGTTTGGACTTCTTGAAAGGATTTTTGGCCTTGATGATGTCACCGCAGCCAGAACTCATTAGGATCAGGACGGAAAGCAAAATATAACGCATAAAGACTCCTCTTCCCAATTTAGCGATAGCAAAGAAAAACGTACTTACCACCAGCGCCCTTGTTGAGATCAACGCCGAGCCAGTGAAAGCCATCCCCGCAGCGATTGCCTCCACTCTTGCTGCTGGTCGCTTTGATTTCCATCAGGGGCGTTCCTGGCTGCCGACTCACACACAGATACAATTTTTCACCCCGTGGCGTCCCATCGTTCAGATTCGTATCATTACGCTCAAAACCATCGGGGCACCTGGCGTCTCGTCCTGCGACGACAGTGATACCGGACACTGGATTCGGCACTTCACCATACTGCTGACAAAGCTCAACAAATTTTCCCATGGCCCCATCATTCAAATCGGCGCCGGCTTGCTTCCAATTTGAATGGCATTGAGAAACCGGACTGTTGCTGCTTTTGATCGTCACTTCGCTCAGACCAAGGCGTGAATCGGGAATCTTACCGCAATCAAAATAACCACTGCCCGACACACCTGCGTTTGTGAAAAAATCCTGCAAGAGAGTTTCCTGATCACTGTTTCCTGCCATCAAACGACCCACCAGGGCCAGATAACTGGCCGTGGCATCGACAGCCCATTTGGCTTCACCACGCAGGCATTCTTCGGATCGATTGGTAGGATCAATTTGACAGGATAGGCCGTCATGCCAAATCCGATCTCTGAGATCCGCTGTATCGTGGTAGCAAATTCCGTGAAAGCGTGTCCCGTAGGTGCAAAATTCATAAATGGCCCGACCTTCAGGCTGGAGCTCCGTGCTCCGTCGATCCGTGTGAGCGGCTGAAAAGCTATCCTGAATCACATGTGTGGCGTGACCTACCCAATAGAGTCCTGATTCGCGGTCACCGGAATGCAAGGCATCCATGGCCTTGGTTGTGATGGTGCGAATCGTTTGCTGCTGAAGTTCACAGGACGATCGATTGTTGCGGTAGATACCATTTTCCGCACCGCGCAAGGAATGAATATGCTGCAGACGACCATCGTTGTGCCAGTCAGCGCCTGCTGCATTGTGGAAGTTAATGATGGGCGCCTGTGGAAAGTCGGATTCAAAATTGCCTTTGACCAGAGGATTGTCACTCGAGGCTGCATTCAAACCGTAAAGTATATCAGGAAAGGGACGTTGGCCGAGGAGGGATTCGAGCTGCTGATTGGCCTTATCCACGCCCATGCGTGTAATATCTTCGTGGCCCCGAGCTGGACCTGCGCCAGTCAAAAATTTGGTATCGGAATGCTCTGCGTCCTCATCGGTTCCACAGGCTGGGAGAAACCCGAGACAAAAAAACACGATCGAACCGACGAACCTGCCTGAGCGAAAAAAGCTCCGGCTTTGAAACGCTGTCATGGAAAAACCTTTAGATGGAGAGTCATCGCACACTGATGCCGGTCAGGGGAAACCCGGGTTGTTCCTTTATTGCGCTAAAACCGTTCTCAGATGCGGGTTTGAAGAAGGCTAGTCCTAAACAGTTGAAATAATTGAAGGCCAACGGGGGCGTGGTCTGGACAAGCGACACCCAGTTCCCCATGTCCCTTAGGATGCAGAGGACTGCTCATGCTTCCTATCCACGTTCCATCTCGCAGGCTTGTGTGTTAAACAATCCGCAAATCAAAGTGATTCGAGTCCATCCATCATAAGGAGAAGGTGCGTGGAGACTACAATAGCAACAGACATTGAGCAGGCTGGCCCCATCAAGATCAAAGCCATCCGAAAAACTTCCTCGCTGTATGCCTGGTATTGCCTGTTTGTGCTTCTCGGTATCTACGTCAATTCATTTTTAGATCGATCGATCCTGGCCCTGCTCGTGGGGCCGATTCGCAGCACAGTGGGGCTGTCGGATTCACAGATGGGTTTTCTTATGGGCCCGGCCTTTGCCGTGTTTTATACGATTGCCGGACTGCCCTTGGGCTGGCTCGCCGATCGCATGAGTCGGCTGACGTTAATTGCTGTAGGCCAGGTGTTTTGGACCCTTTCCACGGTGGCTTTTGGATTCGGCCGCACATGGACTCATCTCGCCATCGCCCGGTGTAACGTCGGCATCGGCGAAGCCACCCTCACACCATCGGCGCATTCATTGATCTCCGACCTTTTTCCATCGAACCAGATAGGACGCGCGATGAGCGTGTATGGAATGGGTATTTACATAGGATCGGGTCTGGCCTCGCTGATTGGCGGCATGTTAACCCATGGATACGAATTGGACAAAACCCATAGTCTGCCCTTCATCGGCACCCATCTGGGCTGGCAAATTATATTTTTTGTTGTCGCCTTGCCGACAATTCCTCTGACCCTCCTGCTTCTGACTCTGCGTGAGCCCAGTCGCAAGAACCAGGTCATGGCGGTGAATGCCGCAGGTGAAAAAACGGTCCTGGATGTTCCCTTTTCGATGTTTCTCAGTCACGTTTGGCAAAACCGCGGTACCTTATTTTGCCACACCTTTGGCTTTGCCTGTCTGGCCTTGAGCGGATATGGGGCGGCGGCATGGATGCCGGAATTCTTTATTCGTATTCATGGGTGGAGTCCGGCGCGCGCGGGCACATTGATCGGACTGGCGACCATTATTTCCGGACCGCTTGGTATTATCCTGGGAGGCATACTCGGCGACAAGCTGGCCCAAAGAGGTCGGCTCGATTCCAAAATGCGAGTCTCCATGTACGCGGCTCTGGGTTGGCTTCCGTTTGGTATCCTTGGTCCATTGGTCGCGACGGGTGAGCTGGCATATCTATGCATGATTCCGGCTTTGTTTTTTTCCTCTATGCATTGGGGCATTGCGCCAGCTGCGATTCAGGAGATTATGCCCAACCAAATGCGAGGCCAGGCTTCGGCCCTTTATCTGTTTGTCATCAGTCTGATCGGCCTGGGCCTGGGACCGATGGTCCTGGCTTTGGTCACGGATTATGTTTTTCAAGATGATCAACAGATCCATTATTCTCTGCTGCTGACCACGACAACGGCCACCATCCTGGGCATTTTCGCTCTGGCCTGGGGTCTTCCCCGCTATCGACAGAGTCGGACGCGATACGAGCAATGGCTGAAGGACTGTTCCTGAGAGCTCAGGCAGCGTCGGCAGTGGCGAAGAAATGGGATGAAGGAAATTCCAAAATCAGGGTCGTACCAGGTTCATTCTGATTGCTCTGGATGCGAACCTCACCATGAGCGGCCATGACCAGCGAGCGTATGGCCGGTAAACCCACACCACGACCACTGGTGGCCGTCACTTGCTCGACCGTTGTCACACCGTCAAAGAACAGAACCTCCATCACGGATTGGTCATTCTCGATCGGAATATGGCGTTTTTCAGCCAACTTGCGGATTTTGGCCAGGTCGACACCAGCGCCATGGTCAGTGATTTTGATCTGCACCCGATCGGCCACAAGTCGGGCTTCAATACGGAACGCGGGTTCTTCGTGAGCACGCGCCCTTTGGGCCGGCAGGATGTATCCATGATCAGCCGCATTAATAAGGCTATGAATCAAAACCTTCTCCAGGACGTCACCGATGGAACGCGGCCACGCATGGACACTGTCCTGCACGGTCAGAGTAAAATTTGAAAACCCATGCTGCCCCAAATGCTCAGCCAGCAGATGCGATTTAAGGCTGACAAGACCGAGCAGACTCCTGTGATGCTGACTTTCTTGAGCCGCTTGACCTTCCCCCAGATCACTCAGGAGCTTGCCATAGTCATGGGCAAGATTCTGCCAGGTCGGACGCAGGGTAGCCCAGGTGCCGTCCCGGCTTTGAGAGAATCCGTCTTCCAGAAGGTGCAGGAAACGGCTTAATTCCTAAAGTCCCAGACTGCGTGCCACACCCTTATGAGTATGGATATGGCGTTTGAAATCGTTCGATAAAACTCGGGAGCTTGGCGATTCCCACTCAGGAGCGAGGACTTCAATGACTTGAGCCACAAGGTCCGACGCCCGCTTCCGATCGGTCTGAGCCAGCTCGCGCAGAATATTCGTCAGGCGATCGCTCTTGAGTTTGTCTTCGCGGACCTTGGCTTCGAGCTGGCGGCGTTCTGTGACATCCCGGAAGCCAAGCAGGAAACCTTCGATCTGCTGGCTCCTATTGATCAAAGGAACCCAGTTGATAGCAATCCGATGCTCACGATCCTGCCTTTTGATATGGATCTCGATAGGCACATGCCCGCTATTGAGCTCCCAGCTCAGCATGTCACTGCCCAGTGCTGCACGCAGCAGGGAAAGGATTGAGTTTGTTGATCGTATTTTGAATTTTTTAAAATGATGAGAAGTCAATGAATGAGTGAGGTTAGGGAATGGGTCAGCATGAGTGATGGACGGCCCAAGGCCGCCCGAGTTGAGCTTCAATCGATAGGTGCGGGACCAATGCCTTGCATGGTATTGGGGCAGAGGGACTCAATCACATTCTTTAAGACCAACGCTTCCGAGGAAGGATTGCTGAGAATGGCTCCGCTTCCACCGTTCTCATCATAGAACGTCACCTTGCGAACCGAATCATCAGGATTGATCAGATAACCATAGTACTTGACCGAGGGCCCATCAACAGCTCCAGGCTGGTTGACCAATTTGACTTTCTGCGCTTTCTGCATCAGGCCGATATAATCGCCATCCAGAGTCTGGTTGATCGTCTGAACGCTAGCCAGCTGCCCGCCTCCACCGAAGGTCGTGGTCAGAACTGTTTTCTGGGCAAAGATCTCGCACTTCTGCGTCTTGGAATACTCAGGCATCACGAAACCCGTGCTGGCTTCTTTCACAAGCAGCGGACCGATATAACGGGCTTCGGCGACTGAACTCAGTAAAGCCATGGCGGCAAGGGTGTATCCTGGAAACTTCATCATAGTGTTCTCCTTTTAGCAACGTCCATCCCCTTCCTAATGCAAAAATAGGATAGGGTCCACTAAGATCAAACCCTGATCCAACCAGGACAGCATGGAGTTAGAAGATTTGCTCACGTGGATTGGTACGATTTATGAAATTAGGCAAGGGCTCACGAAGTGTGAGCTCAGCAAAGACAAGTCCAACGAATGAGAGGTTAGTCATGGGTACGGGCAACGACACGCAGAAAAACCAATCGAGTCAACATGCGCAACCCCAGTCCGAGCAGAAGACGGGCAAAGGGTCGGGACGTTTCGATGACGAAGCTGGACGCAAAGCGCAGCTCGGTAAAGGCAATCCGCCGCAATCCAATCCTGGCAACGATCCTCAACGTTTTTCCGACAAAATGAATGATGCGGGACAGCCGGATCTGGGATCAAAGGACAAATAGTCCAGTCACAATTAGGCCAACCAGACTTGTAGGAGCGCCTGTCGGTAGAAAGATTCGAACTGTCATGGGACCAGGACAAGGAGGGAGACTGTCCCTCCGGTCCTCTTTTACTTTTTTAATATTCTGCCTCGAAGTAAGGATCGACCAGAGCGGCGCAGACTCTCAAGGAAAATCATCGTCAAAGTTCCGTTGTGCTTAAAAATTAGGCCTGTTCTTTTCGTAGGCTATAAATTTCTTTCAACTCCCCTGAAGGCTCGCCGATAGTCTTAACGTGAGGAATTTCGTCTTGGAGAAGCGTTATGGCGGCCACCGCAGTCATCGGAGAAGAACAGGTTTTGGACCAGGCACTTGCCCAACAGAGTATCGGTTTCGGCCTGATGTCGGTGGCCGGTTGGGAAAAGTCTGTCGACTATGCACTCTATGAAGTCTCGCATCACAATATCGGTATCATCTCAAGCGATCCGCTCGAAGTCGGGACGATCGTGCACGTTGAATATCGCGACAATCAGCGCATTCCCTTGGTCGTTCATCAGATCGTGCCCAAGAAGAATTTGCCGCCAGGCTATAAGCGTTTTCGTTTGATCACCACCGATCCCGAAATTAATTTTGAACGCATACTGCCAGAGTCATCGCATCGCAAGGTTTCGTTTTCCACGCGGCATCACTATCATGTGCGCTTTGCCCGTTTCAATACCGAGATCCCGACGCGGGTGGAAGCCCGCACCTTTGGTTCGGAAGAGCCTTATCACATGAAAACCATCAACGTCTCCAAGACCGGCTTTCTTCTGGCCAGTCCTCCTGGATTCCGTGTTCCCTTCCATGAATCGACACTGCTCGAACTCACACTGTTTCTCGAGGATCAACCGATCCGCTGTCTGGGCAAGGTCATCCGCTGCGAAGTGGATTTCGAAAAGAAAATCAAGCGCTACGGCATCAATATCTGTGACATCCATGTCGACGATCGCGAGAAGTATTTTTCTTATATCGAGGACACGGAACACAGTAAAAACCGTCAGGTTTTCCGGGCTCTGAAGCTTCCCATGCCGATTTAACGGCACTTTGCGAACCGGCGTGCGCATGCTAGAGTGAGGGCCTCTCGACCCTTGAACAAAGGGCATTCAACTCAAACTGGATACCGTATGTCGCAAGCTTTACCGGCCACGACCGCCTCCATATCCTTGGACGAACTCCTTAAGCGCCAGGATCAATACTTTCAAACCGGCGTAACCCGCGGCTATGACTTTCGTTTGAGTCAGCTTAAAACGCTGATGGCGACCATTCGCCAGCATGAAAAGGCCATCCTGGAGGCCTTGGGCCGTGATCTGCGCAAACATGAAACGGAAGCCTATCTAGCGGAAGTGGGAATTACTTACGCAGAAATTTCCGATTCCATCAAGCATCTGAAAAAATGGATGAAACCGCGGAAGGTCGCTTCCCCCTTGGCTCTATGGCCTGCAAAGAGCCGCATCGTTCCCGAACCTTTGGGTCGGACTCTGATTATCAGTCCCTGGAATTATCCTTTCCAGCTGGCCATTGCTCCGTTGATCGGCGCGATTGCTGCTGGCAATGTGGCTGTGATCAAGCCTTCGGAGATGGCGCCCCATACGGCGGCCCTCCTGGAGCAAATGATCAATCAAGCTTTTGCTCCTGAATATGTTCATGTGAAAAATGGCGGTGTCGAGTTCAGTCAGCAGCTGCTGGAGTGTCGCTGGGATCACATCTTTTTCACCGGCAGCACGGCCATTGGCAAAGTAGTAGCGGCAGCGGCGGCCAAAAATCTGACTCCTTGCACGCTTGAACTCGGTGGCAAAAGTCCCTGTATTGTGACGCGCAATGCCCATCTCGAGGTCACGGCCAGGCGGATTGTGTTCGGCAAGTTTCTGAATGCAGGTCAGACCTGTGTGGCACCCGATTATATTCTGGTGGAAGATACGATTCATGACGCCTTGATTGAAGCCCTGCGTAGGGAAATCACGCTGCGCTTTGGATCCAATCCCTTGGGCAATGAGCAGCTGCCCCGCATCATCAACGAGCGTCACTTCCAACGCTTGATGCGTTTGATCGAACCCGGCAAGGTCAATTTTGGTGGCCGCGCTGATGCGGGTCAACTCCTGATCGAGCCGACCCTGCTGACCGGCGTCCAGATGCACGATCCCGTGATGAAGGAAGAAATATTCGGCCCGATTCTGCCGATCATTCCGGTCAAGGATCTCAGCCAGGCGAAAAAGTTTATCCTGGGTTTTGAAAAGCCTCTGGCGTTTTATCTTTTCTCGGATAGTCAGCAGGAACAAACCGATGTGATCAATTCCGTGAGCTTTGGCGGCGGATGTATCAATGATACTCTCATGCATCTGGCCAATCCCAATCTGCCTTTCGGCGGGGTTGGCGCCAGTGGTGCAGGGGCCTATCATGGCGAGCATTCATTCGATGCCTTTTCCCACAAAAAGTCGGTCGTGATGAATAGCAGTTTCTTTGATTTGCCAGTTCGCTACTTTCCTTGGATCAAGTCCAAGGATAAGGTCCTCCGCCTTCTGCTCAAATAGCGTCATCTAAATCCCTGATATCGCTCAAGCGTCGGAACCGCAGCCATGACTCCCGGTTATGGTTGCACTTTTTTGCATAAGTCACGAAACAGAAATGATCTCCATTAGCTCCCGGAAATTATAGGCTAAAATTGCCATCCTTCACTTTCTGCACAATCATCACCGATACAGAGTACGGGAACCAACAACCTTTGTGGGAGGGATGCTTATGCAACCCGAATCCAAAGATTCAGCCGAACTGATCGACCGCTACGAAAAAAACTTTGGCGCTGCCGGGCGCCGCCGTGGAATGATCGCCATGGGTGTGGCCGTGATCATCATCCTCGGAGCCATCATCGGGATCACCCGGTCGATGAGTTATGTGGGTGGCTTGAACTCGCAGGTCTATGACGCTTTCGAAGCCAATGACAAAAGCGAGTCCAAGGACAAGGCCCCAGCGGAATAATGAGCTCTTGACTCAACATTCATGGACCCCTGACTCAAGGGGCGGGGCGGGCTTCTCTCTTTTTTGTCACTAATGCGTGCCAGGCACGCAGTGAGGCGACAAAATTTTGCACGTGTGGATCCGCTCGATCGGCATAACCTTCACCGAGCAGGTGAATGGGGCCGCCTTTTTCTTCCAAAACGATGATCTCACGAAAGCGTGACGCTTCCATCACCACATCTTCGGCGACCAATCCATAAGCCTGAGACTTTAAAAAACTACGCAGCTCGAGCGAATTCTTCTCGGGGCATACAATCAAGCGATGCGGACCCAATCCGTGGGGAAAAAGCGTGCGTGTGATGGTCACGATCGTGCGAATGCCCACACCGGCAATTACAAAATCACTGGGCCTGTCGTCAATCTGCAGCTGTTCGGCGACACCTGCTATGACCTGAATCCGCGGGTCGTCCATCAGGTTACGCTCCCGCAATGTTTCCCGCACCGCCCGCAAAGCATTGGTGCTTTGATCGACAAAAACCAGACCAGCCAAAGGTTTGTGGTCCCAGGCCGCAAAACCAATATAGCCGTGGTCACAGCACAAATCATAGAGGATGCTTTGCGGTCGAACGAAGGAGGCAAGTCGGTGAATACGATCACTCATGAGGCTATTTCCCCAAAAAAACGGCGAGCTCCTGTCTAGCCGCTTTTCACTCATTTGACAAGCTTGTCAGACCAAGTCCATTTGACGAGGACACGAAGTGAAACCAGCCTCGCCGCCGCAATTGTGGTATAAAACCATGATAGCGTCGATGCAACTCGCGAGGAGAAAAATAATGGCAAAATTTGGTGGATGGCTCTGCGTCCTTTCTTTTCTCGTGCCTGGTCTTTCATTCGCAGCGGTGGACGCGCCGCAATCCAAGGTTGAAGTTAAACCTGAAGCCGGTGTCGCGCCAGGACCTTATTGCACCAATGAATATGCGGATGATCTGTCCGCTCTGAATCCTAAAGCGCGAGAATTGGAACAGCGCCTGCCTTCTTATACGTTTTGCATCCGGACCATGGCCACTTATGAATGTCCATCGTATGGACCTGATGGCAATCTACGTAAGAAAAAACGTAAGGTCGTGGGTCATGGGACCGGCTTTGCCTATCGCGTGCAGGGCGGTGAAACCTATGTCATGACCAATCAACATGTCACGGACTGGCCCACTGTTACAGATGAACAAAACCCGGCCGATGATGTTCCAGCAGGCTGCAAACGTGTGTCTGATGCCATCAAAATCGTGGATGATGAAAGTGATAGCTTTGATCGCGATGATATTACACTGACACAGGTTGTCGCCGATCCGCAGCTGGATATCACAATTCTTAAGACCAAAAACCAATTGCCTGTGCTGCCGTGGAAGATAGGCCACAGCTCAGGTCTCAAGGAGCGTAACGTGGTCGACGTTCGCGGCTTTCCACTAGGGGTTTTTAAGGCCACCAATGCCGGCAAGGTCATTGCTGCTTACGATCATGATGAATACAAAGAATGGGATCATGTCGACTTCGTGATTGATGCGCTCCTGTCTCCAGGGAACTCGGGCTCGCCCGTTTTTGCCGTGTCGTGTAAAACAGGCGAATTCGAATTGGTCGGGGTTTATCATGCCGGTTATACGGAAGGCAGTGCCCTGAATGTTGTGATCGGCATTGATCAGGTGCGCGAGCTCATGACCACGTTCAAACGCAAACCTCAGGTTCGAGGGGTCCGGGTGGCCCTCGATCATGCCGCGCGGATGCGGGTCGTCGCGGGAACGAAAAATAATCTGGAACCTTTCTTTCCTTTAAGCAACATGACTGCCTCCGTCCGTTATCGTCACGATGGTGTGCTGGTTTATGAATTGCTCAATCGTGGTTTTCCCACGCGCGTTTATCCCGTCCTCGTGATGGAGGACATGCCCAGTTCCAATGAAAGCATTTTTGGAGTGATGGGCCGGATCTGGATCGGCAATCGCCAGGGACTGAAACTTCATAAATGGGCGGATTTTGAAGCCGATACTCAGGAACATTTTGATAAATTGCTCGATGCCCTGCGCGAAGAAAGTGTGGCCACCTTTGATCTGCGCGAGGCGGATCGGGATGCAGAAACGAGTCGCGAGAAATTTGAACTGACCAAACGGTTGGAAAAAGCCCTGCAAAAAGCCAGTGCGAGTTATGCAGATCTGGCTTCGAATACCGTGGAGTTTGCCGAAAAGCGTGGGCCACAGCCAGGCGAGATGCCGGTGGATGTCCGATCGATTCTGGTATCAGGAGACAAGCATGAAGGCTTTCCAGCCACCACAATAGCCCGCTGGGCGACGCCGCCTGATGCGCGGGTGCCGGCGTCAAAAGCCAAATAACTACGACGGGGCAATAAAGCCAGCCGCCAGCCATTGCCGCCTGACTTCATGCACGGCAATCCCGGCGGTGACCGCAACGTTCAAGGAATTTTTGCGGCCCCAGCAGGGGATTTCGATCACGGCGTCGCAGGTTTTTAAAAGGTCGGATTCAAAACCATAGCGTTCGTTCCCTAAGAGCAGAGCCGTCTTCTGCTGGGGAAAGGAAAATCCATGGAGGCTTTGCGCGGATGGACTGGTTTCCAGGGCATAGAGTGCAAAGCCATCGGCCCTTAACTTTTCCAAACAGGCCTCGCGATGCGCATGCCATTCCCAGGACACCAGCTGCTCGGTTCCTAAAGCCGCGCGGCTGACCTTGGCCTGATCGGGTGTTGCGGTATAGCCGGTCAGATGCAGATGACTCACCCCCAGACATTCCGCCAAACGCCAGATGGAACCCAGGTTGAACGCTGAGCGCAGATTATCCAGCACCAAAACCAGAGGCATCAGCTGAGCTGCTTTGGGTTCGGATCGATCCTCCGACGCCACAGGAAAATCTCCGTCCGCGATCGCACGACTATGCTGACGCTCGATGGGAACAACGAGACTCATGAATTGATGATAGGTCGGGTTCTCTGGAATACGCTGGCGTAAACTGGCGAGACTGCGCAGGGTGGGACCCCTGTGCAAAGCCGCGCCATCCAAAAGTTCAAAGAGTTTTTGCAGGGACTGCTGGCGTTCCGTCTCCTGTTCCCAGACTGCTTCCACACGCAGAATCTGGTCCAGCAGCTCACGCAGAGCCATGGCTTCGTTCAGCTCCAAAAAGCGGCGCAACTCCATGGTTCTCCTCGGCGTTTCAGCTGATACGTTGACCAGGGACGGCATTGGTATCAGGAAACAGCAGAGCCAATTTTTCGCCATCACCCGACGCCAGGACCATGCCTTCACTCACGCCAAATTTCATTTTGCGTGGAGCAAGGTTGGCCACCATCACGGTCAATTTACCGACCAGATCTTCGGGTTTGTACGTGGACTTGATACCGGAAAATACATTCCGGGTCACACCACCGCCAAGGTCCAGTGTCAGTTGCAGGAGTTTACCGGCACCTTCCACCAGTTTCGCATCGATGATTTTGACAACGCGCAGATCGATCTTTTGAAAATCCTCGATCCCAATGGTGGGAGCAAGGTTCAACGCTGAGTCTGTAGGCGCAGCCGATGCCCCGGTTGGCGCTGGCTGTTCCATGGCAGCAGCGGCCAAGGCCTTGGCTTCATCCAGCATGTTCTGAACCTGACCCATTTCCACTCGTTTGGCCAGATGCTCGTAAGGCGCCAGTTCATGGAATTCCAGGACCTGCTGCGCGCTGGTCCAGGTGTAAGGGTCCTCCTGAAACAGGCGTTCCACTTTTTTCGCATAGCCTGGCAGAATCGGTTTCAAATAAACCGTCATGATGCGGAACAGATTCAAAATCCCGGTCAGGATTTGAACGGTGGCCGCTTCATCGGTTTTCACCAGCTTCCAGGGTTCATGCTTGTCGAAGTACTTGTTGGCTTCATCAGCAATGCCACGGATAGCCAGAATCGCTTTGGAGAAGTCCCGGTCTTCGTAATGCGTGGCAATCGGCTCGCTCAGAGCCTGAGCCTGAGTTACAAGTGTACGGCCTTCCTCGGACAGCTCGCCCATTTTGCTGCCGAGCTTTTGCAGCATCGAAGCCCCGCGTGAGGCCACGTTGGTGATCTTGCCAATCAGGTCCGAGTTTACGCGCGAGACAAAGTCTTCGAAGTTCAAATCGAAATCATCGATCGACGACGACATCTTGCAGGCGAGGTAATAGCGCAGGTAATTCGGATCCAGGTGCTTCAAATAAGTTCCGGCCGAAATATTGGTGCCGCGCGATTTACTCATTTTCGCCCCGTTGACCTGGAGCATGCCGTGGACCATCACCTGAGTCGGGGTGTTAAGGCCAGCCGCCTGGAGCATCGACGGCCAGAACAGGCTGTGGTGATAAATAATATCCTTGCCAATGCAATGATAGATCTCGTGGCTGTTCCAGTAGTCCTCGAACGTTTTCTGCCGGGCTCGGGCATAGTCATCGAGCGAGGCCAGATAACCGATCGGCGCATCAAACCAGACGTAAAAAAACTTGTCGGGATGACCTGGGATTTCAAAACCGAAATAGGGTTTGTCACGCGAAATGCACCAGGACTGCAAATCGTCTTTCAGCCATTCGCTCAGCTTCTTGGTGATTTCCGGACTATTATGCTCAGGAACCCAGGCTTTCAGAAAGTTTTTGAAGTCGTTGAGTTTGACAAAAACGTTCTCGCTCGCTTTCTGCACGGGGGTCGTACCGCACAGAACGCAGCGAGGATTCTTCAATTCATCGGTCCCATACACCGCACTGCAGGATTCACAGCCGTCTCCATACTGATCGGGCGTACCGCAGCGGGGGCAGGTGCCCTTCACAAAGCGATCGGGCAGGAACATTTTATCGGTTTCGCAGTAAGCCTGCTGCAGGGTCTTGGTTTCAATATGACCCTTTTCCTTCAACGCGACGAAAATGCGATCCGATATTTTCTTGTTTGACGCGCTGTTGGTCGAACCGTAATTGTCATAAAGAATTTCAAAGCCATTCAAATCGCGGACGTGTTCCACGCGTGCCGTCTCAACCAGCTGCTCTGGTGTCACACCCTGTTTACGGGCGTTGACCATCACCGGTGTCCCATGGGTATCATCGGCACAGATGAAATAGCAATTGTGGCCCCGCATGCGTTGAAAACGCGCCCAGAAATCAACCATGCAATGTTCCACCAAATGACCGATATGAACCGGGCCATTCGCATAGGGAAGCGCCGCTGTGATAACTATTTTGCGTTTTCCGGACATTCGAGACCTCTCCTTCCAGCATATATGCCACATCGCCACATAAGTCCTGCGGCCAGGCGGCTACTATAGAGGAATCTTGTGGGAAGTGCCACGCTCACCTCAGAAGACGTCGTCCTCCTTGAAGGAAGGGACACGCTCACCTAGGAAGACGTCGTCCTCCTTGGGGGCCGGTCGTCAGGCTTCTCATGCACCGGATCCTCTGGCCAGGCATGCTTGGGATAGCGTCTTTTCAGCTCCTTTTTCACGTCGTGATAGCTGCCCTGCCAAAAGCCGGCAAGATCCTGCGTAATCTGCGCCGGTCGACGGTTGGGGGCCAGGAGCTTGAGCAAAAGGGGTTGCCGGTCGGAACAGATACGGGGCGTGGTCGGCTGACTGAAAAACTCCTGAATCCGACCTTCGATAAAAGGTTCCCCTGGCTCATCGTAATGGATACGAAATTTTTTCCCATTCTTCAGAGTGATCTGGTCCGGGCACTGCTGCTGCAGAAGAAGGATATCATTATAATCCAGCTGCTCTTCAATCGCCTGCCTCATGCTCCGCGCCGTGACATCAGCTAGCGAGCGCGCGCCCTCACAAAGATGGGACAGCAAAAGATCCAGCATGTCGCCTTCAAAACGTGGCAGCTTATGCGGGAACTGATGCCGATCCAATATTTCCACCTTCCGGTGATAGGAATGAAAGTCCGTGAGATCCGAAAAAGCCTCAGGCCAGCGTCCCTTCACCGTCGCGAAAAGCAGCTCTTGAATAGCCGCCGCATCGGCCTGCTCAATCGTCTCTTCGAGCAGAAGTCGTCCATAATTCAGGCTGGTAACTTTACGCGCACGTCCGGTCTTTTCATCCAGACGGATATCCAGGGCATTCTGCACCAGATGAAAGGGGTCCTCTTTCAGCCAGGCTATGTCCACGGCAGATGCAACAAAAATACGGCCGCGCTGCGTATCCGCCTCTTCACTCAGAGTTTCCCGCGCATCAATTGCGACAAGCCATTCCCGATCCCGAACCACAGACGATTCATTCAGAACCGCACCCCGACCGAGGCAAAAGTTGAAGTGTCGCTGCTTCCGGTGTCCCGCCTGACTCGCCGCAGGGCGATGGCGTGCCACACGATCGGCAAATCCAGCAAAGATCGCACGACGTATACGCATCCCATCGAGCGTCTGCAGTTCGTGTAGACTCTCGGCGTTGCAACTTCGGCGCAAACTATCATACAGCTGCCGCAGCCGCTGCATGCGAGCGAAATCCAGATCGCGTCTCGCTCCGTTCCTCTTCTGGATCACTTGCAGGAAAAGTTCCATCTGATAGGTAACATCACACTCCAGATGATCCCGGGCATTTTCATCCCCACGCAGCAGCATACCTTCGCTGATCAAAAGCGCGGCGAGCAAAGCCGCTCCTGCAATGCCCTGCTTTTTCCCTTCAATAATAATGCGGCCCAGGCGGGGATGCAGGGGGAATTCCGCCATGAATCGACCCTCGGCCGTCAAACGCCCTCCGGCATCGAGGGCACCCAGCGAAGTCAGGAGCTGAAGGTTATGCTGAAGGATCGCCTCATCAGGCGCTTCCAACCAGGGCAGCGTTTCCCAGGCCTTGCTTTCCTCAGGCAGGATCGCCTGGATCTCGAGCAGCGTCTGGCACAGATCAATGCGTTTAATTTCAGGTTCCGTAAATTTACTGCGACCGCTGAAATCCATCGCACTAAACAGACGATAGCAAATACCGGGAGCGATACGACCAGCACGGCCCATACGCTGGATGCAGGACGCCTGGCTGACCTTCTGCGTTTCCAGGGTCGGCAGACCACTCCAGGGGGCATAGCCTGAAATTTTCGCCTTGCCAGTATCAATCACGCCTCGAATGCCAGGCAGGGTCACCGAGGTTTCCGCAACGTTGGTGGCCAGCACCACCTTCGGCACGCCCTCGTTTTGCAGCAACAGACGATAATTGCCAGCCAGGTCCGCGGTCAAAGGGATCCAATCGGCCCGCGTCCCCAATCCATTTTTAAGTCGTTCCGTGCAGCGTTGAATCTCGGCGAGCCCGCTCAGAAAGATCAAGATGTTGCCACCGCAACGCTCGTCTTCCAGCATACGCGCCGTGGCGTGATAAACCTGATCTTCCAGATAAGCCAGATTCGATCCTGGTAAATATTCCAAAGTCACGGGATACGTACGGCCGGGGATATTAAAGACCCGGGCCCCATCCAGATACTGCTCCAACGCGCCGGTATCCAAAGTCGCTGACATAATCAGGAGTCGCAGATCCGCACGTCGGGTCTGAATGCTACGGAGCAAAGCCAGGGCAATATCGGTATGAATATGCCTTTCATGAAATTCGTCGAGGATCACAACATCAAAATCCCGCAGCTCAGGATCCTGAAGCAACTTGCGCGTTAAAACCCCTTCCGTCACGAACAGGAGCCGGGTGGAGGGCGAGCTTTTATTCTCCAGGCGAATCTGATAGCCGACCAGCTGCCCGCAAGGACCACCGGCCTGTTCCGCCACCCGTTCCGCGGCCAACTTTGCTGCCAGCCGCCTTGGCTGAACAACTAAAATGCGCTGAAACTTTTCCAAAAGGGCCTGCGGCACTCGTGTGGTTTTTCCTGCTCCCGGTTCGGCTTTAAGCAGAACAGCCGGATTTTTCTGGAGCTCGGCAGCGATATCACTGAGAAAGGGGTCTATCGGAAACGAGGGCATGACTGACTCAAATAAAAGTTTATCCACCCGGTTATATCAAAAGCAGTCAGAAAAGAAGCTCACTTTTTCGTAATTGAGTGAATGAAAAGCTGTTTGATGGAAAGGTTGTTTCTCCACGCGAATATACCGAATAGTAGCTGGAGAAAGGATAGCCCAATGCTTCAAAGATCGCCTTCAAGGAATTGCAACTAGGTATCGGTCACTTAAGGGTAGATTTATCTTGGGAGCCGAACTAAATTCCTACCATGGGTGTCAAATGGGCCAATGCCAAATAGTTTGAACCAAATCACCTTATGATGTCGGCTATGCTTGTTGTATTAATTTGCGATTGCTTGGGCGACCCAAAGGCAAAAAAGCTCGATCGTCGAAATTCGCTTGCGAATTTGAGTTGTCGCTACATTAACTCAAGCCAAAGTTTCAATCATCTGACTCATAAAACAGAAAGGACTGAATGGAAAAGCTTTCCCGACAGCAGATTATGCAAGTGATCACTCGTTACATCGGATCAAGTGGCGGCTACCTCGCCGATTTTTCCTACAACACGCATTCTGAGTTCTACCCTGTGTACTGCGGTCTCAATATTGAACCAGATGCTATGGAAGGAACTACACGTCAGCGATTTGCAAGGATTCTGGAAGAGGCTAACCCTACGTCACAAGCCAAAATACTCCGCGGAATATTAAAAAGATTCCCTCCCGAAGCGGAAACGCCAGCCCACCTCAACCTCGATCGTCGATCCATGTACGATGAGATAAATGTCTGGATTTCACAGCTTGAATTGAGCTCAACCGCAGTTCCGCTAAATTTTGAACATTCCTGCGCTACCGTTATGCGGCCCTTGAAGACGCAAAGGTGCTTTTGTCCAGCCCTCAGGGAGCAGTCAGTGCCCATGACAGGGTACACACAGCTTTTCATGGTTACCTCAGGGATCAGAGTCAGGCTCTAGGACTTGAGATTACCGCCAAAACGTCCATGACCCAGATGCTAAAATATCTCGGAGACCATCATCCAGCGTTTATACAGAAAGGCCATCGTGCTCAAGATATAGGAATGATTTTAAGAACTCATGGAGCAACCCTTGATGCCCTAAATCCGATTAGAAACAAGGCCAGTGTTGTCCATCCCAATCCAATTCTTCTTGATCCACCTGAGGCCCTTCTAGTTATTAATACAATTCATACCCTCATTTCCTACCTTTATCACAAGATGAGTAAAACTCCCTTGTGCTTCTAGTGAACTATACGCTCTTTCTGTAATTCGATATATTGCCGAACCAATGCAGAGGATACTCGTCCAACCGTGCAGACAAAATAGGAGTTAGTCCATAGCGTGGGTAGTCTTTGCCTGAGTATGGCGAATTCCTGCCTAAGAACTTTGGAAGATATACCTTTCATACGTTTAACTGCCTTGTGAACTCCAAACTGAGGATCAACATCCAACAGCAAGCGAATGGTGTCCCCGTCGCATTCAATTTCCTTTATTTCGATACTGCACTCATTAGCAACGTCCCTGCAGATCTGCTTGAGCCGAGTTCCAATTTCTCCGGCTAGGTATTTTTTCCGATACTTTGTCACCCACACGACATGATAAGTGCAGAAGTTGACGACATTGCCTTGGTGCTTTTTCATTGTGTTATATACCTATAATCTGTATAACATGTGTGATTATCAATTTGTAGGCTTAATGGCAACGAAAACAGTAAAAATCCGCATCAAAGACTCTGTCAGTGCAAAGCATCTTAAGAAGATGTCGAGAGCTGTCAACTATGTGTGGAACTACTGCAATGAGACCTCTCTCTATGCTATCCGCTATAACAGTCACTGGCTCTCCGGTTTTGATCTCCAAAAGCTGACTAAAGGCGTAGGGAAAGACCTCGGAATCAATTCAACAACGGTCCAGGAGGTTTGCTCCGAGTATGCGTTGCGGAGGAAAAATGCAAGGAAGCGAAAGCTTCGCTGGCGTGGCAAAAAGTCACTTGGCTGGGTTCCTTTCAAGAGCACGGGCATATCATTCAAAGAGGGCATGGCATACTATGCTGGACATGGGTTCAAACTTTTTCAACCTGAAAGGCTTCCAGCCAAGGGCGAGTATGGAGCAGGAGAGTTCTGCGAGGATTCCCGTGGTCGATGGTATCTCTGCATCTCTATGAGCTATGAGGTGCAAACAAGCGACGCTTATGCTTCGGTTGGTATTGACCTTGGACTGAAGTCAACCGCGACCCTTTCGAACGGTCAGAAGGTTTCCAATGGTCACTACTATCGGATAATGGAACGAAAACTTGCCAGAGCCCAGAAGGGTAAAAAGAAAAGGCAAGCCAAGGGCATCCATGCCAAGGTCCGAAACAAGCGTATGGATGATCTGCATAAAGCTTCAACAAAGATCGTCGAGCAAAACAAACTTATTGTCGTCGGCAACCTGTCCGTAAAGAAACTTATCAAAACCAAAATGGCTAAGTCTTTGCTCGATTCCGCAACGTCAATGTTCAAAACAATGCTGAAATACAAAGCGAGTGCGCGTCAGCGTTGGTATGTGGAGGTCGATGAGACCAACACAACGAGAACCTGTTCTAGCTGTCGGACAATCCCAGCTAGCGCTCCGAAAGGAGCGAAAGGTCTCTCGGTAAGGGAATGGGTGTGCTGTGATTGCGGAGCTATCCACGATAGAGACGTCAACGCAGCAATGAACATTCTCCGTATCGGGTGCGATACGCTAGCTTCTGAAGTGGGCTAGGAATCTCCAGGCTTTAGCCGCGGAGGGGGCATCAATGGAAGATCGCCTTAAAATCCACAACCTTGACTATTCCCAGCCAGAATGATAACACTTGCTGCCCTTTGAGAGGACCACCGAGGAGTTTAAAGTCATGGAAAGGCATTCCATTCAGGTCAGTTACCGTTTGAACGGCATGCGTCTTGATGCAGCCATTTCCGATTCCATTCCCGGTCTTTCCCGGCGCCGCGCCAAAGCCATTGTCGATATGGGCGGGGCCTATGTGAATAAGAAGCGGGTCCGCATTGCCTCCAAAACTGTGGGCAAAGGCGACCGCATCGATGTGGAATATAACGAAAAACTCTTTGAGCCCGGCAGCAAGGACTCTTTGAGTCTGAAGCCCGAGGATATCCTGTATTTTGAAAATGACATCATCATCATCAATAAGCCCGCAGGCCTGCCGTCTCAGGCAACCCGCGATCAGGCTGTGCTGCATGTGATTCCAGTGCTCGAAAAGCTGCTGATGGAAATGGACCATAAGAAAATGGATCTGCAGCTCGTCCATCGACTGGATAAGGACACCACCGGAGCCCTTGTCATCGCCACCAACAAGGACATGATGACTTTCCTGACCGATCAGTTCCGCCAGCACACCATTCAGAAAACCTATCACGCTCTGACCTGGGGCCTGATTGAAAAGCCCTTCGAAATTAAATGCTCGCTGAGTGCGATCCAGCCTAATACCGGTAAAGTCAAGGTTGTGAAGTCGGGCGGCAAATCCTCACAGACCTTTTTTGAAGTCCTGAAAGCATATCCGAATCAACGGGTCACCCTCGTCAACTGTCGTCCAATCACGGGCCGCAGTCATCAGATTCGTGTGCATCTCGACGAAGCGGGATATCCAATTATTGGCGATAAAGTTTACGGCGAAGGCAAGCGGCACAGGCTGCCGGATGAAATGATGCAGGTCGTCACGCATCAGCTGCTGCATGCCCACAGTATTCGGTTTCAACCAGGAAAGGACGCAGCCCCTGTGGAAGTGACTGCGCCTTATCCAGAATCATTTGCGAGTTTTTTGCGGCTTGCTGACGGTCTTGCCAGTGGGCTTGCTGCCAGCTCTGCCAGCGGGCTTGCTGCCAGCTCTGCCAGCGGGCTTGCTGCTGGTCCTGCCAGCGGGTTTGCTGCCAGTCCGTCCAGCGGGTTTGTCGCTGCTTCTGACAGTCTTACCGACAGCCTTTGAGGTCTGACCGACCGGTGTCACCACCGGTTTTTCCATTCTCTCCCAAACAACGCCGCGCAAACGCTCGGGACCGGCATCCGTCGGTTCCTTGACAAGCCCATCTGCGGCTGTACACAGCAGATAGTTAAACTTACGGGTATCGCTCCGATGGGCTTTTTCATCCAAGGGGCGTCCCACCACGATGGCATCACCCTGGTGACCTTCGGCATTTTTAAAGGTACGCAGAGCCATGGCAATATCAGGACTCGCAAACAGATAGGCGGAGGCACCGATGCGCCTGCGGTCGATATCGAGAATGCGATCGATCTTCTCCATCAGAAGGGGCTGCTGCCATTCCCATTCGCTATAACACCAATCCCGTGTGCGTTCGAGCATGGGGCAGTTGCCATTATGAGGACAAGGGTAAAGCGCTTGATAGCCCATCTGACAAAGTTCATCGCGCAGTTGCATAGCCCCACGCGCCATATCCTGGCTCGCAGGTTCAATAAGCGTGATGAGGCGTCGACCCTGTTTCAAACCCTGCGCCAGATGCTTTAACAGGCTCTGTGTTGTTTTGGGATTATGGCTGACTTCATTCCAAACATAACCGAGCTGATGCCAGACGATGCTGTCATTCGCTTCATCCGTTTTACGACTTTCAAAACCCAGATATTCGTCCAGACGCTGTTGCCGCGTCACGACTTTGGCCTGAGGATCGATCTGCTGTAAACCATGCAGGGCAGCGTCTAAAAACGCCCTCGATTTATCGACGAGTTCAATCGAACACGGGACCTTCTTCTCATCACGCATGAGAGTATCCAGCGTTGCCAAACTCAAGGCTCCCGTGCCGCAGCCAAGGTCTTCGATATGCAAAGGCCGTGGCTGTTGGCGGAGCCAACTGAATAGACCCATATGGTGTTCGCTACGCCGGAGCATGCCTTGCGCGCGAGCGAGGTTCGAAAGGTGAAAACCCAAAAGATAAGTCAACGCTTCCTTCTTCGGGTCCATCAGGTAGCGGGAAACTTCGGAACGGTTGAGCGTAAAGGCTTCCCAAAGTTCAACGAGTTCCTTACGCATTTCAGGAATCACGGCGGCGGTCAGATCCAAATCAGAGACGTCGTTGCGCGGACGATCAAGGTTGCGAGGAGTCCTGGCAAGGCTGGCCACCGTTGCTGCCCAGATGGAATAACTCCGTTTGCTGGTCAGCAGAGTATCCGGACTTGTGGGGCGGGAAAATTTTGCCATGAAGCAGTATCCTATTTGATAATACCAGGGAGGACAGCTTCTAACATGGAATGAGCCAAAAGGCGACCATCCTCCACTGGCAATCGATAGAGTACAATGTTAATGTGCGGCTGTTCGTGCCAACGCTGCCCGCAGCCCATCTATCAAGGGGTTATGCCGTGACTGATAATGCTGATGCCTTGCAAAAGCCAGCACCTTTGCATATTAATAAGCCGGAATGGCTGAAAACCAAAATCCCCACCGGGGACGTCTTCTTCGATATCAAGCGCGATCTGCGCTCCAAAAATCTGTATACCGTTTGCGAAGAAGCCAAGTGCCCGAATATCAATGAATGCTGGGCCACTAATACCGCAACGTTTATGATTCTGGGCGATACCTGCACCCGAGGCTGCCGTTTTTGCAATGTAAAAACCGGCAATCCCAACGGCTGGCTCGACCCTCATGAAGGCGAAAAAACCGCCCAGAGCGTGGCCATGATGCGACTCAAATATGCTGTATTGACCATGGTCGATCGCGATGATTTGGCCGATGGCGGCGCGGCTCATATCAAGTCCGTCTTCGAAGCCATTCGGTCTCAATCTCCCGCGACTCTGTTGGAGTTTCTAGGCGGTGATTTTCAGGGCAAGGACAGTTCACTGGAAGTCGTTCTGAGCGCAAAAATGGAAGTCTTTGCGCACAATATCGAAACGGTGGACCGTCTGACGCCACGCGTGCGTGATGCCCGGGCATCCTATCGGCAATCGCTTCAAGTTCTGCAGCGCGTCAAGCAACTCGCCGATTATCCTGTTTTCACCAAAAGCGCTTTGATGCTCGGCCTCGGTGAAACCATGGATGAAGTGGTGCAGGCGCTCAAGGATCTGCGTGAATATCAAGTGGACTTCATCACCATCGGTCAGTACATGCGGCCCTCCAAGAAGCATCTTTCCATCAAGGAATTTGTCGAACCCAAGCAGTTTGATGAACTGGCCCGGATCGCTGACGAGCTTGGCTTTTTGTCCTGCGCCTCGGGTCCACTTGTGCGTTCTTCGTATCGCGCCAGTGAATTTTATGCCAAAGCCCTGCAAAAAAGAGCGGAGCGCGCGTGAGTGCCCGCTCCCGTCTGATCACGATTCTGCTCAAAGCCGTGCTGCGCTCCATCGCGTCCATGCCTGCCAGTTGGATTCCCTGGACTTCCCGAGTCATAGGCTTTTGGGCACCCAGGCTTTCGAAACGCGATCAAAAGCTCATAGCCAGCAACGTGCAGCGGGTTTATGCGCTGCCGGCTCACAGCTCATTCGCCAAATCCTTTGAACAGCAGGTCTTCCGCTCGCAGTGGTGTGTGCTGATGGAAACCCTGCGGGCCAACCTATCTCAGCAGGATCCTATTCAAGTCGAAGGTCTCGATGAACTCGCTGGGACCACCCAGGAGCTTCAGGCCGCTGGCAAGGGTCTTATCATTGTCACAGCCCACCTCGGCAATTGGGAATTCGTGGCCCGTTATACGGCTCGGGCCAGCGGGCGACGCTTTCATGCCCTGGCCAAACCGTCCAAATTGCCAGAATTGACCGCGATCCTGGATGATCTGCGGCAACGGATGAATACCGCTGTGCTCTGGACGGACAGCAAAAGTATTCTCAAGGACATGCTGAAACTTCTGAAAGCAGGCGAGTGCCTCGGCTTTGTGATGGATCAAAAGCCTGAAGGACGGGTGGGGCCTGTGGTGCGTTTTTTTCAGCAGCCCACAGAGTTTGTCAGCGGCCCGGCCAAGCTTTCGATTCGGCAGGGCAGCCCTGTGCTCGCGGTTTTTTGTATGCGGACCGGGCTCCTGCAATATAGAATAATCCAGAAGCTGATTGTCCCCGCTGATCATGGTTGCATCGATGAAATTGAGCTGACACAGAGAATGGCAACTTCCATCGAATCCGTGATCCGCCTCTACCCTGAGCAGTGGCTATGGAATTACAAACGCTGGCGTCCTTCGGCAAATCCTTCCGTGAACGCTTCCTCCACGCTCAGCAGCGTTTAGGGACCGGTCTTCCCTTTCTTTGTATCGAAGATCTCATTTTGATCATCACGCTGATCGGGGCTGCCCCGGATGCCCGCTCGCTATGGATTGGCGGCTCCATCTCAGGCGCAGCCTTGGCTTTGCTGTTTTGGGTCCAGGGCTATACCGCCAGCTGGCAGGAACCCGCTGTGATTGGACCCTTTCGTTTTGTGCGGCATCCCTTGCGCCTGAGCCTCTGGCTACTGGCCATTGGTTTCAGTCTCGCCGCGCGCTCATTTGCCGGCCTCCTTTTCAGTTTGGGCATCCTGCCCCTGCTCTATTTCTTGGATCTTTATCGTGAGGAAGCGCTGCGGCGCCGGCAGAATCTCGCGGCTTTTCGTTATGGGAAATTCGTTCCAGCCCTGGTGCCGACGATTTTTCCCTATCATCGTGAAGCGGTCTCGGTGCCCTTTTCCTGGCGCGGCGGACTCGTGGGTTCGGATCGCAGCGTGCGGCGCCGTCTGGGTCGGCTGGTGCTCGGTTGGATCGTGATCATGCTTCTGGAAAGGCATATTCTGCCAGCAAACGGCGCATGGATTGCAGCCGGACTGTGGTTTGTGTTCCTGGTGATCCGCACCATTCTGCACCGTAAGACTCTTCGATTGGTGTTTTCGTAGAAACGAAATCTCGCGAAACATTTTTCCTTTTTCTGGTGTTTTGGCTGAAATCCCCTTGATCAGCCCCTGCCAAGTCCCTGATTCGCTTAGCTGCCAAATCAATCTTGCCTTTGCGGTAAAGACCGCTTGGTCCAGCCTGTTTTAGTTTCAAAAACCATAGTCGATAAGCCTGGAAAGCGGGTGAGGTAAGCCGTATGACGCCAACGCATTCCAGTAATCCACAGCTCGATGAAGCCAACAAATACATATTTGTGAAGGCCTACGAACGAGCCGAACGAATGATCGAAGATCTTGTGAATAGCGATGCCTATCGCCATGATCTTCTTCTGCACCTGCGGCGGGTTGAACTCGCCACCAAACTCGACACCCTTGCTCACTTGCGCAAGGTCTATGAAGAGGCGCTGGAAAAGGACGCGGAAAGCGTGACCTACCGCATCGCCCTCATCTTCGTCGAGCAGCATGGTGAATTCATTGAAAACAAAGAAGCCATGATCCGCCTGCAGGCGCTGCTGCGCACGGTGGGACCGCATCCGGCCATTTATTATGGCATCGGCTTCTGCATGGAAATTGAAAACAATCTGGAACGCAGCCGCTTCAACTACGAGCAGTGCGTGAACCTGGATCCCAACTGGTATCCCGGATACTTTGGTTTAAGCCAGATCTGTTATCAGGCCAATGATGACAAAAAAGGGGATCAGTACTTTTTCCTCTTTGAAGACATGGCCCCGTATAACGTGTATGGCAACTTCGAAACGCATCGACGCCTATCCAATGAATTCATTGATCGCAATGACTTTGATTCTGCAGAGATGGCCATTCAAACGCTTTCTGAATGGTGGATGGAAAATAAAGGCATGTGTCCGCCTGAAATTCAGCTCTTCGAGCGCCTGGCCACAGCCAAGGTCGCTGAACTGCGCGGCGATCAAACACTGGCCGAACAGAGACGTTCCCAGGCGCGCCTGGTGGCCCATCGCATTCTGGATGACCAGATGCTATCCGAAGGTGTGCTTTACTTCTCAGCCAAGGTTTTGGAAGAGTTTGGCGAATTCAACCTGTCGCTCGACATGTATCGCAAGATTCTGAAAGCCGAAGCAGCCAGTCCGGAAGTGATCCAAAAGATCGGTGGCCAATTCCTATCGATGGGTGAAGTGGCTTTGGCCCACGAACTCTTCACGGAAGCTTACAAGGCTCATCCGGATCAACCCGAGATTCGCTTTTGCCTTCTCGTCTCCAAGCTGCGTCTCAGCAAGGTGAACGTGGAAGATTATCTGATCAACAAAGAGCGTTTGAAGAAACTGGTCGACAGCCCTTCGGATAAAGTGGAGCTTTTGAGCCTCCTCCATTCCCTGGTGGCCAAATTCCCTGAAGATCCTGATGTACAAGGTCATATGGGTGAGGTTTATCTGCGCCTTGGCAACAAGGACAAGGCGGCAAAACACTTTAACCGCATGTACGAGCTGGACTCGCAAAGCCGCATCACAACCTTGAAATACGCAGCGTTTATCATGCAGTTCGGTGATCCGGATCAGGCTAAAAAGATCCTGACGAACATCGACCGCAACGACAAGATGAGCGAAGAGGAACTTTGCGAATTGCATTGGCTTCACGCCAACTATGAATTCCGCAAGGGACAATTCCAAAACAGTCTGGATCAGCTGCATCAGGTTTTGCAACGCGATCCCTGGAATATTGCGTACCTCGTTCTGCAGGTCCGTAATCTTTCCGAGCTGGCCCACGGCAAGGTGGAGTTCGAAGTCGCCGACGCAACCCTGAAAAAGCTCGCTGAAAGTGATGAGTCGGAACTCAATTGGCAGGAATACGATGCCAAGACTCGTGCCCTGGCGGGAACCAGGCAGATCGCTTTGGTCTATGCCCGGGAAAAGCTCCGGTTTCTGTATGGTGATGGACAGGACCTGGTCCTCATGCGTCTGGTCCAGGCCGCTTCCGCTTTCGACGCCCGGCAGGCGATTTACGACCTTTTAAAGCTCCTGAACACCAATTTCGATAGCCCTGAAATCTACTGGTCGCTCGGGGTTCTCTTTAAAGACCTCTGGCAGCTGGAAACAGCCAGCATGTGGTTTGATCAGATGCTGATGATCCCGTCCCTCAAAGATAAACAAAGAGCCAAGGCTTACCTGGAGCAGGCTGATTGTTACATCTGGAGAGGAACGCAGCTCGAAAAAGCAGTTGAATATGCGAAACTCGCTTTGGACCTGGGACTTACCCATGATAAGCGTCCCCTGCGAGTGCTGGCGCATGGACTGTTGAAATTGGGTAAAGTACGGCAGGCAGAAGTCTATCTCGAGGATAATGAAGGCGACAGGGATCCTGAAGTCATTTATCTGCGCGGGCTGGTCAAATATCGGAACGGAGCCTATCAGCAGGCCAATGAAGTCTGGAAACCGCTCCTGACCCACCGGATTGAAAATCTTCGTTTCCATAATATCAAGCAGGAAATTATGCGGTATTACTTCGACAAGGAACCGTACCGCGGGATTAACTGATCCAGCCAGGGCCTTGTGTTTCACAAGGCCTTATAGCTTCTTCTTCCCATCTTCATTTTCGGATTTATCCCAACGAAATCTCAACACGAGTGAATCGTGCCTTGAGATATTTTTTGTTGACACAGAATTCGGGATGTGGAAAATGAAGCACGAGCACAACACATATCTATAAATTCTGATGCGGCTTAGCGCATGTAGCCCAGCACCTTGAGGCATTCGCACCTCCAGACTGCGGACCATGTCTGGTTTCGTCAGAGCGAACATCATCAGTTCATGCTGATGGTGGAGCAGTCGGATTCTATTACCTGATAATCCAGAAAAGGGGGGGTGGCATGCGTAAATCAGTTACCAATTCGTGCAGTGTATGTTGCGAGTCGCGCAAGAGTCGTTCACGTGAGTTCAGTACACATGCCTGGAAAGCGCTCACCATGTGGGGAGAGGTCGAACAAAGAACCTTCAATCAACCCATTTGTGAAGGCTGCTACCGTGAATTGCGCGATCTTTTGATCGAGCGTTCCGCAGAATTGCATGCCATGCCCGTAACGCAGCCTGATTACGCCAGCGTTCTGGAAATGCCCTTTATGAGTCAAGAGACGCCTGCAGCGCAGATCGCCAGCTAAATAAAGCTCAAGCACCAGGCAGAAATCGCCTGGGAATGGGCAAAAATTAGTCAGGTATTCCGCACTGTTAAAGCTAAAGTTCCGGCTTCCTGGTCCGATACGACTCCTGCGTGCTTTACGCAGGACAGTTCCCAGGAGGTTCGGATGGTCAAGAGTCAGAAAAATAGCAGGATCCAGAGTCCTGATCAGGAATATCTGCAAGCCCTCCGGCTCTATTGGCAAAATGAGAAAGAGGGAGCTCTTTCGCTGCTGAGTGAGCGCCTTGCCGATGGCAAATCACAGCAACCTCATCTTTACTACCGACTATGGATCGAATCGCTGGCCGAAGACCAGGACGAAAGCAGTCTTCGCATTCTGCAGCGGCATATTCAAAGGCATATCAACTATCAGCATCCAAGTTGGATCGGGCTTTATGCTCTGACCGGCCTTATTCATTATGAACTGGGCGAGCTTGAAGCTGGACGTATTCTGCAGCGCAAGCTGGAGCGCCATACCTCCGATCCCTACAGTCGTGAGTTGTCGCTGGTTCTGGGACCCGAACTGCCTGACGAAGATCAGCTGCAGATCGCCAAAGGCATGATCAAAGTCACGGCTGACTACTTCGTGCTGCGTCGGGCCGCTTTGCTGGGCGTTCGCTTGCAGGATGCCACCTTCAGTCGCAAAGTCATGGACACTCTTCAGGACCGCATTGGCGAAAGTCCATTGGGTGCGGAAATCGGCTTCCATAAGCAATTCAGCGTGAAGCAGTACCGCAAGGCTTGGCAGTTTGCCCGCTTCTTGCGTGAAGTCTATCCCTTGAATAGCCAGTATCAATTCTATTTCGCTTATACATCTTATCTGATTGATCGCAATCGCACGGCTCTTGAAGAGTTCTTGAAGCTGAATCGTCGCGCGCAGGAAGGGGATCCTGATGTGCTGTGTATGATCGGGGCCACTCTTCTGCAAAGCGGGCGTAAGACGATGTCGGACAAGCTTCGCAAGCGCAGTGAATACTATTTGGAAAAGGCGCGCTTGCGTCTGAAATCCCAAGGCTTGCCAACCGATTATCCTACGGAGCTCCTCTTGCGTATCAATGACAACGAAGACGTGCCAAACTCTGGTCGTCACTGGATCGTTAAGCTCTCCGCGAAACAATGCTACGATCTTTATCAAAAGCCTGAACACCGCATCGAGTACCTGCACCGGGCCATGGGTCCTTATGTGAAGACCGGCGACGTTTGCATGTTCGTTTCGGAAAGCCGCGTAGCCGACAACCAGGATGTCGGAATTTGGCGCCTCAATGCGATTTATAAAGCCCTTTCTGATCCTGAATGGCATCCCACCCACCGGTGGCAGACCATATTGAAACTTCAGATGCGCATGGAAGTGTCGATCCCGCTGGAGATTGAAGGGAATCAGAAGGAACGTCTGCCCGATGACGGTCCCCACCGTTACGGACTTTACGAAATCGACGACTCAGCCATGGTTTGGATTGAAGACAGCGTGCGTACCTTCACACTGGATGATCAGGCCTTTGTCCAGGTCTTTGCCGAGCTGAAATTGGCTCGCTCCGTATAAGGGTTTTTTATGAAACAGCTGATTTTGATTTGTCTGCTTTTCAGCAGTCTGGTTCCCCAACTTTGGGCCGAGGGACCACCGCGTCCACCTCAGGCCAAAGCGGAGCTGCCTCCGGAGCCGCCCAAGGTCTCCACCGGCGAACGCATTGAAATTCCCGATGTGGGGTTCAGCATTGTTCCGCCGAATGGCTGGCTGGTGCACAAGAACTCGCACGGTTCTTCCTTGCTCTTTGAATCGCCGAAGCAGCCGAATCAAACGTATCAGCCTACGCTTCAGGTCATGGTCTTCAGCAAACTTCGTTATATCGATGAAGTGACCATGAAGGAATATGGCGATTTGATCGTCGAGAAGTTTGGCAAAATCTCCAACCGTGTGACAGGCTATCGTCTGCGGGATGCAGCTTTCCAGAAACTCGAGACCGGCGATCCCGCCATTCTCTTTTACACGGAATTTCAATACGATGATGTGCCCATCATGCAGATGCACATCCTGATTTCGTCGGCGACCAATCACTTCCTGATGACCTATACGGATCTGGCCAAGGTCTTTGATGACGAGAGTTCACCCGGTCTCGCCATAGCCTATACATCCATGCATTCGTCTCAACTGACGACAAGGCCACCCTGGAGATGGCGTGGCTTTGCCATCGCAGGCATCGTGATTCTGCTGCTGATCATGAGCTGGTTTACCATGCGCTTTATGCGAGCCCACCGTCTGGCCAAGCTCGGTCAACGCATTGAAGATGAGGATAATAAGGAAATCACCAGCGACGAGGAATCGCAGCATTACAGCCGCCATGCACCAGCGACTGCCGCCGAGTCGCATGTGGGCGACGACGAATGGGCTTCGTCGAAGTCACAGGCGAAATCAACTTCGGCGAAAAAGCATACGGACAAAGTCTCGCAGGTCCATAGTTCGCATTTTGATGACGATGATGAAGGACCGGAAGTGTCTGACGTCGTACCCATTTCCATGTTGGAAAAGTCCCTGCACCCTGGCCGCAAACGTCGTCAGGAACAGGCGAAGGCCCAGCAAGCCCAGGCGCCGGTCGTGCCGCAGCCTATGATGCAGCAGCAGGCGCAACAGCCGTTGCCGCCACAAGGAATGCCATCAGGTCAGCAGCCTATGGGCCAACCATTCGCGCAGCAGCCTATGCAACCTCAGGCTATGGGCCAGCAGCAGGCGCAACATCCGGGCATGCCGCAGGAGGGTTATAGCCAACAGCCGGTTTCCAATCATCAGCCTTTGCATTTCCCCCCTCAGCCTGTGTCGAATCAACAACCGATTTCGAATCATCAGCCGATGGCGCAGCATCAACCTGTGTACCAGGAACAAACCGTGATTCAGCAGCCTATGCCGACACAGGGAATGGGACATCCTGGTATGCAGCAACCCATGCCACCGCACGGCATGCAGCAGCCTATGGGACAGCCCATGCCACAACAAGGCATGCAGCAACCCATGCCACCACATGGCATGCAACAGCCAATGGGTCAATCCACGCCTCAGAACGGCATGCAGCAACCCATGCCAACGCAGGGCATGCAACAGCCAATGAATCAACCCGCGGCTCAGCAAGGCATGCAGCAACCCATGCCGCAGCAGGCTACTCAGCAGCCGATAGCCCACCAGACGTCACAACAGGTTATGCAACAACCCATGGGACAGCCGATGTCACAGCAGGGCATGCAACAACCTATGGGACAGCTGACGTCACAGCAGGGCATGCAGCAACCCATGGGACAGCCGATGTCACAGCAAGGTATGCAGCAACCCATGGGACAGCCGATGTCACAGCAGGGCATGCAACAACCCATGGGACAACAGATACTGCAGCACGGCATGCAACAGCCGATGGGTCAACCCATGCCCGGTTACGAACAGCAGCCTGTTTCCCATCCTCAACCGTCGCATCAAGGGCAACCTTTCGCGCAGCAACTGACATATCCTCAGGGTGCGCCATCATCCCAGCAAACGATGCCTCATCAAGGCATGCAATCTCCGCCATCTTCGTACGCGCAGCAACCTGTTCATCAGCAAGCCATGCCTCCTGCAGGTATCCCGCATGATCAACAGCCTGCCTCTCAGCATTCGAGTGGGCCTCAGGCACGTCATCCGCAAAATCCTGCGCCGATGGCCCAGCAGACTTCCATGCCATCGCCTCAGCAGACTTTTGCTCCTCAACCGCCGATGATGTCAGCCGATGGCCAGCCTGTTTTTGTTCCTGGTCAGCCTCTGCCAGCACCTGGAATGGCACAGCCCAACGTATTTGCGGAAGCGGCCCAATATGGTCAAAATATTGCGCATCAGCAGCCGCATTCTCAACCGCCCGTTTCCGAACAACCTGCTTACGTCCATGCCCAGGCTCCAGCGGCTCCCATGCAGGCTTATGCCGCGCAGGCTTCTGCATCCGCGCCTGCGATCCAGACCTTGGCACCCCAAGCCTCTGCGCCCGCGATGCCAGCATTTGAACCCGCAGCTGAACCGATGATGGAACAACCCGTCACAGCTTCGCGTCAGATGCAAAATCAAGCGATGAAAAAGCAGCCTCGCACGCAAGACATTGATGATGAACCAGAAATGACAGAAGAAGCGCGTCTGTCGGAAATCCTTCCCAAAGCGGGCACGATCGAAAAAAGCAAACCGAAACGCAAAGGTCTCTTCTGGCGGAAAAAAACCGACGACGATGATGATCAGAGTGATGATGGTGACGACAAAGGTTCCTGGAAATCAGCCACAGGCAAAAAAGGCAAGGAAAAGGAAGAGGATGAGGATCTGGAAAACGGTGAAGATTGGACCGTTGCATCCAACAAAAAATCCGCTCCCGATCCGGTCGCTGACAAGGACGACGATGAGCCAGCCGAGTCTGAAGACTGGGCACCGGAAGCCACCAAGCGATCCGAACCTAAACGGGACAGTCTGCTCAATGAAACCCAGGGACCGCAACACCTTGTCCGCCGTGCTCCCCAAGGGCCAGTGACCAAGGAGCGCAACGCCTCTGTGACGGAAGATGGGTGGAACCTGAACGATCAAGTCGCGTCGGACCACGACGAAGAGGATGAGGAAGAAGTCGGTTGACAGTATTTCCGATTTCTGCGATAACGCATTCCTCGTTTGAGGATCGGGCGTTTAGCTCAGTTGGTTAGAGCATTAGCCTTACAAGCTAAGGGTCCACAGTTCGAATCTGTGAACGCCCACCATGCAACCCCGCAGTTGGAAACAGCTGCGGGGTTTCTAATTTTGTTGAAAGTCCGCTCCGCGTGTCGCACCCGCGTCTCCCGTGTTCCCGCACCACGACTTCCCCGGCAGCCGCCGCAGATGGACTTGCAGCACGCCATGAACCGAGGTAGCCTGGGTCTGCATGACGGGAGGGTCTCATCCATGGCGCACAGCTTTTTACGGACTCTGATCACGTTCCTCTTGGCCTTGCTGCTCCCCAATCTTGCCCATGGCGCCGATGCACCTCCGAAGTGGCTTGAGCTTCGTTTGGGCACCATCGGGGCTGCCTCCGCCGACGTCCTCAAAAGCGCCCTCAACGAAATCGATAAAGACAAGATGGACGGTCTCCTGATCATCCTTGATACGCCGGGCGGCTCTCTCGAAGCCACACGGACCATGGTCCAGGATATGATGGCGGCCAAGGTTCCAGTGGTGGTTTGGGTCGGCCCTGATGGCGCTCACGCAGGCAGTGCGGGTACATTCATCACGCTCGCCTCACATGTAGCGGCCATGGCCCCAGGCACCAATATCGGTGCCGCCCATCCTGTTGATATCAGCGGCCGAAATATTGATGATAAGTCTGATCTCAGGTCTAAAATTGAAAACGATACAGTGGCCTTTATGCAGTCCATTGCCGATGCCCGTGGCCGTAACCGTGAAATGGCCGCCTCCTTCGTCAGCAACTCCCTGTCGATCACTGCGCAGGAAGCCCTGGAAAACAAGGTCATCGATGTGATCGCACCTGATCTCAAAACCCTGATGAAAGGATTGGACGGCCGCGACGTTAAAATAGGCGAAACGACCCGGAAGCTCCAAACAGCTAACGCGGAGCTGGTTCCTTTTGAAAGAAACTTTCGCCATGAGCTGCTCGAAATCATCAGTAACCCCAATCTTTTTTATCTCCTGTTCATTGTGGGACTTTTGGGACTTGCCTTTGAAATCACGCATCCCGGCGTGGTGGCACCAGGTGTGATCGGAGCCATCAGTTTGATTTTGGCTTTAATTGCATCCTCGATGCTGCCTGTCAACTTCGGTGCCATGCTCCTGATTCTGGCCAGCGTGGTCTTTATGGTGGCGGAAATCTTCCTGCCGAGTTTTGGAGCTCTAGGCGTTGGCGGACTGATTGGTTTTGTCACGGGATCCATCCTGTTGATTGATGACAAAGCCGAACCCGCCATGCGCATCTCACGATGGTTGATCATTCCCACGTCCCTCTTCCTTTTGGCTTTTTTCCTAGGACTCGGCTGGCTGGTGTTACGCAACGTGCGAGCCAAAGCCAAAACCGGCGTGGAAACTCTGCTGGGCGCGGAAGTGGAAGCCGTGGAATATTTTATTGATGGCCACGGCCGCGTCCGTATCTTCGGCGAATACTGGAATGCCACAGAAGTGAATCACCAAACCGTGAAACCGGGCGACCGGCTTCATGTTGAAGCTATCGATGGATTGAATCTGAAACTCAGGCTCCTGCAACCGACACGAAAGGATTAAATATGGAATTCATGCTGGTTTTGCTGGTTATCGGCATTCTTCTGATCATCAGTTCGACAGTCCGCATCATACCCGAATATCAAAGAGCCATAGTCTTCCGATTGGGGCGGGCTCTCGACCAACCGAAAGGGCCAGGCCTCATCTTTTTGATTCCCGGTATTGATCGTATCGAAGCGCGTGTGTCCACACGGATCGTGACCATGGATATCGACCCTCAGGATGTCATCACCCGGGATAATATTTCACTGAAAGTGAATGCGGTGGTTTATTTTAAAGTGGTCGATAGCATGCGCGCTGTGATCAATGTTGAAAATTATCTTTATGCGACAGCCCAGCTGTCCCAGACGCATTTGCGTTCCGTCCTGGGCGAGCACTCTCTGGATGAGCTGCTGGCCGAACGGGATAAGATCAATCTGCACCTGCAGCGGATCCTCGATCAAAATACCGATTCCTGGGGGATCAAGGTGGTCGCTGTCGAAGTTAAACATGTTGACCTTCCCCTTGATCAGCAAAGGGCTATGGCTCGCCAGGCTGAAGCGGAGCGCGAACGTCGAGCCAAAGTCATTGCGGCGGAAGGGGAATTCCAGGCTGCCCAAATGCTGAAGGATGCCGCTGATCTTATTTCCAATAATTACACAGCATTGCAGCTTCGATACCTGCAGACCATGGCCGATATGGCCGCATCTCCCAATGCCAAAACCGTGTTCTTCCCATTGCCGATTGATTTGCTGGAGGCCTTCCAGAACCTGAGGCCTAAACAGCAGTGAAGCCATGACTTTTACGGGCTCTTCTGCTAGGGTGTTCTCGCCCATCGGATCCTACGGAGAGCCACGCCATGTCCAAAGCCAAACGACAGCCCGAGACGCCTGCTGCGAAACTTGATCTGAACAATACGGCGATCGCGTTTGCATCGCTCAGCGATCAGCAGCTGCGGCAAGCGATTTTTCTCTTTAAAGTCATCGGCAGTCCCCTGGTTGTCAAACTCGGGCCGACTTTCGCTGATCTTTCCCTGAAGCTGCGCCTGCCGATTCAAGGCCTTATTAAAAAAACCATCTTTTCGCATTTCTGTGGCGGTGAAACCATACCCGACTGTCTGCCGCGTATCGAACAGCTGGGAACCAAATCCGTTGGCACCATTCTGGATTTTGCGCGGGAAGGGGGAGGCCAGGAAGAGGACTTTGACCTGGTCACCAAGGAAATCATTCGAACCATCGACATGGCAGCGCAGCATCGCAAGCTGATTCCATTCGCAGTGTTTAAGCCCACGGGTGTGGCCTCTCTGGATCTCCTTGCGAAAACAGATCGCGGCGATGTGCTGACCATCGATGAACAGGCCGCCTTTGCCCGCGTGAAGGGCCGTTTTGAAGCCATCTGCGAGCATGCTGCGAAAAAGCGTGTGCGGATCATGATCGATGCCGAGGAATCCTGGATTCAAAAAACGGTGGATACTTTAGCTATGGAACTCATGGCTCGCTTGAATCAAGAGCAGGCCATCGTCTCCAATACGATTCAGCTCTATCGCCACGATCGACTGGATTTTATCAAGTCATGTTTGGCAACGGCCCAAGCCCAGAATTTTTATCTCGGCTTTAAACTGGTACGTGGTGCTTATTTGGAAAAGGAAAACGACCACGCCGCCGAGGAAGGTCGTCCATCACCGATCAACCCCACCAAGGAAGCGACGGATCGCGAGTATAATGAAGCCCTGAAGTTCTGCGTGTCGAACCTCGATCGCATTGCATTCTGTGCGGGAACCCATAATGAGGCCTCCGTTCGCCTCCTGGTGGATCTCATGGCCCAGCACCAGATCGAGCCCCACGATGAACGCATTCACTTCGCGCAGCTTCTCGGCATGAGTGATAATATTAGCTTCAATCTCGCGGCCGCCGGTTATCTGGTTGCCAAATACGTGCCTTATGGAACAGTGGGTGAACTGCTGCCTTACCTCACGCGTCGGGCTCAGGAAAACTCGTCCGTCCTGGGCCAGAGCAGTCGTGAACTCGACCTTCTGAATCGAGAATACGCACGACGCAAAACCGCAAAGTAATTCCCGCAAGTCTCATCGTCGAAGAGGGCAATTCTTGCCCTCCTTATCCTACCCATTCCCCATGTTACACTCTTTACAAGGCTCGTTAGGTCGCGTGCGCACGAATTCGATTCCCGAATCTAATTCTGTCGCACTGAAATAATCCCGTAGTTATCGATAATTACGCGCGAGTCTGAATTGCTTGAGTCCCATGTTTAAGGTTTCGATCCGATTCACCGAACTATTTCGTTATAGGAAGGTTTCCCGTGCAGGGAGACTTGATTAGAGGTCAACCTATGAATTTACGATCTGTTCGTCCGCGTCTTCTTTTGACAACCCTGCTGATGAGCCTGGCGCCTTCGCTGTTCGCCATCGACCTTAAGCCCGATGAGATTCGCGGCAAAGGGCAGCAATCTCCTGTGACGATTTTGCAGAATCGCTATTTTACCAAAGCGCTGCGTCCGGAGCTGGGGCTTTCCTACGGCACCATTACGAATGAAGCTTATACCGATACCACTCTCTTTGGATTTCGCGGTGCGATGTTCCTGAATGAGTGGATTGGTATCGAACTCCAATCCATGAATGCCAAGGTCGCCGATTCAGATGACCGCAAGGCCCTTCGTAAAATCACATACTATCGCCGTGAATCGGATGGATCGTTTGTGCAAGGGATCCTGGATCCGGAAGTCAATCAGATCAAGAAAATCATCGATACCACTGCGATTCTTGCTCCGTTTTACGGCAAGCTTAACCTCGCGGACTTCCTGATCGTGTATTCCGATGTGTACTTCACAGCCGGACTTTCACGGGTCAGCACCGATCAGGGTGACCTGAATGCCCTGAACTATGGCGCCGGTCAAAGGTTCTATTGGGCGAAAGCTCTGTCGATGCGAATCGACTTCCGAGCCCGATCGTATACCGAAACACGCAATGGTGCGGACTATCGGAAGAATACCTATAGCATCGACTTTGGTCTGAGCTACTACCTGTTTTAATAGTCCAAGCCTGGGGTGGGAGCGTGATGTTAGTGAATACAATACATAGCTTACTGTTGATGGCCGGCCTGGTGGCGACACCTTTGCTGGCCCAAAAAAATACCGGCAAAGTCCCGAAAAAACCAGCGGCGAAACAGGCCGTTGTTCAAGGACAGGTGAATACCGCCACGAATAGGCGCCTGATCGCCGTGTTCGAAAAATATCGTCGCGGCGAACTCCAAAAGCGTCCGGCCTGGGATGCTCTGGATACCTTCGTTCCTAAACTGGGTGAACTCACTCTCGACAACCGCCTGGCTTATGAGCAGGTGCGTTCCGAGTTGCTCTTCCTCGCCGGTTATCCTTTGCTGGCATCGGAACATGCAATTCGCGCGTTGGCTATTGCCCAATCGCCTTATGATGAGAAGCACAAGCCCCTTTGGGAAATCCTTTGGAAAACATCCAAGGCCAAACCTGTTCAGTATCTTCTCGAAGAATTGGGAGCCAACCTGGGGCCACGCGAGGGCAATCCTCCTTCGTTTGGGAACAACTGGAACTACATCCTGGCCAATGCGCTGGCAGCCAAGAATGATTACGCTGGAGCCAAGCAGGCTTACGATAAGATCGTGATGCAGGACCGCTATTTCATGCCGGCCCAGTATCAGCTCGGTCTGATCGCCATCAAGCAGAATCAACCCAAACAGGCCGAAGCCTATTTCCGGGCTATTTTGAATCCCACGGCGCAGGATCTGGCGGAACTTCGCCGCTATGAGATGGCCGAGATGCTGAATTACACACACATGGCTCTGGCCCGACTCTATTATCAGGAACGCCGTTTCATCGAGTCGGCTCAGGAATACCGTTTGATCCGCCGCAGCAGTGTGCTGTTCTATGACTCGATCTTTGAACAGTCCTGGGCCCTCTTCATGGCCGGTAGCGTCAAGCATGCGTTAGGTGCTCTCTATTCCGCGCACTCGCCTTACTTTGAAGATCGCTTCAATGCTGAAGGCAAGGTTTTGGAATCGATGATCTATTATTGGGTTTGCCGTTACGATGATGCCCGGAATGCGCTGGCTGACTTCGCGGAAAAGCACCGTGATGCGGTTGCCAACCTGGGAACTTTCCTCGATCGACAGCGCCTCAGTCCGGATGCTTCGTATCAGCTGTTTGAAAACCTGATCACCGGTGTATCGGGTCAGGCGATCGGCATTCCCATCAACGTTTTGAATACGGCTGCTCATAGCGATGTGATGCTGCTGGTTCGCGATCAGTATGCCACGCTTATCGAGGAATTGAACGCCCTCGAAACCTATGGCATCTACGGCTCCTTGCCTGACATCGAGCCTTACAAGCAGATGCTCCTGGGTCGTGCGGCCATCATGCGAAGCGACATCGGAACGCGGTTTTTGGGTGAACTTCGTAACCTGAAAGATCACTTCGATGAACTCTATGATCAATCGCAGTTCCTCTACCTCGAACTTCTCATGAGCCAGAAGGATCAGATCCTGGGCAAGGAGTTGCACGGGGATAGCAAGCTGTCGAAGGTTACGGATAAGGACGCCGTGAATGGCTGGAGTCGCAAGACTCAGAGCTGGGAAGATAACAAGTTTGAATACTGGTGGGATGAGATTGGCTACCAGATCATCGACGTAGAACCAGAGTGTAAGCTCTAAGCCAACATCGATTTCTGGCAAAGGGGAAAGCATGAATTTGAGACACATCAGAAGAATTTTGATCCTGCCTATCCTCGCCTTGGCTATGGCTGGAAACGGATCCGTCGGATTCGCCGCCGCAGCTAAAAAAGAAAAGCCTAAAATGGCCAAGGATGCGGCGCCTAACAAAGCTGATATGAACAGCTACTTTGCCGAAAGCCGGCAGGGCGTGTCACCGGAAAGGCTGCGGGAAGCCGATGTTCTGCGCATGCAGACCGTCACCAGCATCCATAAGCTCCTGGCGACCCCCAACATGCAGGCGAACCGCAAGTTCGAACTCTACCTACGTTTGGGTGAACTTCATTCCGAGCGCGCGGAATACATCCGCGAATTGGAAATGAAGGACTACGAAACCAAATACGAAGGCTGGAAGAAGACCAAAAAAGGCGCCGAGCCGCAGCTGACCACCAAGGCCTCGCAGGCCGAACTGTTGAAGAGTACCGAAGCCTTCCGCAAGCTGGTCAAGGAATTCCCCAAGCATCCTCGCACGGATGCGGCGCTGTATTCCCTGGCCAAAACCTTGCTGCTGCTTGAAAATGACAATGCGGTTCTTTACTTCAACCAGCTCGTGCGCGAACACAAGGATTCCATGCTGCTGGCGGATACCTATCTGGCCCTCGGCGAATTCTATTTCTACAAGCACGACATGGAAAAAGCCAAGGACAACTACAAGAACGCCATGGATGCTTCCAAAGGCAATCCTGACAAGGAATCCAAGGTTTATCCCTTCGCCGTCTATAAGCTAGGCTGGGCCTACTACAATTCCAAGGTTGCCAACGAAAAAGAAACCATGGAAAACGTGGACAAGGGCATTGCCGCTTTTAAACTGGCCATCAAGATTGCGGAAAAGGATAAGAACAATCCTGGTAACTTCAACCTGCGCCAGGAAGCTATCAACGATTTGATCATGGTCTATGCCGAAACCGAAAAAATCGACGAAGCGATGGAATACTTCAATCGCATCGGCGAAAAAGAATCCTTCTATGACATGCTCGAGCGCCTCGGCAACATCTATGAGGACAACGGGGAAAACAGCAAGGCTATTGACGTCTTCGGTCGCCTGCTGGCGGAATCGCCTACACGTCCGCGCAATCCTGAGATTCATTCCAAGTTAGCGAAACTCTACGATACAACCATGAACTCCGCGGCACTCGTGGATAACATGAAGCGCATGCGCGCCCTTTATGTGGACGCAGGCAGCAAGTGGATTGCAGCCAACGCGACCAAGAAAGATGTTCTGGACGAAGCTGTCGAGAAAACCAGAAAAAACATCCACCGCTACGGAACTCTTTATCATCAGCAGGGTCAGAAGACCAAGAAGAAGCCCATGCTGGCGACCTCGGCTGAACTCTATAAACTCTATCTGGCCACCTTCCCCAAAACGGAAGATGCCTATGAACTCCGTTATTACCTTGCGGATATCTACTTCCAGTTCGAACAATTCGAAAATGCTGCGGACGAATACTACACAGTGACCCAGGAACGTCCCAAGGACGGCAAATACCTGAAAGAATCCGCATTCAACTCGGTTGTTGCCATCAAGAAGATCGACGAAGCCACGACCTATCAGAAGTTGCCACCTCTGGGCCAGGTTTCCAAGCCCGTGCCACTGCCCCGTGTGAAGCAGAAGATGGTCACCATGATCGACAACTATGCAGCCCTTCTGCCTAAAGAGAAGGAAGGCTTTCCCATGCGCTACACCGCGGCCATGACCTGGTTTGAATACGGTCATTACCCCGAGGGTTTGAAGCGTTTTGAGAATATCGGGATGGATATTCCGGACACGACTCAAGGCAAGAGTTCCATCAAAATGATCCTGACCTTCTATGCCGAGCGCAAGGACTGGGAAAACCTGGTGAAGTACTCGAAGAAGTACTACGATAATCAAAAAATCGTGGCCACCAGTCTGAAAGAAGATCTGATCAAGGCTATGAAAACCGGTGTATTCAACCTGGGTCTGCAGCAGAACAAGGAAAACAAGCTGGCTGAAGCAGCCAAGACGTTTGAATCGTTCCAGTCGCAGTTCCCCACCGATGAAAGTGCGGACGCCGCTCTTTACAACGCTTCAACCGCTTATTACAAGTTGGCCAAGGTGGAAGACGCCCTGCGGGTTGGTCACCTTCTGCTCAAGGAATATCCCAAATCCAAGCTGGCCCCCAAGGTCTCGCTGGATATGGCCCAGACCAATGAATCCCTGGCTGACTTTGATCAGGCTGCCAAGCTTTATAAGTACTATGGCCTGAACTTCAGCAAGGAAGCCGACTCGGTGAAAGCTCTTTATAATGCGGCGACCCTTTACCGCGGTCTGAAGGACTACAATGAGTCGATCAGCCTCTACAAGAAATTCATTTCGCTCCACGGCAAGGATGATCTGGCCCGCACCGCGGTGCTGCAGATCGCCGAGATGAATGAGCTGAACAAAACCTGGGGTGAAGCCACCCAGTATTACAATCAGTATGCCGGTCTCTGGCCGGATCGTTCGGAGCAGAACCTGGTGGCCCGGGCCCGTCTGGCCAAGATCGCCTTGCTCAGTGGCAATCGCGCCAACGGTGTGAAGGAAATCCGTCGCCTGCAGAAGGATCTGATTACCAAGAACGCTCCGCCGGCTCTCGAAGCTCGCCGCATCGCCGCCGCGGCTTTGATCGATGACATTGAGAACGACTATAAGAACTTTACTGAAATTCGCGTGACCGATGCGGCGCGGATCGAAAAGGAAATGGCCAGCAAGCAGGAACGTTTGGTCAGTCTCGTCAGCCGCTATCAGGAAGTGATTGAACTCGGCAGCGGTGAACATACCGTGTCTTCGCTCTATCACCTGGGTGTGATGCACGAAAACTTTGCCAAGGTCCTGTTTGATGCACCCGCCCCCAAGGGAGCGAATCAGAAAGCTATCGACGATTATCGCAGCTCCATCGAAAAAGTCGCTTTCCCTCTTCGTGATGAAAGCAACAAGTTCTTTGAAGCCGCCTTCAAACGTTCGCAGGAAGTCCAGACGTTTACCGAATGGACCCGTAAGGCCTATGAGAAAATGGTGGAGCTGCAGCCCGATAAGTATCCGGCTGTGGTGGAGAAAACCACATCGCCCACATATATGTCGCACGTTATGGTCTGGGACGAATCTATCGCTGATATCGCGAAATGAAAGCTGGAGGAAGCCTTATGAAACAACTGATATCCGTCGCTCTTTTAGGCATACTCGGCTTGAATCTGGGCTGTAGCACCACAGGTCAGGTCGCCCGGATCGATAAGGAAAAGCGTAAGTTCGAGCTGCAAAGCCAGGACGATACCAAATCATCCATGAAGACCAATGAAGAAGGCACTACGGGGGCCCTCGTCATCAAGCTGGAAAAGCGTCTTCAGGAAAATCCTCGCGATTTGAATGCCCATATCAACCTGTCCCAGACATATCTGGCCATGGGTCGCTATGATCGCTCGGAAAAGTCCTGCCGGGACGCTCTGCGCATCGATCCGCGCAACGAAACGTCGCGTAAGATCCTGGCCCAGATCTATTACCGCCGTGGCAACCTTGAGATGGCCAATATCATTCTGAACGGTTTGGATGCGATCCATAGCAAGGATAGCCAGATTCTAAACCTTCTGGGCATGATCGCCTTGCGCCAGAACAAGCCTGAATTCGCCCTGCAAGCCTTTCAGGAAGCTTTGAAAAGCAATCCGTCGGACATTGCTGTGCGGATGAACCTGGGTGTGCTTTATGTTCACTATCGTCAGCTGGGTCTGGCTGCGGTGGAATTTGAACGCATCCTGAAGGTGATGCCCGAGCATCCTGATGCCAACCTTCACATGGCCATCATTGAATCGAATCGCGGCAACCTGGAGCGTGCGGAAGACCTTTATGAGAAGGTGCTGGGCATGTCCAAGAACAACCCTGTGGCCATCTTCAACATGGCCGTGGTGGAAGAGCGTCGCAAGAACTTTGATAAATCGATCGATTACCTGAAGCGCTACCTGGATACCGATTTTGCCAAGAAGAAGAACAATCAGGAAGTCTTTGCTCTGATTGAAAAAGTGCGCTCGGAAAAAGAAGCCATGACCGGCAAACGTGTTTCGGATGATGACATCATGAAACTGGCCGCCAAAGCCAAGGCGGGTGGCGTGGGCGCTCCAGCCACGACCAAGGATAAGGAATTCGTGGACGCCGATCCACGCATTCAGGAAGCGGATCAGAATCGTCCGGATAAGAATCGTGCGGTCCCAACTCAGGCGGCAGCACCGGCACCTGCTTCGAGTCAGCCGGCAGCTGGAGCTACAGCTCCAGCAGCTGCAGCTCCAGTAGCTCCAGCTCCGTCGCAAGCAGCCATCAACAGCGATGGTACGACCACCAGCGCACCAGCGGCCAAGGCTGAAAAAGCTCTGGCGCCCAAAGTGGAAGCCAAAAAGAAAAAATCCTATCGCAATGATGAAGAAGAAATTGATGATCTGGAGAAACAACTTAAGTGAGGCCAGGCGATGAAAACGCTACTTGGACTTATCATAGCCCTGTTCGCGGTCAACATTCAGGCTGCTGAAAAAGGCAAGCCGAAGGAAGGTAATTACTCGACGACCATGGACTTCGATTCGTCCATGATCGACGGTAAAATGAAGGCTCCGTCGGGCTTCTTCCTGCAGGGCCGCAACCGTCAGAGCCTTAGTAACATGGTGAAATTGCGTTCCAATTTCAGCGGCAAACTTCGGGATTCCGAAGCTGCTGTGAAAGCGCTCATCAAGTAAGGCGAATCATGCGTGGGATGGTCTTGAGTTTGTTGTTTGTGGCAACGCCTGTCGTAGGACAGGCAACGCCTGTCCTACGACAGGCGAAGGCTGGCATGGAACAGCCGACATCTGTCCAGGGACAGACCGTCCCAAAATTCAAATTGGAATGTACGGCTGGTCTTAAGGTCACAGGCCAGGTCGATCGTTGGTCGCCCCTTTCCACCTGCCCCAGTGGCTACCAGGTCACGGGACTGGGCCGCATCGACCTTCAGGGCGATCACAACCGCCCCAATCTTCATGTCAATGATTTCATCTGTGACGAACGCGGCTGCAAGGCTTGGTGCATCGGTGATGGATGCACCGTGGAAGCCCGCTGCTGCCGGATCAATGACTAAGGTCCGCGGTCACCTGCTTCATGAGCTTACGGAAGGCCTCCACAGTCTGGTGCTTTTTCACATGCCGTCCGGCGCTGACCTGTTTCTTCCCCTGCACATAAACGGTTTCAATCAAGTTCTGATCACCCGCATACATGGCAATGCCCATAATGTTGTGCAGTGGCCGCTCCACGAGGCGATCATGGCTGCTATCGAGCACGATGCCATCGAATGGCTGTCCCACCGCAAACGCGTCCCCTGTCAAACCCAAAGCCTTCCGTCCTGCATTCTGCACGTGATCAAAGAGTAATTGTCCCGAGTCCAGGTGCTCCGCATCACAGAGGAGATTTCTCTTTTCCATAAACAGGCGATGGACGATCTCCGGATACCGCGCTTCCCCAAATGGGCAAAGGCTGACATGCGAATCGGTGCCTATGCAAAAGTTCCCGCCCTGGTCAAAGAATTCCGGGAAGGGGAAGATGCCGTCACCCAGGTTGCCTTCCGTTGAAGGACAGAGCACAACCGTGGCTTTGGACGCCACCAGCTTTTTGATTTCCACTGTATTGATATGGGTCGCATGCACAAGGTTATGATGATCGGACAGGGGAATATTATCGTAAAGCCAGTCCACAGCCCGGCAGTGATAGGCCTGTTCAAAGGCGATGGCATCGGTGGACTGCTCCGACACGTGAAAATGCGCGGGTCCCAGGGCCCAATGCGTGCCTAAGATGGTTTTGATATCACGTGGAGGCGCCGCTCGCATGGAGTGCACGCCATATCCTACCAGCACTTCGGGATATTGCTTGCGATTGGCGTTGGCAATGTGTTCCAAAAGGCCCAGATATTCGTCGGTATCCTTGGAATAAAACCGCCTTTGTCGAGGCTGGATGGGTTTGCCAGGAGCCGCCTGATGGTAATAGACAGGCACGAGGGTCAAGCGAATGCCAGCCCGTCTTGCGGCCTCCATAATGGAAATGGAGAGGGTGGCTGGCTGTGCATAATGATGGCCTGACTTATCATGATGCAGATAATGGAACTCACAAACCGAAGTATAACCATATTCCAAAAGCGTCTGATAAAAGCGGGTCGTGAGATCGGTGAGCTGCTCAGGATCCAGCACCGCGGCCAGCTGATACATTTTCTCGCGCCAGGACCAAAAATCATCGCTTTCATGCCCAGGCTCAAGCCGCTCGGCCATCCCACACATCAGATACTGAAACGAATGGGAATGACCGTTGGCAAAACCAGGCATCAGATAGCCATCATTCTTTTCCGTGACCAGATGATCGGGTTGATCCGCTCCAATCTCGACGATACGACCCAGCTCATCCAACATCACAAAACAGGGTGCCAGCCACTGGCTCTCAACGTAGCCAGCTTTAAATTGCAAAACCTGTGTCATCCCATGGCCTCCAGCACGTTCGCCAATTCCAGCAGGGCCTTTTGCAAAACATTTTGCACCTGGGCGCTTTTGTCTGGATCCAGCTGCGTGCGTTCTGCGTTCATATACACATCCTGTGACATCTCCAGCTGCAAGGCGTGAACCTTGGCTTCCGGATGGCCAAAGGCGCGGGTAATCTGTCCACCTTTGAACGGCTGATTATGCGCGATCTGATACGGCGAATTCCTGAGAACCCTCAGCAGGGTTTCACTTAACTTTTTATCCGCGCTGATGCCATCGCGATCGCCGACGATCATATCCGCAAAGGGATCGCGGGCCAAGGACGGCACGGAACGGCGAATGGAATGCGCATCAAACAGGAGGACGTTTTTGAATTTTTTCTGTGTTTCTGCAAGGAGCTGCTGCACCGCAGCATGATAAGGCCGATAGTAGAGCCGCGCACGACGCTCGCGTTCGGCGTCATCCGGCCTTTGGGCAGCCTCGTAAAGTTCCACACCATCAAAGGTGGTCAGCGGCATGGCATCGGTCTGTCGTCTTTGATCCGTATAGAGAGCGGGCCCTTCCATGGGTCGATTCAGATCCACGACGTAACGGCTCAAACGAGCCTGAATCATGGGAATACCCAGACTTTGGCAGAATGCATAAAGTTCCGGAACGTACCAATCGGTATCCGGCAATTGATTTAATATCTCGGGTCGTAGTTTTTGCGCCACTTCATCAGGCACGTCGGTCCCGGCGTGGGGAACGCTGACGATGATAGGCTTCAAGGCAGCCTGGGCGGACCTTATGGAAAAAACATCGAAAGACATAACGGGCCTCGGCTTCGGAGGAACTTTTTAGGGTCCTATCTTAGCGCGAGGCCCAGCAAGATTGCAAAGGCTAACACTGATTGAGGCTCACGGTCTTACAACCAATGGGTCTCAAGCTCTTTTTTCGTGACAGGATAGGTCTTATGCAACTCCGCCAGGACTTCCGATGCATTTTCGACTTTACCACTGCGTCCCATCACTTCAAGTTGCTCGGCCAATTTCATCATCATCATGGCACCCAGGTTTCCTGAAGTGCCTTTCAATGCATGACCGGAGCGTTCGAGCTTCACCGGGTCCTTGGCTGCTACGGCCGCATCAAGCTCGGCCAGCAGTGCAGGACAACGCTGAAAGAAAATGTTGAGCAGCTCCTTAAAGAAGTCGTCTTCATCATCAGGCTCGCCGAGATTCTTGATGGCTTGAAGTTTCTGCGCATCAATAATCGGGCAGGCATCATCCAGCTTGGGAGCTGCACCCATGTCTCAACCTTTCCAGCAAACGATTAGGAAGCAACATCCAAATGCTGCTGACCCTGACCAAGGTATTTTAGGTAAAAACCGACGCCGTATTTGGTTTCGATCACGACGTTGTCGGACACATCCTTCAGAAGCTGACGCACAGCGTGCAGCTTACGGTGCAAAGCATTGTCCGTAACCTTGATCTGACCCCAGCAACGCATCTTCAAAGCATCTTTCTCGACGATCGCGCCTTCGGTGTTGGCGAGGCAGGCCAGAAGATTGACTTCGATTGGCGAAGCGAAACGCTTCCCCGATGGACCTTCGACCGTGCGATGGGCCGAGTCGATGGTGATATCACCGAATTCAACCACTTCCTTGGCAGCTTTCTGAGCCGCATCCGCCATGCGCAGTTTGAAACGTGCATCGACTTCATCAGGAATCAAGGGCTTGCGGATGAAATCATCAGCGCCGGAGTTCAAGGCTTTGACAATACTTGTTTCAGCTGGCGTTCCAGTGATGACAAGAATTGGGCAGAAGGGCCATGCCGCGCGCAGATTGGGCAAAATATCCAATCCAGTCCGGCCATTACCCAAATGGATGTCGATGAAGACAGCGATTGGGTGCAGTTCGTCCACGCGAGCGAGCAGCTCTTCGGGATCCTTCATCCCAACGGTGCGAATCTTGGTCGACCGTTCGATGATCTGATGCACCATGACATCGTCATCCAGGGTAATCGTATACGTATCACTTGGGTTGCCTTTCATTTCCGCATCCTTCACGTAGAGCGTTGAACCTTTATCTAGGTAAAGAATCGGTCCCGACCGGGCAATTTTTAACCCGCGAATGTTTTTTCCCCGGCAGAAAGTTCCTCCTTGAGCGTAAGATCTCTAAATTCTTACTGAAATAGAGTTCAGGAATTTTTTGCCTGGTCCCTAAGTGGGCAGCTATTTCCCGCGGTTCGGGGGTCCGAAAAGTCCCCTGCGGCTGATTCTCGTGGGGAAGGGCGCCTAAGTACCAGACAAAGGTGGGCATTTATTAAAAGCGAAAAAAGGGGGCCAAGTCAGACTTGACTGCGTAACTATGACTCATATATAACTCCCTTAACCCGGCAACCCCGGGGATTCTTACTCCTGCTGCTGTTGCTCCTAATGCTGTTGCTGCTTTTGAGGTTTATTCTATGATTGGCCGCACTCTTCCTCTGTTTTTTTCGTTGGTTTTCCTCTTTGCCTGCCAGGAATATCACGTGGTTACTGTCAAAGATTTCCGTATCTATGCGGAAACCCAGGACCCCGACCTGCAGAACGCGATCAAAATTCTCGCAAAACGCTATAACAAGGACATGGGTTCCCAGGCGCTGACCATTGTTGACCAGCCTGAGGACAGTAATTCCCGGATTCGCTTTGTGCGCGGATTGCATAACGATGGACACAAACTGGGACTCGGCAAGTGGATTACGACCAAGAAACAGCAATCCACTTTAACGTTGAAAGGCGAGAAGAATACCGAAACGGTAGCCTACGCCATGGAAATTGAATTTGATCAGGAAAATTTTGAAACGAAATTGGCCGCGCTTGAGAATTCAGGCAGTGATGAAGCCCAGCATCTTTATCATCTTTTCTGTCACGAAATCGGTCACGGTTTGCAGATGGAGCATAGCCCGGAACATGCCAACGTCATGTATCCCACGATTCCGGATAAACCCATTCGTTATGTCGATTATAAGGCTTACTTCAGTCGGGCTCGCTCATTTCTGAGCAAGAGTCATTGACAAAGGCCTGTAACAGCAACTTGGGCTCTCTGCATGGCAGAGAGCCTTTTCTTTTTTCAGCTAGTAGGCATTGCGCCCGCGGATGACTTCATCCAGGGTCAAAAAGAGTATCTTGATATCCAGCCACAGCGACCAATTTTGAATATAAAAAAGATCGCATTCGATACGCTTTTCAATGCTGGTGCTGCCACGCCAGCCATTGACCTGGGCCCATCCGGTAATCCCTGTCTTGACCTTGTGCCGCAGCATATAGCCCGGGACTTCCTTGCGAAACTTATCGACAAACACCGGGCGTTCCGGCCTTGGTCCAACGAGGCTCATGTCACCCCGCAAGACGTTAAAAAATTGTGGCAATTCATCCAGGCTCGTGCGACGCAGAAAACTACCAAGTCTGGTGGCGCGAGCATCACCCGGTTTGGCCCAGACGGCCCCGGTTTGATGTTCGGCATCCACCGGCATCGATCGGAATTTCAGGCAGTTGAACCGAACGCCATCAAGTCCCATTCGTTCCTGGCGGTAAAGAATAGGGCCGCGGGAACTGAAGGGCACCAGCAAGGCAATCGCCAGCATCACGGGGCTCAGGAGCAATAAGGCCACCGATGAACCGAGAATATCCAGACTTCGTTTCAGGATGCAATTGAATCCCGAAAGTGGGCTTTCGTGAATACTGATCACGGGTGCATTATCGATCAATTCGATGCCGGGTGACATGCGGCTGAAGCGTTTGATATCGGGCAAAATGCGAATATCGTTTACCTGATCCACGATCTTTTCCAATTGCTGATCAAGAAAGCCATGGAACTGATAGGGGAGGGCGATGACCACAGTTTGAATCGGATGTTCGACAAAGAAGTGGGCCCAGTCCAAAGGTTCGGTGACCCGAACGAGCTTTTGCTCCTGTAGAATATCTTCCTCATGGCTATGAATAGGGCCGCCGGGCATGATCACTCCGGCCACGAGGGATCGTTCCACACCCAGTTTACTGCTGATGGAAAGAGCCTCCAGAATGCCATCACCACGGGCAATGATGAGCACCCGCCGAGGATCGAGACGGCGACGCCAGGTACGAATCGTACGCCGAACCATATCGCGACCGAGGATGACAGCGAAGGGCTGCAAGGCACCGAATATCAAGAGGGTAAGGCGCGAATAGCGGTATTCTTCATAAAAATAAGTGAAAGCAATCAAGGCTAGCAGCGCGACCATGGAAGCGGGAATGATATCGAAGACTTCATAACGAAATCGCTTCTGTTGACCCAGCCTTTTCAGGCCGCCGGTAAAGGCAAACGTCGCCAGCCAAATGCCCCAGATAAAGGGAATCAGCTTGCTGTAGAGGTGAACGGGCGGAACACCCAAAGGGATGTCCATCCAGGAATAAAAACGCACCAAAAAAGCCAGCACCCAGGCGAGGGTGATCATGACGAGATCACCGAGCAGTCGCATGGAAAAAAGCAGCTGACTGGTCTTCTGATTCATGCTCGATCCTTCACGATCGCGTCGATCTCCTGACGCATTCTTCTTTGAAAATTATCACGGCTGAAAGTCGCTGCGAAGGTGGTGAGGTAGTCGCGATGGAAGGCTTGACTTTGAAAATTCTCCAATGTCTGCCGCAAGGATTCTACGGTGGCTTCCTGAAAAAAGAGTCCAGTTTTTCCTTCCTGGATGAAATCCAGTGCCCCACCGGCTTTCAAGGCTATGACAGGAGTTCCGGCAGCCAGGGCTTCGATGGCCGTAATGCCAAAATCCTCGACACCGGGAAAGAGGAGAGCATCGGCATTTTGAAAAAGCGCGACCCATTCATCCGCTGATGGCTTCACCCGAAATTCGGTCATTTTACCAGCCAATCGTCGCAGTTGCTTTTCATCAGGACCGGATCCTGCCACGATTAATTTTTTCCCAAGCGCTTCGCAGGCAGCGATAGCCAAATCAAAACGCTTGTAGTTCACAAAGGCTCCTGCGGCCAGGAAATATCCACCTTTTTTTGGGTTTTGCGGTTTGAATCGTTCAATGGCAACCGGTGGATGCACAACCTGCGCGTCGCGTCCATAGTAACGTTTGACGCGTGAACGCACGAAGCTGCTATTCGCAACGAAGCGATCCACGCGATGATTGGATGCGACATCCCAAACGCGCAATTTCGAAAGAAGGATATGTTTGATCATTTCGACCCAAGACAGCGGCCGGTGAGGAGTCAGATAATATCGACGCTGATCCCAAATATATCGCATGGGTGAATGAATATAGGAGATGTGGCGAGCCTCGGCTCCAACCAAAACGCCCTTCGCCACGCAGGACGAAGTGCTGATGACCAGATCATAATCTTCCAAGGGCATCGCTTCGATTGCTGCTGGTAAAAGCGGCAGAAGTATTTTGCGAAAACGCTTCAATGCGTTCAGCCAGGGATCAACAATCACCTGACGTCGCCTTATCGATTCCGGCATTTCCGCTTCATCATAAAACAGAGTGTAAATGGGAGCATTTGGATAGAGTTCCAGCAAAGCCTCGAGAACCTTTTCCCCGCCGCGCCAGGTCACCAGCCAATCATGCACAAATGCGACACGCATTCAACCCCCTGCCTTTTTTAGGCTCCGTGAACTAAAAATTATGCGCTGCAGTCTTAAAAAACTCAGCAAAAAAACGATGTCGTACTCGATGCCTGCCCCGTCCAGCGCGGTTGCCGTCAGCCTACCAGAAAGACTGGGTACCTTGCGAGGTTCTTTCACCGTCTGTTAATATAAAAGTGTAGACCCCATGCATCACAGGTTTCCGGATTTCGAAAGTAGCCTTTCGGGCTCTCTCCCTTTTTACGACTGATTATGACTTTGTCAGAGTCCACCGGAAAAAGCGCTTCCCCGTTCCCATCTTAGCGCGCCATGAGGAGTTCAGCTTCGCTATGAATCAACGCAATCTCTATGACAGCAACGTCGCTTCGGATCTGATTCCCCAGGTTCTTGACAAGGAGGGGCCTCTTCCTGTTGGGACCCTGCGTCAGGCCCTCGACGACATCGTTGGCAAGAGCGAAGCCATGGAAAAGGTTTTTCAAACCATCGGCAAAGTCGCACGGTCAGATTCGCCAGTCCTAATCCACGGGGAAAGCGGGACAGGCAAGGAGTTGGTCGCTTGTGCCCTCCACCGCCTTTCGCAGCGTGCCAGCCGCCGTTTTCTGGCTGTCAACTGCAGTGCCATTCCAGAAACTCTTCTGGAATCCGAGCTTTTTGGTTATGTAAAAGGCGCCTTTACCGGTGCTGACAAAAGCCGTAAGGGTTATTTTGAAGAAGCCGCCGGTGGCACACTCTTTCTGGATGAAATCGGGGAGATGCCGCCTCGACTTCAGGCCAAGCTCCTGCGCGTTTTGCAGGAAAAGCAGTACAGCCCGATCGGTTCCAACGAAGTCAAGATCTCGGATGTACGCGTGATTACAGCGACCAACGTGGATCTTGAAGAGGCTGTAGCGCAGAATCGTTTCCGCTTGGACCTCTTTTATCGGTTGAACGTACTGCCGATTACCTTGCCCCCTTTACGGGAGCGTAAGGGTGATGTCCGCCAGCTCCTTGATTATTTCCTGCAGCGTTCCAACCAGTTGCATGAGCTGAATCATCTTTGTTATTTCCAGGGCGAAGTGTATCAGTGCCTGGAGCAATACCCTTGGCCGGGCAACGTTCGTGAATTGCAGAACCTGATCGAACGTCTGGTCGTCATGAGCGGCGGTGGAGCCATCACGCTGGACTCATTGCCACCCGAATACCGTCGCCTCAAAGCGGGCGCCACGGTCCGCGATCGCGAGCTCTTGGTCGAAGTACCAAAGGACGCGGTGGAACCGGATTGGAGTCAGGATATCGCGCCCAACATCGCGATGGAACTTTTGCCCGTGGAAGGCATCGATCTGGAGACCTACATCGAACGGCTGGAAAACAGCCTGATCATGCAGGCCCTGGAACGTACCGGAAACAATAAGAATCAAGCCGCGAAACTTCTGGGGTTGAACCGCACCACGCTGGTGGAACGGATCAAGAAGCGCAAGCTCGTGGCTCTGAACCTGCCTTCCAAAGAACTTTAAGACTCGTCTTGACGTTTTGAACGCCCTGTCCCCCTGCGGGGGATGACAGGGCTTTTTTGCGTCATTCGTACGTTCTCACATCAGCCCGAAGGGGCCGCCATCGAACTGCCCCTTGCTTCAGCGCCAAAAGGCCCCTTGCTCCGCCCCAATGCAGGTGTGGCATCAAGCAGCCCGCGCACCAGCATCAAGCAGCCCCGCGCTTTACCCCCGCAGGGGGGCACGAAGCGCGACCACGATGACGTTACACCGTCATCACTTCTTTCTCTTTCTTCGTCAGACGCTCATCAACAGCCTTGATAAAGTTGTCGGTCAGCTTCTGAACCTCATCCAGAATGCGTTTGCTTTCGTCTTCCGTGACCTTCTTATCCTTCTCCGCTTTCTTCACTTCATCGTTCAAATCACGGCGGATGAGACGAATCGAAACCTTGGCTTCTTCCGACATCTTCTTCAAGCTTTTCACGATGTCCTTACGCCGCTCCTCAGTCAGCTGAGGAATCGGAATCCGAACAACCACACCATCGCTGTTCGGCTGCACGCCAAGGTCAGCCTTCATGATGGCCTTTTCGATTTCGCCGATCAGCTTTTTCTCGAAAGGCGCCACCAGAATCGTCCGCGCGTCCGGCGTGGACAGCGTTCCCACCTGATTCAGAGGGCTCATCGTGCCGTAATAGTCGACTTTCACGTTATCCAGCATGCTGATGGAAGCACGGCCGGTCCGCACGCGGGTCAGGTCCTTCTCAAAGCCCACCACGCGCTTTTGCATCTCGTCTTTGCATTTGGTAATAAACTCACTCATATCATCATCCTCGAATACAAAATGATCAACGAACCAGGGTTCCGTTCAGCTCACCTGTGATGGCTCGACGTACGCAGCCGACTTCACCGAGTTTGAACACTCGAATCGGAATTCCGGCTTCCATACACATCGTAATCGCTGTGGCGTCCATGACGTTCAATTTCTTGCTGAGAACATCGAAGTAGGTCAGCTCATCGAATTTCACGGCATTGGCATCTTTGTGCGGGTCGCGGTCATAAATACCGTCAACCTTGGTCGCCTTCAGAATAACCTCTGCGCTCACCTCACGCGCCCGCAAGCTGGCTGCCGTGTCGGTGGTAAAATAAGGGTTGCCGGTCCCGCCAGCGAAGATCACCACGCGGCCCTTGGCCAGGTGCTTGATCGCTTTCCGACGAATATAGGGTTCCGCCAGCTCCTGCATATGAATGGCTGTCATCACCCGACTGTAGACGTTGTACTTGGTTTCCAGAATACCCTGCAATGCCAGACTGTTGATGACAGTCGCCAGCATCCCCATGTAATCGGCATTGGCGCGATCCATGTCCCAGCCGGCTGCTCGCGATCCTCGCCAGATGTTGCCACCACCGATCACGATAGCGACTTCGATGCCCAGCTTCTGGATATCAGCGATTTCACGCGCGACAAATTGCAGAGCGTCGCCCTCGATGCCAAATCCACGTTCGCCACCCAACATTTCACCGGAAAGTTTGAGCATGACTCGTTTGTACTGTGCTTCACTCATGGACGCCTCTTGCGGCAGGTTTTCATTGCGGGGAAAAAATACGATGAAAAGAAAGAGACAGAAGGCAAAAAAAACCCCGATATCCTCGGGGTTTCATTCATTAAGAGCGAAGAGCTGCGGCCACTTCATCCGCAAAGTTTTCCTTCTTCTTGTCGATGCCTTCACCGAGTTTGAAGAGGTGGAACGAAGACAAGGTCGCGCCTTTGCCTTTTTCCGCGACCAGCTTGCTGACGGTGGTCGAAGGGTCTTTAATAAAGGCCTGCTCGGTCAAGCAGATCTCTTTAAAGAACTTATTGATCTGACCCTGCAGGATTTTCTCATGCATATTTTCAGGCTTGCCTTGCTCGAGCAAAGCTTTGCGGCCCAGGTCTTTTTCGGTTTCGATTTCTTCAGGGCTCACTTCATCCGACTTCAGGTAGCGCGGCGCGGCAGCAGCGGCATGCATCGCGAGATCCTTGCCGAGTTCCTGAACTTCAGGACCTTCAGCGCCGTTCAAAAGAATCAGCGAACCGATTTTGCCACCCATGTGGGTATAACCAGCAACGGTCCCTTTGTTGGTGGTCAAGAGAGCCACGCGGCGCACGCGCATATTCTCGCCGATCTTGGCGATCAGGCCTTTCAGGTTGTTATCAACGGTGTCGCTGCCCATTTTCAGGCTATTCAGTGCATCCAGGTCGCCCACTTTATTTTGCAAAGCGAGTTTCGCCAGATCATCAGCGAATTTGATGAATTCTGCATTCTTGCTGGCAAAGTCGGTTTCAGCGTTGAGTTCGATCACAACACCACTGCGCTGATCTTCACTGACCAGGACCTTGACGACACCTTCCGAAGCCACGCGATCGGCTTTTTTCGCCGCACGTGACAGGCCGCGCTCACGCAGCCAAAGGATGGCTTTTTCCAAATCGCCTTGGTTTTCTTCCAGCGCTTTTTTACATTCCATCATGCCGACGCCTGTTTTTTCGCGCAGCTCTTTCACCATACTCGCTGAAATTGTCACGGGGAAACCTCCCAAAAATATTTTGAAGATTAAAATCGCAGTTTATGAAGACCGAATGGCCCGCACCCTCTTTAGCGCATCGGCATCCTAGCTCAAGTCAGAGGTCAGGACAAATGCCATTATGACATTTTTAGGGCACGCGTCTGGGTGCGGGAGGACGTACAAAAGCTGCCCCTTGCGGAGCAGCCTGGGTGCAGATTACTTCTTCTCGACGTTGACGCGGTTGCCTTTGTCGTCGCGGAAGCTGCCTTCCTGAACGTGAAAGCCGCGTTCTGGTTTTTCACCGTCGTAGTCTTTGTCCTTGCCGCGCTGTTTGCCTTCGGCGCAAGCTTGTGCCGCTGTGCCAATGAAGAGCTGCAGCGAACGCAGACTGTCGTCGTTACCTGGGATAGGATAGTCGATCAGAGTGGGGTCAGCATTGGTATCAGCAATGGCCACCACAGGGATTCCAAGGCGCTTGGCTTCCTTGATCGCGATCGTTTCCTTGTGGGCGTCCACAACGAAAAGAGCCGAAGGAAGGCCAGGCATGTCTTTGATACCGCCAAGAACCAACTCAAGTTTTTCTTTCTCGCGGGTCAGGTTCAGAGCTTCCTTCTTGGTCAGCTTCGCGAAGGTGCCGTCCTGAGACATACGCTCGATTTTACGCAAGCGGTGGATGGAAACACGAATGGTTTGAAAGTTGGTCAGCGTGCCGCCGAGCCAACGGTGATTGATAAAGAATTGATTGGTGCGACGGGTTTCTTCCTGCACAAGGTCACGAGCCAGACGCTTGGTGCCAACGAACAGCACGTGGCCGCCGCGAGCGGTTGTGGCTTCAAGGAAGTCACAGGCGCGCTGGAACATTTTCACCGTCTTCTGCAAGTCGATGATGTGGATGCCGTTGCGCTGACCGAAGATGAAGGGAGCCATTTTAGGGTTCCAACGACGGGTCTGGTGACCGTAGTGGACACCAGCTTCGAGCAGCTGCTTCATGTTGATCGTAACAGACATGGGGACTCCAAAAAGTGAGAAGGTTTTACTTCGGAAGCGAACAACTCCAGTCCGAATTGGACTGACCTTCCAGCTTTCGCTACCTGTTTTTTGGGGAACGAATTCCCTCGAAAAAAGCTGAACTAAGCTATACCCGCAGGCCTTTCAGGGCAAGGGGTTTTATTCCTCTGGCAACTTTAAATTCTTAAGCACGGCAAAAGGACTATGTTCTGGTTTTACCGCATCCTTGAACACAGTCTTCTCACTCACATCCTTATGGCATATCAGACACGATTTGCCATCGGCCGAAGTTTTCACCAAACGTGTCGGTAAAGCCGTTTGGATAAAGTCATTCACGACCACTTCCAGATCAATCATGCCTTGCGGATCAATGTAATAGGCATCCATATCGGACGGTTCCAGGTCGCGTTCGATTTCCTCTTTGATTTCCTCTTCGTCCAAGGGCGTCTGTTCCAGGTACCGCACCTTGATTTTGCGCTGGATGGGCCAGGCAATCTGGTCTTCACAGCGGCTGCACGAGACGCTGGGGGTAAACTGAACGTCGCCCTCGATATCGTACAGCCCGTAGTTAGTGGGAGTTACTTTCAAAGAACCCGTAATACGGCGCTCTGACGGCGCTGGGCCCTTCATGTCGAAAGACTGATAAATAAGGCCGAGCCAGGGCTCGTCACCGGAAATTGTAACGGTTAGCGGGCTTCTCAGTTCTTCTGCCTTCAGCTTCATGAATAAAACTCCTTACTCCAAGCCCCTTGTGGCCGATCGCTGGCTGAATCTATATGCCCGGACTGGCGGCCGGGGCAATAAGTAAAAAAGACTGTACTCGGGCAGAAGGAGCATGACGACCCTGGCTAAGTCAATATAATATAGAGTCTCAAATACTGATTGGATTCCAACGGGAGGCACCGTGAAAAGCGTTTTGGCCATCATCATGCTTTTGTGGTTTTGTCCGGCAACACCGCAGGCCCTGGGCAACGTCACAGCCCGTGATGGGGTTCTCGATCTGCGCGGCCAGAATCTGGAGCAGCCTATCCGTGCCGACGGCATCTGGGATTTTTATTGGAATCAGCTGCTCACACCGGCTGACCTGAGTCATCCCGATCTGCCGAAGGAATCCATTAAAGTCCCCGGTCTATGGTCCCAGGATTCCAGGAAATACCCAACGATGGGTTATGCGACCTATCGCCTTCGCGTGCTGGTCGATCCGGGCAAAAAACTGGCCCTCTTCACCGATGCCTCGACCTGGTCAGCGTCGCGCATTTTCATCGATGGTGAAGAGGTGGCTGAACTTGGGAAAGTGGGAACCACGCCTGAGACATCGGCCGGTGGCGTGGCGACCAGAACCTTTGAATTCCAACCCAAGGCCCCGGAGTTCGACCTCATCATCCAGGTCAGTAATTTTGAAATCTTTCTTTGCGGCATCACGATCGCGCCGCAATTTGGAACGCTGGAAACTGTGGTTCGGGACCGGAACCAGAAAATTGCGATCGATGTGTTTCTGGTCGGAGCCCTCATCATCATGGGCATCTATCATCTTTGTTTGTTCCTCTTACGGCGTGAAGACCCTTCCACTTTCTGGTTCGGTGCCGTGTGCTGCGGCACAGCTCTGTGGCATGCAGCATCCCGCAATGGATTGGCCATGCTGTTCATTCCTGATTTGGGATTCGATACCCGTCTCAGGGTTTATAATGCGGCGTGGATCGTCGGAGTCGGCTCCTTTGCCTGGTACTTTCATTTTATTTTCCGTAACCTTTTCGCACGCTGGGTTGCCTGGAGCTTCTCGGCTATCACGCTTGCTTTCGTGGCTGTCATGGCGGTCACGTCACCACGCATATTCGTGAGCCTCGCGAACATTTTTCATTTCTTCTCGGTTTTGATCATGCTCTATTCCATGTATACCGTGATTCGTGCCTGGCGCCGGCGTGAAGAAGGTTCCCAACTCATGCTGATGGGCATCGGCATCCCTATAGCGGCGGCTCTTCATGACTTTCTTGCCATTCGTGAAATTATTTCCTCACCGCTGATAACCGCGGGAGGTGTGTTTGCCTTTATCCTCTTCCAATCCTTTTTCCTGGCCCGCCGCTTCTCCAATGCTTTCGTGCGAGTCAAGCAGTCTGAAAAAGAGATTCGAACCCTGTCAGAAGATTTAAAAGCTCTGAACAACAATTTGGAAAAATTGGTTGAAGAAAAAATCCGCGATATCCGCTCCATCATGGAACACATCCCGCTCGGCATCCTGATGATCAACCGGAATCGCAAGGTTCATAAGGATCATTCCAAGCGAATTTATGAGTTCCTCGACCGCTCCAAGTTGGAAACGGCGGAAGCCACCGATCTGGTTTTTGCAGCGTCCAACCTGGAGTCCGAGCAAATCAGCCAGGCCGTGAGCTGCCTCAGCGCCAGTCTCGGCGAAGATGCTGTGAATTTCGTCATGAATCAGCATCTCCTCCCCTCGGAAATATTGCGCCAAGATGGGCCTGATCGGCAAAGAATCGTGGAACTGACCTGGGACCCGATCGTAGCCGCGGACAATAGCATTGATAAAATTCTGGTAACCATGCGCGACGTCACCGATCTGCGCCAACTGCAGGAACGCAGCCGCGACCAGCAGAAGGAATTGGAATACATTGCTGAGATCATCAATATTCCAGCGGATCGGTTTCAGCATTTCCTCGAAACCAGTGACGAACTGCTGGACCAAAGCCGCTCGCTCCTCGATAGCGCCAGGCGCAAGGGTCAGAACAGCAAAATCCTCAAGCTGCTCTTTATCAACATGCATACCTTAAAAGGCTCCGCGCGCAGTCTCTATCTCAAGCAGCTCAGCCAGATGTTTCATGAAGTGGAGCAGGGCTACGTTCTTTTGCAAGACAACACCGCTTGGGATATCAGCACCATGCAGCGGCAGATCGAGGATGTGCAAAAGCTGCTCGATTTTTATAAGTTTATTGCGCAGCATCGTCTGGGGCGCAACCCGGAGCAGGCTCACATGGTGGAGTATCGCATTGAGGACATCGAGCCCCTCTATCGCGAACTCAAGGCATTTTCAGGACCCGCGGCGTCGGTGGTTGAGAAGGTCCGGGCGCTCTTTTACGGAAAGATCTTTAAGGATGCGCGCCTTGTCTTCGAGGATCTCTTCAGTTCCATTCCCCTTCTGGCCAGGGATCTGGGCAAGGAAAACCCACAGATTCGACTGGATACGCGCAACATATTCCTGAGTCGACGGGCCGAGGAGATTTTCCGGAAGGTGTTCATTCACCTCATACGCAATGCCATGGATCATGGTTTGGAGACAGCCGACGAACGCAAGCTGCTGGGCAAAAATCCGGTCGGCACCATCTATGTGCACATGCAAAGGATGGGTGATCATCTGGAGCTTCGCTGCTATGACGACGGGCGCGGCCTGAATCTGCGGCGTCTGCAGGATGTGGCGGTCCAAGGCGGACCTCTGCCCAACCTTGCGGTTAACAATCCCCAGGCCGTCGCGGCTCTTATCTTCCACCCCGGCATGACCACAGCTCGCGAGCTGAGTGATATCTCGGGCCGTGGCATCGGTATGAATGCGGTGCAGGCGTTTATCGAGGACAATCAGGGATTCATCGCCGTCGAACTCGACCCGCATGCGCGAACCGCACCGGATCATACCGCTTTCCGTTTGGTGATCCAGTTGCCCTTTGTCCTGTTTGAAGAGGCGGGCCTCATGCCCTGGGCCCTGGGTAAGCCCGCGTAGGGCGACCCCTTTGGGGGGATAAGTTCTTTATTTCCCGAATGATACAAGAAAGGACTCTACTTTCTTACGGAGCGGCCGATGACAGACCGGAATCAAAACGATCCAGGGATGGAGACGGTCGATCCGTATGGAAAAACGTTGGAACGTTTACCACGGCAATGACTACCTAGGCCTCAAGACGGCCAAGGAGATAAGGGAGGCTTTGCGTCAAGGCACCCTCGATCCGTTCGACAAAGTATCCCGCGAAGGTTCCAATATTCGTGAAGATTTGATCGAAGTTGATGAAATTTTCCGCGAAGGAGCCGAAAGTCCGGCCGAAAGCGCGCCAGACCATAGTCCTGAACCTGAAGGTACCGTTGTCGCCGAACGCAATCCTCTAATGGACGCGATGAATGTCGGCAAATCGGCAGGAACAGGTTCCAAGGCCAACCCCAAGCCCACGACCGATAATGATGATGAGGAATCGGATGACCCCGAGGACTTTGCTCATCGCAACGATACGGGCACACGCAACTCAGCCAAACGCTATTATTTGATCGATCGCGAAAAGGTTCTGGGGCCGCTGAGCGCCCTTGAAATTCAATCCCTTTACAATCGCAGCATGCTCAATAAAAAAGTCCGGGTGCAAAAGATCGGCAGTGAGAAGACCATACCGATTGCCCAGTTTATATCGAGCTATTCGGGCGATCGCCTGAAAGAACTGGCCGAAGATGGTCGCATTCCCCAGCAGATCGGTGTGGGCAGCCCGTCTTCCAAGGTCATGAATGAACTCGCCCGCATGGCCAACAGTCGCCGTGTGGCGCAGGATCGTAAAAACCGGGCTTACCTGGTCATGTCGTTTGTCGGCCTTGTTTTGGGTGCCACGGTTTATCTCCTCTATGAACAAACGACGAGCGCACCCCAAAATCGTGCCGCCGTCGAGGAATCCGCCGAGGAACAGCCCGCCGCCAACAAACCGCGGCCGCGTCTGATTCAAAAAGCGCCCGAGCCGGCTCCGAAAAAAGATCCACCACCCAAAAAACCCGAGACGCGTCCGGAACCCAAGCAGGTCGACAAGCGTCCGGTGCGTAGACCCCCGGCGATCACCAAGGCGTCTCAGGACAGCGGTGATGCCAGAAATACGGACAATATTCCTCAAAAAGGTCCTGGCCCGATTGCCAAGGCCATGGAGTCAGCAGGACGTATTCAAACGGTGGGCCCCCTCACCTTCAGTAATGCCGCTTTGGAATCGTGCCCTAGCAAGTGCACTTTGACACTCTTTGATGGAACCGGCGCCAGCATGAAGGCTGTTTTCTTTAAGAATGCTTATAGTGATCAGCTGAAAACTCATGCCCGCGGAGCCTTTCTGACAGGCAACACCAAGATGGATCGTGGCGAACTGACGCTATTCATTCAGGACGTTCGCTAGCCCCTTCGACCCTTCCACGACAAGTCCGAACTTGACCAGACGACACGGAAACTGTAATAGGGTAGGTTCCTGATGACAGGACGGCGAGAGCCCTGAGCCCAATATTTATCCAATACGCCTGCGATCTAAGGAGTATTTCACATGGCAGTACCTAAGACCCGAACCTCACATTCCAAGCGCAACATGCGCCGTTCGCACCACGCCTTGAAACTTCACGGCGTATCCATCTGTGCCAACTGCAGCACTGTTAAGCCTCACCATGGCATCTGCGAAGCCTGCGGCCACTATCGCGGCAAGCAGTGGCTGGAGCCTAAAAAATCGACCTCGAGTGACACGAACTTCTCTGCCGAGGGATAAATGTCAGCGACACTCGCCATGTTCCCCGGGCAAGGAAGCCAGTATGTGGGCATGAGCCAAAAGCTACTCGAAGCATTTCCTTATGCGAAAACGGTCTTCGAGGAAGCGGAAGATTCCTGCCAACTCCATATTCGTCGTCTTTGCCTGGACGGTCCTGAAGACGAACTCAAGTTGACAGCCAACACTCAGCCCTGCCTTCTGGCGGTAAGCGTGGCTTACTGGAAGGTCTTGCAGGAAGAAGTTGGGCTCAAGCCGGATCTCTATGCCGGACATAGTTTGGGTGAATATTCGGCTCTGGTCGCAGCGGGTAAGCTGGGTCTGGGTCGCGCGAGTTATTTGGTCAGAAAACGTGGCGAAGCCATGCAGAAGGCTGTTCCTCCGGGCGTCGGCGCGATGGCTGCCGTCATGAAAATGCCGGCGGATCAGTTGGAAACGCTTTGCGCCAAGTATTCCAGGAACGATCTTCGGGTTGAAATCGCCAATTATAACAGCGACGCACAACTTGTCATCGCCGGTCATGCCCAAGCCGTCATAAGTCTCGGGGAAGAACTCCAGAAGCTTCAGATCCGCTATGTGGATCTGCCCGTCAGCGCTCCCTTCCATTCGAGCCTGATGAAGCCAGCCAAGCTGGAAATGCAGGGGCTTTTGGAATCCAGTTTTTTTGCGAAAAATTCTGAAGGTGTGATTGCCAATATCACCGGAGCTGTCGTGCGCGATTACAATGCGCAGTACCTGGTGGATCAGATCGATGGACCGGTACGCTGGATTCAATCCATCGACGCCGCGAAGAACGAAGGCATTCAACGATTCATTGAAATCGGACCAGGCAAGGTCCTGTTCGGACTCGTCCGCCGCATGGTCCCACGCGACGGATTTGAAGTGATTGCCGCCGACGATATCGTCGAGACGGTCAGAGCTCTGTCCTGAACCTCGACCCTCTCGATACCAGGGCCGCTTATGCGGCCATTTTCAATTCAGGGCTTTTAAGAATCCATCCGCCCACGTTTTCTGAAACGATTTTTCCTTGAATACGACTCCCAATCGAAACTCTTTAAAATACTGCCGTGCAATGCGCTGAATGTCTTCCGGCGTGACCTTCTCCAATTCCCGCGGTGTCTGATAGAGGCGTTCGATGTTACCGTTGTACAGGTAGGATGAAGCCAAAGCACTGGCGAGGCTACTGTGCTCCTCCAGCGTTAAGAAATAGCCGGTGGCAAAGACCGTTTTGTGACGCTCCAAATCTTCTTTGCTCAGCTTTTCATCACGAAGTTTTTTCACCACGGGTGCGATGGCCTCCAATGTTTCCTTGGGATGGGACGTGGACGCATGAATCACACCGATGCCCATAGCCAGGGACACGGGCTGAGCAAACACCGCATACGATAGCGATCTTTTGGTGCGCACTTCGCTTTCCAATTCCTCGCTGAGGATACGCATCAGAAGATTAACAGCTGGCGTATCCGGGCTCGTATAAGGCGGCAGAGAGAACTTGGCCCGAACATAGGCGGTGGGAATATCCCGATCAGCCAGGGCAAAGACCCGTTTCGCATTAAACTTAGGCGAAGGAGGGGCTTTGAGCTCACTCGTCCCCTGCGTCAGCTGACCCAGGTGCTGGGTGAGAATTTTTTGCAGTTTGTCCTTGGGCATGCCAGCCACAACAACAATCACCTTCCGACTTTTTTTCATCACGTCCGCATGCAGGGCCGGCAGATCACTGAGTTTCAACTTTTTGAGATATTCGAGTTCCTTTTCATTCGGCACCCAGTAAGGATGGGAACCGCCATAGAAAGCGCCATTGACGACTTCGTTCACATAAGCTTCCGGATTCTGGGTCATACTTTTGAGGGACGCCTCGGCCTGCTGCAGAATGAGTTGGCCTTCAGTGGGGTCAAAGGCAGGTTCCTGCATAACGCTGGCATAAACCGGCAGCAGCTCGGGCAGGTATTCTTCCAGGGTCGCCATGCTGCAGGCACTGGTCTCAATACTCACACCACAACTGACTGAGGCGGCGTATTTCTCCACCAACGCATAAAGCTTATCCTTGGGCCAGGTTTTAGTGCCGCGTTTCATCAATTCAAACAGGACACTCAAGGCCGGCTGGGTGGCTGCTGGCACATGAGCTTCACCATAGGCCATCGCGGTCGCAATCTGTACGATTTCCGTGCCTTCGATGCGTCGGTACACCACGGGCACCTTGCCCGGCAGTTCGAAGATCTCGGTATTCTGTTTTTGCATCGCGATGGTGGCGTCACTGACCAACTGCTTGGCGGCAAGAAATGGTGTCCAGCCGAGAGAAAGAGAAAGAATCAAAGAAAAAGAATAGGTCAGTTTCATTTCCCGGCTCCTTGCTTGACGGACGCACGCAGTATGGTTTCGGTGTTATCGGTCAGTTTCAGTTTTTTGGCGTCTTCTTCCGACAGGAGAACGCTGGTCACGGCCGTCTTGCCCACGAAATATTTTTTAGCAAAGGCCCGCACATCATCCAGGCTCACCTTGCTGAGTTCAGTGACATAATTCTCGTAAAAATCCAGGCCGGTCACGGCCCACCAGAAGGCCACGTCCTTGATAAAGGCGCTCGGGCGATTTTCAGCAAATTTGCGATCGATCACCAGACTGCGACGCACATCGATCAGCATCTGCTCGGTAAAATAATCCGGTTCCATCCAGAGCAGGGCTTCTTTTTTCAAGGCCTCACGCACCTCATCATATTTTTCAGGACTGCAGCTGGCCCACAGATTCAATTCGCCCGCCTGGGATTGGGTCAGGTAACCAAAACCCGCGCCGTAACTCATTCCGGAGTCGATATAACGCTTATGGAATTTACTCAGGCTGTGGTTGACAAGTCCGCTTAAAATATCCGCGACGGACGCATCATGCGGGTTGGTCCGAGCCAAAGGTCCTGGATAAGTCAGAGTCAGCCCTACGTTTCGCGCCTGCGCATGGGCCCGAATAATGGTCGGGGCGTCCTGCGGAAAGGCTGGAAACTTTGCGACACTCAAAGCCTTCCAATCCTTTGGATTTTCCCAGCGACCAAAGATTTTTTTCACCATCCCGCTCAGCGCCGCAGCATCAAAATCACCCGAGATAAGGAGGGCACTGTTTTTAGGTACAAACACCTCGTCCTTGATCGCCATCAGCTGAGCCCGCTCGGCTTTCTCGATGATCTCACGTTCACCCAAAGGGTAGCGCAGGTAAGCGAGTGGCCCAAAGATGGCCTGCAGACGCGCACGATAGAGATTAAATCCTGGCTGGGATGCATTGCGGTCCCACTCATCGAGCACGACCTTGCGTTCGCGTTCCAGCTCCTGTTGATCAATCAGTGGCGTGGCGATCGCGTGATACATGAAATCCAGGCCTTCCTCCAAAAACGCGGAAGGCAGGGTAAAGTAATAACGCACGAGTTCGGGATGGGTGTCGCCGTTATAAATGATGCCAAGGTCCTGAATCTTGCGATGAAAGGCTTCCTGGTTGGGAATGGACGCATTGCCTTTGAAAAACATGTGTTCCCAAAGGTGGGTTAAACCATTGGTGTCCGGTTTTTCGGTAAAGGCTCCGGCCTTGACGGTCAGGACAATGGTCACAAGCGGAACTTTGCGGGATTCGAAGGTCACGAGCTCCATGCCGTTGTCGAGTCGATCGGTTTTCAATAGGGCCCAGCAGTCAGGCACGGCCAAAAATAGCAGGGCCGCGCTCAGGGCGGCTCTCTGGAGAGCTTGAAACATGTCACCCCCGGAAATGGCTTATACATGGATATGGAATCATCCCCATATCCTGCCAGTGTCATGGAGCAGGTGTCATCGTGGAAATTAAAAAAAGGGCGGGAGTGAGCCGGCTGGCGGCTGCCATCAGGGGCCGCCAGCCGGAACGTGGAAGGAAAGTCTTTATTCGCCTATCGAGCGCGAAACGATTTCCGCGATATCGAGGACCTGAACGCGATCGGCCTTGCCTTCGGCTTTCACGCCATCATTCATCATGGTCATACAGAAAGGACAAGCCGTAGCCACTGTGGAGGCACCGGTTGCAATCGCTTCCTTGGCCCTGTTCTCGTTGACCCGGGTTCCGATATGCTCTTCCATCCACATGCGACCCCCGCCGGCACCGCAGCAGAAGCCTTTTTCCTTGTTCCGCGGCATCTCGGTGAGTTTCACGCCGGGCAGCTGGCTCAAGGATTTCCGTGGTTCCTCATAAACATCGTTATGACGTCCGAGGTAACAGGAATCGTGATAGGTCACGTTTTTCGCGGCCTCAGGAACTTCCCCGCCCTTGATACGACCCGTCTTGACCAGATCCGAAATCAATTCGCTATGGTGCACCACTTCGGCCTCGAAACCAAAGTCGGGATATTCGTTCTTGATCGTGTTGAAGCAGTGCGGGCAGCCCGTGACCACTTTCTTCACTTTGTACTTGCTCAAAGTCTCCACGTTTTCCCGAATCGCCGCATCGGCAAGGTACTCGTTACCCAGACGACGCGCGGTGTCACCGTTACATTTTTCCTCGGTCCCGAGGATCGAGAAACTGATGTTGGCCTTCTGCATGATATTGACGATCGACTTGGAAACACCCTTGTAACGGTCGTCGTAGCTGCCCGCGCAGCCCACCCAGAAGAGATACTCGACATCGCTCTTCTCGGCCATGGTGGTGACGTTCAGGCCCTTGGCCCAGTCTGCCCGCGTCGCCGGCGCCATCGCCCATGGGGAGTAGTTGTTTTCCAGGTTACGGAAGGTTCCGGCCAGCTCAGACGGGAAGTTGCCTTCCGTCAAAGTCAGGTAACGGCGCATGTCGACGATAGCCGGAATATGCTCGATATAAAGCGGGCAAGCTTCCATACAGGCTCCGCAGGTCGTACACGACCAAAGCTCATCCGGATGAATGAAGCCATTGATCAGCGGCGTGCGCTCGCCCTCAGGTTTTTCCTGGTGGTCGATCATCGAGTACTTGATATCGTGGATGATCTTGCGTGGATCCAAAGGTTTGCCAGTGTTATTGGCTGGACAAACTTCCGTACAGCGGCCGCATTCCACACAGGTTTGACCGTCCAGGACCTGCTTCCAGGTAAATTCTGTTGGGTTATTCACGCCAAAGGATTCTGCCGACTCATCAAAGACCATGGGACGCAGGCGACCCCGGGCTTTGCGGTGGCGGAAGAAAATATTGGGCCAGACCCAGATCAAATGCTGGTGCTTGGAAAAGGGCAGGAAGGTCACAAAACTGAACAGCACGGTGCAGTGGGCAATCAGCATGGTCGTATCAAAGGCTTGCCAGTCGTTAACCACAGCGCTGAAGTTGGACGCGAAAAAGGTCGAGAACGGCAACGCATCGCTCGGCAGGTTACCGGCCAGGGCCCGCGAACCCAGCATCACCATCGAGGTGTAGACCAGGCCCAGGATGAACAGGAGCACAACCATGGCGTCCTTTTTGGAAGCCTTGTTCAAAACCGCGAGGCGCTTGGGTGCAAAGAACAGTCGGCGTACAATGGCAAAGACCATGGCCGCAAAGACTGCAAAGTTCGCCAAATCCTGGGACCAGAGAAAGGTCTTCAAACCGAAGCCAGTGCCCAGAACGGAAGTGATGTGGAAGCCTGGAATCATGCCGCTCAGCAAGGTTTCCAAAGTTCCGATGGAAACGAAGACGAAGCCCCAGAAAATAAAGGCATGCATAATGCCCGAAACCGGGTCATTGAACATTTTATCCTGGACCAGGCCACCCCGTAGGGTCTCCGCAAAACGCTCCACCGGATTGTCAAACCGATACTGGTCTTCCTCTTTGCCTTTTCCTTTCTGGATGCGATCCCAGATTAACTTCAGATTCCATCCGAAGTATGCGAAAACGGCGATCGTAATCATCGCAAAGCCAATGTTAAAAAGTATCTCCACGTGTAAGCCCCCTGGACTGAAAAAATAATCATAACCAAGACTCTGCAGATCGAGGCACTTACAATAATAAGGGGCGCTGCGAAAGTCGAGCGGGTTTCCAAAGGATTTTCGAGGGCTGGGGCCGAGCTTGTTGGGAATTCAAATCAGGAAACAGATGGGCGCGATGGCTTTCCCAGCTCAGCGAGCTTCTGTTGCCTGACTTCAGCAGCACGGCGAAAGGCATTGAGCGTCTGCCAGGCTTGCAGCATCATGCGATGCGTCTCACTTTGTATCTTGGATTCCATTCCTTCAGCGTACACATCCAGATATTCCTGGATGCGTTCCATATAGAGTGGATCATTTAAGGCGTGTCGCTCGGCATGCCCGCTCTGGCCCTGGTATCCACGTTTAAGGCTACGCAGAACCTGTGGCAAAAGGCTACGCAAACGGTCCGCGACCTGCAGACTTTCCCGGCTGCGCGCGCCATGGCGTCGAATCAATTCCACCAAATGGTCGGCATGCATCATCGATAACCTTTCCTGCCTTACATTCAGGTCTAACAGAGGGACCCCCATCCATCCAGAAGAATTGACTTTTGCCTCGCCTTTTCTGGCGTACATTATAACCATCTTGAATTATTGATGAATTGGTGAAGATAAATACTTGACTAATTCAGTCAACATTCTATCTTGGAGTTGCCTAATGTATAGCTTTCCGCTAAACATTAACGCTCTTCGTAGGATAGGCTGCTTTCAGCACCAGGAGCCAATTTTGAACCTGACTTCGCGCAGTCGCTATGCGTTGAAAATCATGCTGGATTTAGCATACCACCACAATGATTCTCTGGTTCGACGCCAGGAGATTGTGGCCAGGCAGGGTATTCCTGCGAAATATCTCGACCAGATTCTGGTTCGCCTGCGTCGAGACGGACTTGTTGAAAGTGTTCGCGGACGAACAGGTGGGTATCGCATTGGACGCGAGCTCAACCTGATCAACGTGTGGGAAATATTTCGCGCCGTCGAGGATGGTATTTATCCTGTCGAATGCGTTGATGAGCATGCCGGCTGCGAATTCCGGGCCGCCTGCATAGCCAAGGAACCTTGGCAGCTCATCTTTGAGAATGTGAAGCGATCCCTGGCCCAGATGAATCTGGCCGATATCGCTCAACAGTTTCAGCAGGACGATAAGAACTTCGCGACAACCGGTGTCCGCGAGTGTCGCCCAGGCCGTGGGCCAGTGCGTTTTCTCGAATCATCGGTAGGCCCCTGACAAGGGATTGAGGAAAAACTTATGGCCGACATCAACAGCAAGAAAAATCCACTGGCTTCGCGTGAGTACAAGTACGGTTTTGTCAGCGATGTCCAGACCGACGAATTTCCCCGCGGTCTGAATGAAGACATCGTGCGCCGTATCTCCGCCATTAAAAACGAGCCCGAATTTGTGCTCGATTTTCGTTTGAAAGCCTATCGCTACTGGCTGACTTTGGAAGAACCCACCTGGGCCCATGTCAGCTACCCGCCGATCGATTTTCAAGCGATCCAATATTATTCGGCACCCAAGAATAAGGGTGACGGTCCGAAGAGTTTGAACGACATCGATCCCGAACTCCTGGCCACCTTCAACCGTTTGGGTATTCCACTGGGTGAGCAGCAGCGCATCACGGGTGTGGCCGTGGACGTGGTATTTGACTCCGTATCCATTGCCACGACGTACAAGGAAGAGCTGGGCAAGGTCGGGATTATTTTCTGCAGTATCTCGGAAGCCATCCAGGATCATCCGGACCTTGTGCAAAAATATTTGGGCAAGGTCGTGCCCTATAAGGACAACTACTATGCAGCTCTGAATTCGGCGGTCTTTACCGACGGTTCGTTCTGCTTTATTCCCAAGGGCGTGAAATGCCCGATGGACCTGAGCACGTATTTCCGTATCAATGCTGCCGGAACCGGGCAGTTTGAACGAACGCTCCTCATCGCCGAGGCAGGCAGTTCGGTCAGCTATCTGGAAGGGTGCACGGCGCCGCAGCGGGATGAAAATCAATTGCATGCCGCCGTGGTGGAACTCATTGCTCTGGATGATGCCGAGATTAAATACTCAACGGTTCAGAACTGGTATGCCGGGGATGAAGAAGGCCGCGGTGGGATTTTCAACTTCGTCACCAAACGTGGCCTCTGTGCCGGTAAGAATTCGCACATCTCCTGGACGCAGGTGGAAGCCGGTTCGGCCATCACCTGGAAATACCCGAGCTGCATTCTGCAAGGCGATGGGTCCAAGGGGGAATTTTTCTCGGTGGCTTTGACCAACAATAAAATGCAGGCCGATACCGGCACCAAGATGATCCATATTGGCAAGAACACCCGCAGCCGGATCATTTCCAAAGGGATCTCGGCGGAACAATCGGTGAACACCTATCGGGGCCAGGTGAAAATTCTGCCATCGGCGGAAGGGGCCCGGAACTATTCGCAGTGCGATTCGCTTCTGGTTGGGGATCAATGCAGTGCCAACACCTTTCCCTATATCGAAGTCAAGAATCAGTCTGCGGTTGTGGAGCATGAAGCCACCACGTCCAAGATCAGTAAGGAACAGGTATTTTATTTGAAATCGCGGGGCATCGACGAAGAGCAGGCTGTCGGTCTGCTTATCAACGGTTTCTGCAAGGAAGTGTTCAAGGAACTGCCGCTGGAATTTTCCGTGGAAGCCGTGAAACTTCTGGAAATGAAACTCGAAGGTTCGGTCGGTTAATCCCAGGCAAACGAGGCGCGTTCAATGCTGAATATTCAAGGTTTGGAAGTAAGTGTCGACGGCAAGCAGGTTCTGAAGGGTTTGAACCTGACGGTCCGGGCGGGTGAAGTGCATGCGATCATGGGACCGAACGGCAGCGGGAAAAGCACGCTGTCCAAAGTCGTCGCCGGCCATCCCGATTACGAAGTGACGGGCGGGTCGATTCAATATGAAGTGAACTTCAAACAAAAGAACCTCCTGGAGCTGGCTCCGGATGAAAGGGCGCGCGAAGGCATATTCCTGGCCTTTCAGTATCCGGTCGAAATTCCCGGTGTTCCGAACCTTGAATTCCTGCGCGTGGCCTTCAATGCCGTTTGTAAGCATCATGGTGTTGATCCCATGGAAGGCGCTGCTTTTTCGCAGTTTGTCCGCGAAAAAGCCAAAATGTTGGAGATCAGCGCTGATTTCCTTGACCGTCAGCTGAATGTGGATCTGTCAGGCGGCGAAAAGAAGCGCAACGAGATTCTGCAGATGGCGGTCCTGGCTCCACGCCTGGCCCTGCTGGATGAAACGGACTCCGGCCTTGACGTGGATTCCCTACGGATCGTGGCCGAAGGCGTGAACAAACTGAGAACCGCGGATAATGCCGTCGTGATGATCACGCACTATCATCGGATTTTGAACTATATCAAACCGGACTTCGTTCATGTGCTGGCCGGTGGTCGCATCGTAAAATCAGGCGATCTGTCGTTGGCTATGGAGATCGAAGACCGCGGCTACGATTGGCTGCTCAACTGAAAAGGATGCGGCATGCAAGCCAATATTGACAAGGTTTACGCAAGCGTCCAGGGTTCCGATTGGACACCCGCCTGGATTCAGCCCATGCGCGCGTCGGCATTTCAAAAATTCAGTCAGCTGGGTTTTCCTACCCGGCAGAATGAGGACTGGAAATACACCAGTCTGCGTTCGGTCACCGGCAGCAGTTTCAGCTGGCTCGACGAAGCGCATCCGGAGACCGACAAGGATCTGGCGAATTTCATGATTCCGGGCGCCGACACGCTGGTGTTCTTGAATGGGAGCTTTGCGCCTCATAAATCGCATATGCATCCTGAAAGCGGTTTGACTGTTGTGCCCCTGCACAAGGCCCTCAAAACCAAAAAAGATCAGCTGCAGGCGCAGCTGCTGCACGACGCGACCTTGCCGCGCGGCAGCTTTGAAGAACTGAATGATGCGCTGTTCAGCAGTGGGGCTTTCATACAAGTGGAAGCCCACCATGCGGTGGAACGCCCGCTGCAGTTTCTGTTCCTCAATACGGAAAGCGCGGCCGCGCAGCTGATCAGTCCGAAAAACATCATCAGCATCGCCGATGGGGCCAGCGCCACGGTGGTGGAAAGTTTCTTCAGCTATCTTGAGCCGCATCTGACCAACGCCGTCAGCACCTATGAAGTGGGCCGTGGTGCAAGGCTGAGTCTCTTCCAGGAAAAAATTCTAAGCTCCCAATCCCTGCATGTGGGTTTGAGCCGTATTCGGGCTCGCCGCGATGCGCAGGTGGAATGTTTTACTTTGACCATGGGTGGTCGTCTGTCGCGTTCGGAAGTGCAGGTGGATCTGCAGGAACCGGGCGCTTCCGTCAAGCTCGATGGTCTTTACCTCGGGCGCATGCAAAGCCATCTGGATCATGTCACCACGATTCAGCATCTGGCGCCGCATACCACGAGTTCGCAGGTTTATAAGGGCATTCTCTATGATGAATGCCGGGCTATTTTCAACGGTCGGGTCAATATTGTGAAGAATGCCCAGCAGAGTGCGGCGCATCAGCTGAACAAGAACCTTTTGATGAGCAGCGCGGCCGAAGTGGATTCGCGTCCTCAACTGAAGATTGACGCCGATGATGTGAAATGTTCGCATGGCGCCACCATTGGCCAGCTGGACGCCACCCAGGTTTTCTATCTGCAAAGCCGCGGCATTCCCCGCGCGGAAGCTGAGCAGATGCTGGCGAAAGCCTTTGTCCGTGATGTGATGTATCGAATCCAGAATGCACCCATGCAGACGCGCATGCTCAGTCTTCTGGAAAATTACGGCGGCATAACGGTTTAATGGGGATGAGGTACAATCGTGTCTTTGCAGCAGTCAAGTGATTCAGGGCAAAGGAGTTCCGCCATGGACGTCAAGATGATGATTCAACCGACGCCTAATCCATATGCGAAGAAAATCATCTGTAATCTTGACCTGAAAACCACAGGCAAAATCACTTTGTCTTCGGCCGAGGAATGCTCGCATATTCCCTTGGCCAAGGCTCTGTTTGAAATACGAGGTGTGACCCAGGTCCACTTCTTTGAAAATGCCATTACGCTGACTCAGGATGGGTCCGTATCCTGGGACGAGATTTTGGAAACCGCTCGCAAGTTGATTCGGGCCTTGCTGCCCGAGCATAATGCAGAGTTCAAATCGCCGGAAGAAAAACGTCGCGAGGAATTGACGCCGGAATTGGCGAAGATCGAAGCGATCCTGGATCGCACCATTCGTCCCGCTTTGCAGGGCGACGGTGGCGACCTTGAGATCCTCAAGCTGGAAAATCATTTTCTGACGATTCGTTATGAAGGCGCCTGCGGGACCTGTCCCAGTTCTGTCACCGGAACCCTGGCTGCGATCCAGAGCATCCTGCGCGATGAGTTCGATCCGCAAATCGAAATCATTCCACTCCAGGACGCTGTGGAAGCATAATCCAACGGATCAGGGCTCGTCCTGTCGGGGAGGTAAAATTTCCGAAGACAGGTCCAGCCCTCCGGCAAATCCAGAGAATTTCGCCAGCTGCTCCTCATTCAGTTCAATGAAAAGGACGCGACCACGCGCCAGCACCCGCCCATTCAAATCCTCGATTCGACCCTCGGTATAAATCTTGCGACCCTCATGCCTGGCAATGATGCCATATAACACCAGCTCCGTGTTCAGAGGAACAAAAGTGGAGAAGTCGGTTTCAAGATTGATAGCCACCACTTTAAATCCATGGGCCCACACGGCTCCGCCACAGATCTCATCGATGGCGGCAGCCTGCGCTCCCCCATGGGTATGACCCGGAGGCCCTTCAGCACCAGGACCAAACCAAATGCGGCCCATGAGGACATTCGGTTCTTTGGTCTTATAATAGCGAACCCGAATGCGATCACCTTCAGGCTCGCCAGACACGAAAGATCGAATGACATTGTCGAAAGGCAGGCGGATCTCTTGCCAGTCTTCGCCCAGAGGTCCAAGAGTCGTCTTATGTTTTGTCATGGGCCACCTTACTCACTTTGGTTGTTCGGCGCACTATGGATCTTACTCAGTCAAGTTCCTGAGCGAAACAGCTTTTCATTATGAAAAGCTCGATACACAACCAGCATAAAAAGCGCAGCCAGCAGAAGCGTGGCGCCACTGGCAACGAGGCAGGCCAGCCAGTTCACGGGCTGATCCTTGCCCATTCGCAAGAGCGTCAGCGTCTGACCCAGGCTCGGCATCCATTGCGCGTTCGGCATTTTCTCAAGGACATTCGCAAATGAAGCAGGCAAAAAGCCCAGGATCGACAAAAGACTGGTATAGGTTTGAGCTTCTTTGACGGAACGCGACAGCGTTCCAATCATAAACTGTAAACTCGTCGCCATCAAAATAAGCGGCACGCAAATCAAAACGCTCTTGCCGACAAAGGACCACGACAGCTCCGAGGCCATGCCGAGCAGGTTCTGCAGCGGTCGGGCTTCCACCAGGAATTTAAAAATCAGCGCCGATGCCAGCATGCCGATCGTGCCAACCACCGCAATACTCAGCCATTTACCAAGCATGAAAGCTGTACGAGGCGCCGCTGTTTGCATCAAGGATTCGAGAGTATGACGCTCCTTTTCACCCGCCACGCTGTCAACCGCCAGGTGATACGTTCCCATGAAGCAGGCCATCAGCAGGGTCGACATGAAAAGTTGCACCGAGCTGTAACCAAAACCCTTTTCGGGTTTGATCGATCGGGCTTCCACCTGTAAGGGTTTTAGGGTTGAAGGATCAATGCCGCGCAGGATGGCTCGTCGATAGCCCAGTCCGACCTGCCAGCTCTCCAGGAGCAGGCCCATGCGTTTGGCGGCAAAACTTGACTTGTCCTCGACTTCATCATACCAAAGGCCAATTTTGGGTCGTCTGAATTCAGCCAGGGCCTGCTCGTAATCCTGGGGAAGGCTGAGAATGACATCGAACTTGCGATTGGCAATCAGCTTGGTTTCCACCTCATTCAGAGGCGTCAGGTCCACCCGATTTTCCCGCAAAAAATCACAGATGCTGGCAGCGTGCGAACAGCCGACGACGCCCACCTGCACCGTGCGCTCCATATTTTCCTTGATCTGCGAGAGGATCACCCCGATCAGCAGCACATAAACCAGCGGCATGCCGAGCAGAATGCCGGCCATCGATCGCAGCGTGCGGCGGTCGCGCGAAAGGTCGATCAGTTCCTTGCGGATCACGACTCCAATATCACGGAACATACTGACCTCCTTCAATCGCAGCCACAAACGCATCTTCAAATTTTTCCACGCCTGCGCGTGCGTTCCATTCGGCAACCGGGGCCTGGCCCAGGGAGCGGCCATCGTGCACGACGATGACGGAATCACAGAGCAGCTCCACCTCCTGCATGATGTGACTCGAGAAGACGAGGCAATGCCCCTCCTCGCGCAATCGGGACAGAATCACCCGCAGCTTGCGCGTCGCCCGTACATCGAGGCCGGAGCTGGGTTCATCCAGGATCAAATTTTTGGGTTGATAGACCAGGAGGCGGCCCAGTAGAACCTTCATACGTTGGCCGGTGGAAAATCCCTGCACGCGACGATCCAGGATATCATCCAGGTCCAGGAGTTTTCTCGCCCTTTGAATACCCTGCTCCAGGGCTGAACCGGACAGCCCCATCAGTTGTCCATAATAGGCCATGTTCTCACGCGTGGTCAGCCGTTCATAAAGACCTTTGGCGTCGGAAAGAATACCGATATGCCGACGCTGGTGACGATCGTAAATGGCCAGAGGTTTCTGATCGAGTTGAATCGTACCAGCATCAGGCGTCAGGGTCCCGGCCAGCATGCGAATCGTAGTGGTTTTGCCGGCGCCGTTGTCACCCAGCAGTCCCGTGATGCGGCCATCCTCGGCATGGAAACTGATGGATCGCACCGCCTCCACCTTGCCAAAGGATTTTTTTAATTGGTTCACTTCGATCATGGGTTGGGTGCTCCCTTAAAAAAATGCAGACCCTTCATTTTCTTGAGACACGCGGGCTGTTCCAGTGTGGGCTTGTTGGAATCGACAAAGTCGATCATGGCATCCTGAATGCAGCTGACGTAGCTGATATTATGTCCATAATCCGACAGCACCAAATGCGTTTGCTGGGGCAGGGAAGTTTTTAGACTCGCGACATAACGGGGTGGCGTCACCGGATCAAGGCCACCGGACAGGAGCAAGGTCGGCACCTGGCTCACGGGCTGCTTGCGAAAATCAGCCGGCAGAGTGGTATCAGGCAAAAGACGGCACATGGAAGCGATCGTTTTCTGGGTGTCCGTAACCGGCGTTCCTAAATCCCGCACATCCTCGGCACAAAGGAGAAGATAATAAAGACCATCATAAACACCGAAATCAGTACCCAGGGCCTTGGCAAGCAAAGGCGCGAGATTACCGGACTGCGCTTCGTACAAAATACGCGGAACGATGGACATGTCGATGGGATGATAGAGCAAAGCATTCAGCATCGACTCCAAAAGATCGGCGCGCAATGTCACGTCTTTCATCACACCCGAACGCGGATCCATGACCCGGGCCTTGGGCCTGGCCGACCAGGCGGCTTTCAGCTTTTGAACATGATCCCAGGGATCACCCCAGCGCTGGCAGTCCGCATCCTTGCGGCACAGCGCGGCGAGCCCCTGCAGACTCTCCACGAAAGCCTGCTTTTCCCGGATGAAATTCACGTCAGGTGGCAGCACCCCTTCCAGAATTTGTTTGTCCACGGCATCGGGATATAAGGCCAGGTAACGCAAGGCCAGACGTGTTCCATAGGACACGCCGAAGGTGATAATTTTTTCGTGGCCAAGGGCTTGCCTGACCGCTTCCATATCGTGCGCCGCGGCATCAGTGGTGTAGGCGATAAGGTCAGTATCGGCACGCAAACGCTCGACGCATTTTTTACTATGATCCATGGCCAGATCTTCATTGAAGATCAGCTCCCATTTGGGATCGGTGGCTTGCGTGCAGCGCAGCGGGTGGCTTTCCCCCGTTCCACGCTGATCGATCAGAATGATATCGTGGTGACGACGCAAGCGGCGGAAGGTTTCCGGCAACGGCAAAAAACCTTCCGTCGCCGACTGACCGGGACCACCTGCCAGCATATAAATGGGAGGACGTTCCTTGGAGGCGGTCTGGGCTTTGAAGATGGCGGTGTAGAGGGAAATGGTCCGACCGCCCTGGCGCGCACGATTCTCCGGAACATCAAGGCGCAGACATTGCGCCCATTCACCCGACTTCAACTGACATTCCACCGGCTCTTTGACCGGAGGAGCGGCACCCAAGGCTGCAGGCTCTATGAAGGCCCAAGGGCTGAGCAGCAGGGCGCCGAGCAATAAAAATTTACGGTCGATCCGTCGACCCGTGACCACGTCTTGCAAGTTAACTCCCCGTATTCAAATATGGTTTGACCTGGCGAGTTCGCTCTTAACCAGGAATTGGACTGTCCATTCTTACCGATTCATGCTAAGAAACCGCTGAATACTAACGCAAGCAAGGAATCAAATATGCAGAGATTCATTCTCCTTCTTCTGCTGAATGCTCTGATTTCGTGTACCGACTCGGGTTCCCCCACCCAGCGGCCGCAGTTGCCTGAAAGTTCGGTTCAGCAGCCACCGCTGCCAACACCGACTCCCGTCCCAACGCCCCAGCCCGAACCACCCGCGGACAATGGCGGCGAGACCAATCTCCCCTTGCTTGGTGATGCCAGCAGCTTTGAGTTTGGCACATGGAATATTGAAAACTTTCCGAAATCGGATCGATCCGTCGAGATCACCAGCGATGTGCTGAAACAAACCAAGGTCGATGTGATGGCTCTGGAGGAAGTGGCAAGCGAAGTGGCCTTTCAGCAGCTGCTCGATTCCATGCCGGGTTATAGCGCCGTGCTGTCGCCTCATCAGTATGGACCGAATGAATACCAGAAGCTGGCGTTTATTTATCGCGATGCCGACCTGGAGTTGGTCGATTGGGAATTGCTGTTCGTGAAACAAAGCTACAACTTTCCACGACCACCCCTGCAGGCGCATTTTAAAATCAAAACCGGCAGTCGTGCGGGACAGGACATTTATTTGATTGCTGTGCATCTGAAAGCCACGTCTGAAGGTGACAGCCAGCAGCGTCGCGAAGCCGCCAACATAGCGTTGGAAGCCTACGTCACCGATCTCGTGGCCCGGGTTCCCGGGGCTCAGGTGACCCTGCTGGGTGACTTCAATGAAACGGTCACCCATGCCGCTGGCCTGAATGTCTATAAGCCTTGGACCGACAAGCCTGACAGCTATACCTTCCAAACCAAAAATATGGCGCTCGCCGGGGAATATACGTTTATTTCGCCGAGCAAGCCTATGCTGGATCATATGATCAGCACCCGCAATGTTGAACTGAACCCCATTACCATTCCCAAGTTGGAAACCTTGATTCCATCCTATAGGAACCTTGTTTCCGATCACCTGCCCGTCGTGGCAAGAGCGCGCTGATCTGAGCGCATGCGCTCAGATCAGCGGACCGCCTGGGCCTGCATGAAGGAAAAGTAGAACACAGCGTTAGGATCCTTGGCGACCTGACGCAATTCCTTCTGGGCCTGCTGCACCGTTTCCTCGTCGATCGTCCCTGTTTTCAGAAGATGATCTTTGGCACTCAGCAGCAGTGTGGTCCAGAATTCAATATAGAGTTTTCGCTTGTCGGGATTTCTGTTGTCGAAATGCCAGGTATGCACGCGGGTATCGATATCCGTGAAACCCTGCGCTAAAAGAAGGTTGCCAAGTTTGGCTCCAATGAAGGGGTCACCGGTCTGCTCATGCTGAAAGTCATTCAGCGCCATCCAATATTTCCAGACATTCGGTGAATAAGGTTCCAGGAAAAAGGAATGGTTCATGACTTCGGTGATAAAGATGCGACCACCTTTTTTCAAGACCCGACGCACTTCGCTGAGCACCCGCTCCGGCGTCGGAACATGCTCCAGAACCCAGCAGATAAAAGCCCCATCAAAGGTATGGGATTCAAAATCCATGCTGGTGGCGTCCATCTTGGAAAGCTCATAACGGCCTTTGGCCCACGGGATGGAATCGAGGGATTGTTGGGCACTGGCGAGCTGCGCATCGTTTTGATCAATGCCGACAATTTTAATTTCGGGATAACGGCGGAGGATGATTTCCGATTGCGCGCCGACGCCCACACCGACTTCCAGCAGGCGGTCAATGCCCGTCAGGTCGAGATTACGATAGATGCTCTGTTCGGTGAAGCGAGCCTGATGACGCAAGCGCTCCTGCTCGACTGAAGTATAGCCGTGCAGGTAACTTTCATCGTTCATTTTATTGGTGCTTGTGGGGTCAGTCTTGCTCATGGAATCCTCCTGGACATCATCGCACTAGGGGCGAACCGATCTCCAGTGTACAGGAGCTTTAGAGCCAGAGCATGCGCAAAAAGTCTTGAACAAAAAGCGGCATGGCCAAAGTCAGGAACGCCAGACTGGTGAAGCCCAACCAGATCATCAGCAGTTTTATCTGCTGCGTGCGGGTATCACGCTTGAACTGTTGCGCATAGGATTCGATGAGCATGGTCTCATAGGCCGGCAGACTGCGACTCGAAAGGTAAGTAACCTTGGAATTCATGGTTTCCTCGCCAAAAACCGTTGTGTTGACAGCGCATAAATAGCCCCCCATTGACATAATGTCAAATTGTTTTTAAGTTTTACCAAAGTAAAATATTGAATAAAATCAAATATTTGCATTACGGAGAACGAAACATGGCTTCACTTCCCGGGAAATCCGCCGATGGAGAAGGGGGGATGAACCCCCTTAAGGAACGAAGAAAACATGGCTTTTCCGAGGGCCATCGATAAATCCAAAGACAACTCTGTGAGACGCGTGGTCAAACAGGGTCTCTTCTATATTTGTGGGATGTGCGGCGCCCGTTATGGCAGCGAAGCCCAGGCCGAAGCCTGTTTAAAGGGCTGCATCAAACGCTACATGGACCAGTCTGCCGTGCAGGATAGGCCGGAAAAGGCGGGCACGACCTATCGCTGCTCCTACTGCAAACGTGTTTATGAAAAAATGATCCAGGCCAAGGAATGTGCCCGGACCTGCAAGGATGATATTCAGAAAAAAATTGATGCTGAGGCGCGCTTTAAAAAAGTTCAGACCGTCGAAGAAAAGCTGAAAACCCTGGCAGCTTTTGCAGGCGGAGAACAGAACATGCCTCCTGTAAAATCGGCCACGGCACGTTCAGGAGTTGCCCCTGCTCCAGGAACCTCTCCGAAAAAGTCCGCGCCGGCAGCCCCCGCGCGATCAGCAGCGGCGCGGCGGCCCACGTCCACGGAAGCACCCGCGATGCAAGCCCAGCCTGATGAAGCGCCCAAGCCCGTGCATCCCGCTGAAGGCACTAAATTCGAAACCGAAGGCAACAGCTATCGCTGTCGCAACTGTAATCAAAAATACAAAAAGTATCAGGAAGCCATGGCCTGCTACGATCGCCACCGTGAGCAGGAGAAGGCCGGCGTTGCCACGAAAAAAGAGGGTGACGATAAATTTTTCCGTGACGGCGCCAAATACGTTTGCAAAAAATGCAGCAGCAAGTGGTTCAGCCGCGGCGAAGTCCTCAAATGTTTCGACGGCCATCAGGCCGAGGACGACGTTTGGGTCACAGGCGCGCCTGAAGCTGCACCTGCGAAAACGGAAGCACCAGGCAAGGAAAACCTGGAACAGTTACGCGCGCGTCGTGCGACCGCCCGGAGTGACGGTGAAAAATTCTTCCGTGATGGTGCCAAGTATGTGTGCCGCATCTGTAATAAAAAACTCTTCACCAAGTCCGAAGCGCTGCAATGCTATGACGGCCACGCGGCCGAAGAAGGCGAAGGCGCACCCTCTGATTCCGGGCCTATTCTGACCACGCAGGACATCGAAAGTGCAGCCGGTGAAAAGGCTCCACCCAAAGTCAAAAGCGGCAACAATCGTGAAGGTGGAGATAAGTTCTACCGCGATGGCGCCAAGTATGTTTGCAAGAAGTGCAACACCAAGCACTTCACACGAAACGAAGTCATTCAGTGCTTTGACAAACACTAAAAACTCAAGCACAATGGGACATCGCGCCAAGCGTATTTGGCTGATGAACTGTTGGATACTGCGTATGAAACTGACTCCCCCGAAGGCCCGCAAAAGGCGCTTACGACCCAAATCAGAATTGCACATGGTCGACGAATGGCGCTGGCTGGAAAATATTGATGACCCAGCGACCCTGGTCTATTTAAAAGCAGAAAATGCCTATTTTAAAAAAGTGATGCAGCCCCGGAAAAAGCTCCGCGATCAGATCTATCAGGAACTCAAAGGCCGTATCGCGGAAGACGACAGCAGCGTTCCCGAGAAGGACGATGACTACTGGTACTATAGTCGCTACAAGAAGGGGAACCAGTATCCTCTTTACTGCCGTAAACTGCAGACGCTCGAAGCTCCGGAAAAAATCTATCTCGATCATAACAAGCTGGCCGCCGATAACGAATTCTGCGAGCTGGGCTTTGTTGATATCAGTCGTGATCATCGCCTCGTCGCCTACGGCGTCGATAACGAGGGCGATGAACGCTATACGATCCGTATCAAGGATATCCAGACAGGACGCACCTTCAAGGATGTCCTCGAGGGCGCGTCGTCCTGCTTTGAATGGAAGAGTTCCCATGAATTTTTCTATGTAAAGCTCGATGAGCACGACCGACCGCTTGAGGTTTATTATCACCGTCTGGGCCAGAGGCAGGACCAGGATATTTTGATTTATAAGGAAGAGGATCCAGGTTTTTTTGTAGGGCTGGATGCCTCGGAAAGCGATGAATTCGTTTTTATCGTCAGCCATGGTTACGATGCCAACGAACTGCGCGCCCATCGCGTGGCGGATGTCGGCCATGAGTTTCAGTTGATTGAACCTCGACGATCAGGACATGAGTATGAAGTCAGCCATCATGGGGACGAATTCTTTATCCTGACCAACTTTGAGGCGGAAAATTTTCGCCTGGTCCGTACACCCATTCAGAGTCCAGGTGTTGCCCATTGGCAGAATATCCAGGCTCATCAGCCCGATATTCTCCTCGAAGGCCTCGTCGTCTTCCGGGACTACTATATCCTGGCGGAACGTTGTGCGGGATTGCCTCGATTGCGCCTGCAGGTGCTGAATCAGGCTGACCCCACCTTTATCAGTATGGACGAGGAAGCCTATGACCTGAGTGCATTCAGTGGACGAGATTTCGCGTCGCCCACGTTTCGCTATTGGGCATCGACCCCGCGCATGCCGTCCTGCCTTTTTGAATATCATGTCCCGACGGGGGAACGGACTCTGCTCAAAAAGCGCCGGGTTCCCGATCCTAGCTTCGATGAAAATAACTATGTCGTCCGACGCATCTGGGCCAAGGCTCGTGATGGCTCCAACATTCCCGTGACGCTGCTGCATCATAAAAATTTTGGGCTGGATCAACCCCGCCCTATCCTGCTGCATGCGTATGGATCGTATGGCGAAACCATGGATGCCGACTTCAGCAGCTATCGCCTGACTCTGGTCGATCGGGGTTACGTCTATGCCTTGGCTCATGTGCGCGGCGGCATGGACATGGGACGGCGCTGGTATCTGGACGGCAAGCTCGATAAGAAATGGAACACCTTTCACGACTATATTGATATCTGTGAGCACCTGATCGAACACAAGCTCACAAAGAAGGGCTGGATCGTCGGCGAAGGCGGGAGTGCTGGCGGCATGCTGATGGGCGTCGTGGCCAACGAACGTCCGGACCTGTTCCTGGGCCTCATCGCCTCCGTGCCCTTTGTGGATGTGCTCAATACCATGCTGGATGATACCCTACCGTTAACCCGTCTTGAATATAACGAATGGGGTAATCCTCATACGCCAGCCGACCATGAACGGATCAAAAGCTATTCGCCCTATGAAAATGTGCGAAAGCAAAATTATCCCGCGATGCTGGTGACAGCCGGGCTGCATGATAAACGGGTTTTATACTGGGAAGCGGCCAAGTGGGTGGCGAAGCTGAGGCATTTCAAGACGGATAAAAATCTTCTCATCTTTCGCACGGAAATCAGCGCCGGGCATGGCGGCGCTTCGGGACGTTATGATGCTCTGAAAGAGCTGGCGGACGAGCTCTGCTTTATCGTCATGCTCCTCGACCAGATGGATCAGAATTGATTCTTCACGTTCAGTGTGGTGACGAAGTAAATCTGGTCAAAGGTGCGATTCAGCGACTTGCTATGGAATTTATGCATCGTCTGCGGATCGGAAAACGAGACGATGTCACCTTTCTTCACAGCGGTTTTGCTGGTCGCCAGCCACAGCTTTTCCTTGCCATGCGTAAATTGCACGTATGTATAATCTGCAACATTGATCGTATCAACAACCTTGCCACCGAAGCTTTCTTTATCATTTAGCAACTCACCGGTGAGTTCGCGGGTTGCTTGAAATCCTTCGTTATTGCCGGCAGCCTGAGCCGACAGGGGTAGCAGGCTGAGTGTAAGCAGGAATGCATATTTCATGAGAACTCTCCTCTAATCTTGACCTGACAGCAGCCATTTTACTCGATTTCCAGCCTTTCAACCACACATTCGATAGAACAAATTATGACTGTTTGGCAGTGTACGCCTTCCAACTTTTAACTGGACAAAGCGGAAAGGCATAAGCCATTCTTATCGTGCGCCCAATGTATTCAATATAATTCGGACAATTTTAACATAGACATTTAGACATAACATCGATCGGGACTCGCCCTTTCGATCGATGGATTCATACGTGTTTTTTCCATTTTCATTGTCACATCCGGGGGGGGTCACTATGACAGCGAATGGATTGCATTGGTATTCTATTGTCTTTTTTCTGTTCATGCTTCTGTCCTGCGGCTCGCCTACTCCACCTTCCACCGATTCTGAATTGAACGACCAGAGACTTTGGGGCGATAAATTTGAAACCCAACGTCTGCGCATCCCATCTTTTGATGGCACCGAACTCGCCGCCCTTCTCTTTCAACCCAAGGATCAGTATTTTCCAGGCGAACGTCCTGGCCTCATCTTTGTCAATTCCTGGACACTCACCGAAGATGAGTATCATCTGCAGGCTCGGAAATTCGCCCAGAAAGGTTATGTCGTACTCAGTTATGCGACGCGCGGCTTCAGCACATCCGAAGGCCTTGTCTCGGTCGCAGGGCCCAATGATTTGGGTGACGTCAGCAGCATGATAGATTGGTTGGAATTGAACACGCAGCTCGATACCACGCGGCTGGGTATGGCCGGTGTTTCCTATGGGGCTGGCATCTCGCTGATGGCCCTGGCTCACGAACCGCGTATTAAAACCGTTGTGGCCATGAGCGGTTGGGGTGATCTGGAACAGGCGCTTTATGGACGGGAAACCATTCGAGAAGTCTGGCTGAATCTGCTTTTGCTCTCGGGCAAACTTCTGGGCCGTTTGGATCCTGAAGTCGGTATCCAGGCCCGGCGTCTACGCGATAACGTCGATGCTGATGTGGCCCGTGCCTGGGCCGCAGCGCGTTCGCCGCTGGGCTATGTGGATAAGATCAACGCCCGCAAAGCTCCCGTACTGCTGGCCAACAGTTATCAGGATGGACTATTTCCACCGGCTCAGATGCGGGCTTTTTATGAAAAACTCGAAGGACCCAAGCAGTTTTATTTGGACAAGGGTATTCACGCAAGCTCAGCCATCCCTGGACTTTTTGGGTTGCCGAGCGAAGTCTGGAACGAAACGCATCGATGGTTTGACACCTACCTGCAGAACCTGCCCAGCACGCTCGCCAGCCAGGGACCCATTTCCATGCAAGCGCCGGGCGGCCGTGAGTTCTACTCGCAGTTCCCCACACTGGTTGGCAAGCAGGCCATCACCAATTTGAAACCTGTCAACGAGCTGGCGGATTTGGGAGTGGATGAGGAAATTCTGGAGGCCCTGCAGGGTGTGTCGTTCACAGGCAGTGTGGATTCCGGAGCAACCAGTGGGCTGCCGCTCCTATCCGATACCGCGGATGCCACGATCAATCTTCCAGTCATCAAGCAGCTGACCAATATTGATCGTCGTCACGCCGCGCTTTACATGACCGAAAAATTCAAAACCAGAACCCGTCTGAGGGGAGCGCCTCAAATTCGAATCTGGAGCGCGGCGAGCAAGACACCGCAGCAGATGATCGCGTATCTCTACGATGCCGATCCCTGGGCCCGGGGTACCCTGATTACTCACGGCGTGGTCAGCAAGCGTGTGGCGTCAGCACGATCCAACGAAGTTCTCATGGATCTTAATATTGCCGCCTACGATATCCCCGCTGGCCACCGACTTGTGGTCGCGGTGGATACCCGCGACCCGCTTTATGGTAACTATATGAAGGAGCGTTATCCCGTAGGATTCATTCAATTGGGAACGCGCCTGACGGAGCTGGCGCTGCCATTGGTTCCCTGAATCGCTCTTGGGTCAGGACGGATGGATTCCGGGAAGCTGCTGGCGCAACTGCTGGCAGCTTCTCTGAAAAAGATCGTCACAGGTTTTACCGATTTGATCCAACACATCTTCGGCTTCATCACCTGTGATGGGCTCATCCTCGATTTGGCCCAGAACTTCGGCCAGACGCACGGCACCGACATTCAAACAACTCCCACGCCAGCGATGAGCCACATGCATCACAATCGCAGGATCGCGCTTTTGTAATCCAGCTTTGAGCTCATCCAGGCTTTGTTGCCCGTGTTTTTCAAAAAGGCTGAGGAGATAATCCAGAAACGAAGCATCGCCTCCATGATTGCTAACGACATTCAGGACTTCGATATCAATAATTACGTCGTCCTGCAGTCCATACGATGGACTATGATGATCAGTACGCGACGGATTTATGTTTTCTGAGTGCATTGTTTCACCAGTCCCCACTTTGTTATTCAACGCCCTTTGAAATTTTGAGAATTTTCCGGATTATAGACCCAAAAGGTTCTGGGCGAAACCTTTTCATCAGAAGAATTGCTGACCATCTACACAAATTTACCAGGGCATCATGACATTAAAGCCTTGAGGCCGTCGAAAACTCCAGTCCACCAACACATCAGTCGCCTCCATGATTTCGCGATGCGTCGGCGCGCGAACGGGAATGAGGCCAGGCTCTTGAGCCCGATTGCCTGCGCCATCAATGGCCCACACACAAAGCCTGGCAGGCAGAGCGGTCACCGGGACATGCGCCTGCACCCCGTACCCAGCGTCTTTTATAAGCCGACAGTCCGGCGCCTTGGAATCAATCCATCCATGATAGAAATCAACGATTTCATTAGGCTGCAGTTCGAGTGTAAGGACCGCCACCGCACACTGCTTGCGCTGCTCGAGGGTGGCGCCAGCTGCCAGATTCTGGCAACTTTTACGGACAGCCATCAAAGGCTTCTGGGTTAAAGGATTCAGGACTGGGCGTGGCTTCAGTCGTGGCGGCAGCCCATCAATATTCATGACAATCATCGCCGCATGATGCAGGTCATGCTTTTGAAACTTCTCTTCCGCGATCCAGCATAGGGCATGAAGTCCGGCTCCAACTGGGAGAGGCAGAGTCATAAGGCGGGGATTGCTCCAGGGGATGCGTTCACTGTAACCCGTAGCCACCCGACAATCGCTGGCTGGCAGGCGTCCGGTTTTGAAACGATAACCTGAACTATCAGCATCTGCGGGCTGCAGGCGAACATTCCAGCGCCGTTCGTCTGGCTTCATCACCTCGGGATTCCATGGGGTCTTGGTCTGACCTGTGACCAGTCCGGATGCGGATCGTTCCAAAGGACATCGGGGCTCGGTCGTCGAGAAAAAACCCTGATCGTTGAAACAGGCCGGCAGTTCCAGTACGGTGGATCCGTAGTTCCTTGCCGCTGCTACCTGAAAATTCTGTTCGGTCATTTCACAGGGCTGACCCATATAGCAGTCCTGACTCAACGCATTGCGGCTGCTCGTATTGACGATAGCAAACAAAGACGATTGGGCATTCAACACAGGTGCCCCCGATGAACCAGGGTGTATATCCTCACAGTTATTGCGAGCCAGGTCATACCAATGCCAGATGTTTTCCACGACATCCGCAACACCTTCATGAAGGCAACGATGTTCGCGCAAGAAGGGGGCATCCCCGTCTTCCTCGGTGGCCACGCTGATGATGCGAATGCCTTCGCCAAAGGCTGGCAATTGAGACGCCCAGCGTATGGGCTCGATACCGATTGATTTCAGGTGCTGCAAAGTCACCGGCTTGGGCAGCTTCGCATCTTCAGCCTCAAGCTCGCGCCGCTCGGTTAAGCGGAAAATCGAAGCCCGATTTTCCTCGGTTGTCATTTCTGCAACCGCAAGGTCCACACCTTTCATCGTCGCGTACACCACGCGGCCAATACGAAAGTCAGCCGCGGGAAAATGGATGCTATTGCGATCGGAACGAGGCAGCGCATCCTGAAAGATTCTGTTTGATGAGGATACGTCCTCAAAATCCATCAGGCAGTGACCCGCAGTCAAAAGGTAAGCGGGACTCTCGCCCGTCACCGCTTTGCCAATCAGAACGCCCGTACAGGATTGATCCGAGTCCACGCGAGCCAGGGCTGACATCAAACGATTGTTATCCTGGGACGCTGCGAGCCTGGTGGCTTTGGGTTCTGTCGCCACTTGCATGAATTGTAGACTGGCACGCCGTTGATCCGGCAATGATTTGCAGCTGATGAAAAAGATGGGGACCAGAAAACGCCAGGGACGAACCATGGCCGCACCTCTTCTGCTGCTATTTTATACGTTGATCTGTTAGAGTTCGAATCCCAACCAGGGTATCATAGAAGGATGGCCTGTTCCATACGCAGGGAGTTAATTGAAAGCATGAATTCCAAGTGGCGCAATGCCCTCACACTCGTGTTTCTAGGCTGGGGTATCTACTCCGTTTTCATGATGAAGCGTGATTTTCAACATACCACGCGCCTGACGATATTTTTGTTGGCTCTGGTGCCGGTGTTTCTGCTGCTGCATCTGGTCGGAAAAATGTCCACGCATCACGAAGCACGTGGCCAGACCTCACCACGCTTGAAAGCCGTCAACTGGATGAGTCAATGGCTCACTCAGAACATGACGCAATATATTCTCATGTTCAGTCTGCCATTTTTCATTGTCACCCAGCGTTGGGTTTACCTTGGGTTCACGCTGATTCTGTTGGCCACCACCCTCTGGGACGACTGGTGGAAAATTCTGTTGCCCATTACCCTTTATCGGCAGCTTCTAAGGCTCTGGAGCATTCTGTGCGCCGGCAGTTTTCTCTATCCCTTTGTCTGGCCGTCCCATCTCTCGTATTTTTATTTGTCCATGGCGACCGGCGCAGCCCTGGCTTTATTTCCCACCCGTCTGGATCGAACCCATCTTTTGAGTTCAGCCCTTTTGCAGGCGCTGACCCTGATCAACCTTCTGGTTCTGCCACCCGCTTTTCGCTTTCCCCTGCTCTCGGTCTGGGTGAACAAACCGCACTTTGCCACCAATGAAGATCAAAAGAGCCTGGGCGTGCAAAGCATTCCAAGGCAGTGGCCCCTGAAGGAATTCAAGGATACCCTTGGGTCTGGATCCAGTATCTGCTGCGTCGCCCCGGTTGTGGCGCCTCCCGGTGTACGCGAGCGGGTCACACAGGAATGGACTCTGGAAGGCCAACTCCTGGAAAAACCACAGCTGAAAAGCACCATCCGTGGAAACGTCGATCAGCGGGGATTTCATTCCTTCTTTTGCAAACGTAATTTCCCGCCTGCCCACGCCCAAAATATTCTCCGCTGCCGCCTGCTCCTGCAGGAAACCATCTTCCTCGGGGAATCGACCCTGATTCTGCAATGACAACCTGTCGTAGCCAGATACTCCTACATTTCCGTTGCGGCCCGATATTCCTGGTTTTCTCTCTGAATATCCAAGGATTAACCAGGGCCATGCACTGGCCTCTTGAAGATCCAGCTGATTTTGAGCAAAAGAGAGGGAATCGGATAACGGGTCAAACAAAGGACGGAAGCACATGGACATCAAACAATTGGAACGCGATATCCTGGGAATGGACGCAGCGGTGGCCGGCGGCAAGCCTGAAGTCGCTCGTGAAGGCGATCACATCATCAAGGAAGTCATTAAACTCCTCGACCGCGGCGAACTTCGCGTGTGTACCCGCAGCGGCGATGGCTGGCAGGTGAATGCCTGGGTTAAAACCGCCATTCTTCTTTATTTCCGGGTGATGGATATGCAGCGCGTCGACTGCGGTCCTTTTGTTTATTACGATAAAATTCCTTTGAAACGAAATTACGACGAACTCAAGGTTCGCGTGGTGCCACCCGCCACAGCACGTTACGGGAGTTTCATGGAACCCGGCGTGGTGCTCATGCCGTCTTACGTGAATATTGGCGCCTATGTTGGCCGCAACACGATGGTGGACACCTGGGCCACCGTGGGATCCTGTGCCCAGGTTGGATCCAACGTTCACCTCTCGGGCGGTGTCGGCCTCGGCGGCGTTCTGGAGCCAGCCAGTGCCAAACCTGTGATCATTGGGGATGGCGCTTTTATCGGTTCGCGCTGCATCGTGGTGGAAGGCGTGGAAGTCGGCGACGAGGCCGTGCTGGCTGCAAACGTAACACTGACGGCTTCAACGCCGATCATTGATATACGCGATGGCGAAATGAAAGAGACCCGGGGTAAAATTCCTCCTAGAGCTGTCGTCGTACCCGGGACCAAGGAAAAGGCGATCGGGGGCGGCAAGATTTTCACATCCTGCGCTTACATCATCGGCAATCGGAAAGCATCGACCGACCTTAAAACGTCGCTCACCGATGCTCTGCGGGAGTTTGCTGTTTCGGTGTAACGCCACGAAAGAGCCACTATGCCGCGGATCCTGTTTACGCCTGACCAGAAATCCACCGACGTTGACAGCAATACCAAGATTCTTTTGGCCGGCCGAAAGGCCGGCGTTAATGTTCGCTTCGGCTGCGCTTCCTGCCGCTGTGGCACCTGTGGTGTGAAACTCATGGAAGGTGCGGATCAACTTTCCCCGATCAAGCCTGATGAGGCAAAGCTTCTCAAACGATTGAAACTTCCAGCCGATGGAACCGTGCGTCTGGCCTGCCAGGCGCGGGTCAATGGCGACTGCGTCGTCGATCTCGACTTTCAGGACACCTACAATACGGAAGACATAAACCTCCTGGATGAGGACGAATAAACCGGTACGCCCGAACTATTCTTGCGTGAAACAATCAAACTACGCTAATTCTGAAGCCGGTCCTTACACACAAGGGAATCGCCATGCAGCCCATTGAAAATACGCGCGTCAGCGAGTTCTTGCATCTGCCCTCACCGGCTCAGCTTAAAGCTAAAATCCCAGCTTCCGAATCGATTCTTGAACATGTTGCCGGTTGGCGTGAGGAACTCAGGCGACTCCTGAACGGACAGGATCAAAGACTCCTCGTGATCGTGGGTCCGTGCTCGATTCATGACGTCAAGGCAGGCCTGGAATACGCCACAAAACTGGCGAAACTTCGCGCTGAAGTCCAGGACAAGGTTGCGATTGTCATGCGGGTTTATTTTGAAAAGCCGCGCACCACGATTGGCTGGAAGGGTCTGATCAATGACCCGGAACTGGATGGCAGTCACGATATTCGGAGTGGTCTGCAGATCGCGCGCGAGTTTCTGCTGAACGTGGCCGCCTTGAATCTGCCGGCGGGCACGGAGTTTCTCGATCCCATCGTACCGCAGTATATTGCCGATCTGATCAGCTGGGTCGCCATCGGCGCGCGGACCACGGAAAGTCAAACCCACCGGGAAATGGCCAGCGGTCTGTCCATGCCTGTTGGCTTCAAGAATGCCACGGATGGCGGGATGCAGGTGGCGCTGGACGCCATGACTTCAGCCCGACATCCCCATCATTTCCTGGGCATAGACAGCGATGGCATGACAGCTGTGGTGAAAACCAAGGGCAATCCCGATGCGCATGTGATTTTGCGCGGTGGAAACCAAGGTCCTAACTACAGTGCCGAGCACATCGACGACTGTCTCACAAGAATTAAGGCCGCGGGCAGCCAACGCCTTTTGCTCGTTGACTGTAGCCACGGCAACAGCAGCAAGGATTATAAAAGGCAGCCGGAAGTCTTCCAGGAAGTCCTAAAGCAGTTCCGCAGCGGCAACCGCCGTATTTTAGGTATGATGCTGGAAAGTCATCTGCGGGAAGGCAAGCAGGATCTGGCGCAAAAACCTTTGGTCTATGGCCAGAGTATCACCGACGGCTGCATTGCCTGGGACAGTACCGAGGAATTGATTCGGACGGCCTATCGTCAGCTTTGAGAGTAGCTCAAAGTGAATAGATAAACCGGGTCAGCTCCATATACTCTTCCGGAGTCAGAGTATCCGGTCGACGGTTCAAGTCGATCGGACAACGCGCCATCTTTTCTTCATCCAGGAATTGTTTGATGGCATTGCGGAGTTTTTTGCGCCGCTGCGTGAAGGAATTCCGTGCAACGGTTTCCACCTTGCGCAGAAAGTCATCCGGCAGAGTCTGCGGCCGAACCTTCATAAAGACCAAAGCACTGTCCACGGCCGGCACCGGCGTGAAGCAGGCACGTTCCACCTTACATTCGATTTCAATTTTAGCCCGCAGCTGAGCATAAACCGAAAGGCTGCCATAATCCTTGGTTCCCGCCACTCCGGCCAGACGCGCGGCAAATTCCAGCTGAACCAGAAGTTCCACGCCTTTGAGCCGATGCAGATGAGGCAGGATCCACATGATAATGGGAGTGGAAATCGCGTAAGGGATATTGCCGACCACGGCGGTGGGTTCGTTGGATTCATCCAGCCATTCCCCCAGATCAAACTTCAGCACATCTTCGTTGACGATGGTCAGGCTGCCAGGCAATTCACCTTTTTTAGCCGCATAATAATCGTCGAGCTTTTCAGCAAAGCGATGATCTTTTTCCACCGCCGTGACTTTCCACGGTTGCTCGACCAGGGCGCGGGTCAGGATCCCACCACCAGGACCGATTTCAAGGACCCGGGTAATGTGCAGCGATTGAAGGCGCTCCACCACTTTACGAACGGGCCAGTCGGTTTTTAAGAAAACCTGACTCAGCGATTTTTTCTGTCGAATACGATCTTCACCCATAGCCATGATTCAGCTCCTGCTGACAGATATCGGAATACGTTGATTGATTCAGCTAAACTGGTAACGGGAAAAGGCATCCCAGCCCAGTTGGTTAAACACCGAGCTGTCTTCCACTTTCACGTAGTGCTGATAACCCAGAGCTGCAATCATCGCGGCATTATCGGAGCAAAAGCGCAGTTGGGGAAAGTAAACGGGAACTCGTAATCTCGATTGGGCCAGATCCCGGAATCTTTGATTGGCCGCAACACCTCCGGCAATCAAAATACTGCGGGCTGCAGGCCGGAACTGACAGGCACCCTCGAGCTTGCGCACGAGTTGGCCAAGAGCCTCTTCCTGAAACGAAGCGCAGAAATCGCGAACCATCTGCTCATTGAGTTGCGCCGCATGCTTTCCACGCAAGTTTACCATATAGGTCTTGAGACCTGAATAACTAAAGAGCAGTTTGTTCTTCTGCTCCATCATGCGGGGCATGGGGTAATGTTCAGCATGACCTTGACGGGCCAGCTCCTCGATGACAGGACCACCGGGATAGCCCAGGCCAAAGAGTTTGGCCACCTTATCAAAGGATTCCCCACAGGCATCATCAATGCTGTAGGCGAGCAGTTCGTATACGGTCGGCTCGGGCATGAAATAAATATTGGTGTGCCCGCCGGAAACCACCAAAGCGAGACAGGGATAGAGCTCCGCCTCGGGCACATCCAGTCCAAGAACGGCACCTTGAACATGGGCTTCCACATGATTGACCGGAATCAAGGGCTTGCCGCTGGCAAAGGCAAGTCCTTTGGCATAAGCGATACCGACCAGGAGGGCTCCGATCAACCCTGGTCCCTGCGTCACCGCAATAGCATCGATCTGATCCAAAGTGCAGGAGGCATCACGCAGGGCCTGATCCACGATGGCATCGATCAGCTTCAGATGCTCCCGCGCCGCGATCTCTGGCACAACACCGCCAAAGGCGCGATGCACGTCGATCTGCGTCTTGATAACGGATGAAAGCGCCTGCCGTCCGTCCAGGACCACTGAGGCGGCTGTTTCATCGCAGCTGGATTCAATACCGAGGATCAGGGTCATATCAGTTCCGGATTATAATTTGGCCAACTTATCCTTGGCCTGTTTGGCTTCGGCTGAGTTGCTATATTTTTGAATCAGCTCTTGATAGTAAATCTTGGCTGTTTCCGCATCACCCAATTGCTTGAAGCAATCCCCCATGCGCAAAAGGGCGATCGACATATTGTCCTTGGGCTTGCTCTCGATATAGTCATTGTATTTGAGCGCGGCCTCACGAATGCTGCCCGCTTTATAGAGGCTTTCCGCCATGATGTAGGTGGCTTCCTGCTTCTCTTTTTTGTTCTTCAAGCCAGCGAGAACCTTTTCGCCTTCCTCAGCAATGACTTTGTATTTTTTCTTGTCGAACGCAGTTCGCAGCTCATCAAGGTTCTTCAGAGCTGTCGACTTTTTTTCGGCGGCTTTCGCGGCCTTTTCCTTAGCCTTCTCCTCTTTCTTCTCAGCCTTCTTGCCGGATTCAACCGACTTTTCGACCACACCCAGGATCTTGTTTTGGTTGTCCTCGACGGCGGTGATGCGCTCGCTCAGCTGACTCAGGGTTTTCCCAACGGACCCCTCCTGGTCAGGATCGGTACCGGGAAGTTGACCGGTGGTGACCCCGATGCGTAGTGCGTCGATATCACCTTTAATGCGCTGCAGTTCGATGGCAATCTTATCAAGCCTTGTGCTGACCGAGGCTTCCTGCCGACTGGTGGCCGTATTGATTTCCTTGCCCTGCGCGCTCAACTGGTTTTCCATTTGAAGGATGCGGGTTTGGAGACCAAAGATATCATCACGGAGCTGCTGTTCCTCGGCCGGAGTAACACAGGCAGCCAGGGAAAGGAGAACGCCACAGGTCAGGATTGGCCAGGGATTTATTCTACGCAAACGGATCATTGTTAAGCCCTTTTCTTTTTCCTAAGAGTCTCAAGCCGCTTATTAATTATAACAAGTCGGCGGAAAAACAAATTGGCCTCTTTGGTCCAGTTATCGTAGTAGGGCCCCAACGTATTGTGATGCATGGCGAGAAGTCGCATATCCTCCTTCCAGGCCATGAGTTCACCCGCTGCTCTTTTGGCGTCTTCAAGATTAAGCAACAGCTTTTCAAATTTTTTGTCCACATTGGCTGACTGCGGTGGCGCCGGCGCGGCAGCTTCCCCGTCAAACGCTACGTTATTTTCTCCACTGCCTGCGACTTCAGCTTGGAGCTGCGCATTTTCCGGGTTATCCTTCTCGCTTTCGTCAGAGGGCCCGTGAACCAAGGCCGCTTCAGCGGTTTCATCGCCCGATTGGGGCTTGTCTGCAGCGGAGACATCCATCAATGCATCCAGGTCATCGGGGTGATTTTCTGCCATTCGTGCACCTTTTTTATGTGGCTGTATGCCTTGATATCGGTTAAATTCAAAAAAAAATTAGCTGCTTAACGCAGCGGAAGACGCGATGAGTGATAAAGAAGACCTTATGACAACTCACAAGCCAGTCTCAGAACCAATTCTTGAAGAAGCTCCAGAAGTAGCGGGGAATCCCGTCCACGACGAGGATCTGCCAGAGACTGGTGCGCTGCTTCCCATTGAAACCCCTGATATTATTATCGGTCACCTCCCGCTTTCGGTGATCGAACCAAGTCTTCCCCTCCTTCCAGATGACGATGACGACGAAGTCGTTGTGGTGAAGGACGAGCCGATTTTTCCCGTTGAAACCTTTGAAGAATTGGCGCTGGTTGACGAGCTGATGGCAGCCATCCGCACGCTGAACTGGGAAAAGCCCACTCTTATTCAGGGTTTATGCTTGCCTCAGACCATTCAGGGTCAGGACCTGGCGGGTTTTGCTCAAACCGGGACCGGCAAAACCGGGGTGTTTCTGATCACGATCGCGCACCAGCTTTTGAAGATGCGGGAAGCGGGCGGTGAAAACAGTCTGCTGCCGAAAGCGTTGATTCTGGCACCCACCCGGGAATTGGCTCTGCAGATTGCTGCCGATGCCGAATTGCTTTTCAATCAGCTGAATATTTCCAGCATGGCCGTCTTTGGCGGCGTGGACTACGAAAAGCAGGCCCAGCGCATCAAACAGGGTGTCGACGTGATCGTCGCCACACCCGGCCGTTTGAAAGATTATTATCAGAAGAAGATTTTTTCGGCCAAGGACTGCTGCCTCTTCATCTGTGACGAAGCCGATCGCATGCTGGATATGGGCTTCATTGAAGATGTTGAATTTTTCCTGAGCAAGTTGAGTCCCGAGACGCAGAAACTTTTGTTCTCGGCGACGACCAACGAAAAGGTCAAGGAACTGGCTTTTGAATATCTGGAAAGCCCGAAATATATTTCGGCCAATCCCGAAGTCATCACGCCCGAGCGCATCGAACAGCATGCTGTGATCTGCGATTCCACGCAGAAACTGCAGGTGATGCTGGGACTCCTCAACGATCATAAGCCTGTGTGTTCCGTAATCTTTGTGAACACCAAGATCGTAGCCGAGTGGCTCCAGTATAAGCTCCTGGGTAACGGTATTGAATGCGATCTCATTACCGGCGACCTGCCCCAGAAGAAGCGGATTGCCTTGATCGAGCGGATCAAATCCAATGAAGTGAAAGCCTTGATCGCCACTGATGTGGCCAGCCGCGGCTTGCATATTTCCGCTCTGACTCACGTTTATAACTTTGATTTGCCTGACGAAGCTGCCAACTATGTGCATCGCATTGGTCGGACAGCTCGTGCAGGTGCCAGCGGCTCGGCTTATTCCCTGGTCTGCGAGGATTATGGTCATAACCTGATCGACATCGAAAAGTATCTCGGTGAAAATGTAAAAATCCAAACCGAGTGGTTCCCGGAATCCTACCTGCAGATTGAAGACAAGGCCGGCAATCCTTATAAAGATTCAGAATTCAAGGGTTCCCGTATGAATGACAAAGAGGAGAGAAGAGACGGTCGTCGCGGCGATCGATCGAAGCGTCCTGATCGCGATCGGAACAAAGCCGGCGCCAGTGCTGATGGTGAAAAACCAAGACCAGAGCGCAAACCTAGCGGCGGTCCACGGATTGAAGCTCGTCAGGACCGTGGCGGAGCCGAAGGCAAGGAACGTCCGGATCAGCCCAAGCAGGCCCCAAAAGGCAAGCGCCAGGATCCAAGGCAACAGCCTGCAGCAGCAGCAGCAACAGCAGCGGCGGCAACGGCCGGCACGCCGAGTCATCCTCGTGGTGGCAACCGTCATCGCAAAGCGCACACGAATCCAGGCAATCAGCCTGTGCAGACGATTCAGCCACGCGGCAAGACCATTATCAAGCCTGTGCAGCCTGAACCAGCCGTCCCCAATTCTTTCCTTGGCATCTTCAAGAAAATCTTCGCGATTTTCTTCGGCAAGAAAAAATAGGGTTTCGGTTCATGAATCGAATCAAGCGTCCTGATTTTCAGGACGCTTTTTTCTTAAGCCCGTTTTCGGTGAATTGCCAGATGCTTTGAACGCGGGGAAATTCCCGTCCCATCACAATCATATGCGCCGCCTGCTCTTCCAGAAGAGCCTGCCATACCCTGACATTTTCCTGAGCAAGATCAGCCAGCCGAGCCGCGAGCGATTCCGGTGATGACGCATGAAGGGTGACCCACACGCTGCCATGACCCGCGAGCACAGCGCGCCTCATGGCCTGCGCTTCCTCTTTTTGCCGAAGCTCCCCGATCACGATGCGATCCGGCCTGAGACGCAAGAGCTCATCAAAACTTTGACTTAAACTGAAAGCGCCGTAGCCACCCAGATCCGCGGCCTGGGCCTGCAAACGTATCCAGCCGGGCTGCAGGCGTGGCAACTCAGCAAGCTGCTCCAGAATAGCCACACGAAGATCACGGGCCGCACGCTGCAAAAGAGCCATCATCAGCGAGGTTTTTCCGGCTCCGGTCGGACCGACTATGAGAAGTGGCCCTTGGTGTCCGCTGATATCCTCAAGCAGGGGCATCATCCCAGGTGTTACAAAATCCTTGAGATCGAGCACACTGAGACGATGACGCCGTAAACTCAAAAGCGGACCATCGCGCGACACAGGTGGCAGAAGACAATGCCAGCGAAAATGCTGAAGGTCCTCGGCGATGCAAAGCTCGAGCGCACCCCCGGCTGCCGGCATCAAAGGATCAAGACGCAAATTTTGACCGAAAGCCAGTTTTTGACAGGCTTCGATCATATTTTGAGTGGAGGAGAAAGGTGAAGCTTCAATGCGACGTTGAGAACCGGACAGGAGAAGAACCTGATCACAGCCGTTGATCAACTCTTCATCCAAACAAGGATCACGGAAGTAGGATTGCAGAAGATTTTGCAACAATAGGTCAGCCCCTCTAAGTTGAGGGGACAGATCGTTCGTCTATCAGCAGTAAAAATCCGGGACGCAGGCGTGGAACATATCATGGAAGTCGCCTTCCGATGTTCCCGGCAGAACCGCAATAAAGATTTCCGCCAGCAGGTTGCTGACTTCTTCATCATCCCAGTCACGAGTATCGATGACGCGGGCTCCTTCAAGCATACGTTCGATAATGTCACTGGAAAGAATACCCTTATGTCGGCAGAGCTCGATCTTCGACCAGATCTTGTTACTAAAGCAGATGCGTTCCATCGGATTGGTGATGCGAACGCCTTCGCCTTTGCTTTGCAGCATCGCGAGTGATTCCACGACGGTTCCTGAATTCACGGCTTTCTCCACCCAGGCGCAGGCTGCCTCGATATCAGTCGAGGAAAATCCGGCATCCCGAAGCTCGTCTCTTACGTAGCGCTCCGTTAGTTCCAGTTCGTCATAGCCAAAGATTACCATTTCGGCCATGGCACGGACCACAGACCACCACGTCGCCTGTGAAGTGACACTGTGCATGTCTCACTCCCCTCAACTGGATCCCTTGATATCGCACTTACCGATATCAACGTTTCCGTTTTTAATGCTGAATTACTTTCTTATAGACTAAGACTTTGTCCCCTGGAAAGCAAAACAAATTCATTAAACACGATCGAAGCCCAAGCCCGCTTCAAACCAGTCCCCGCTCTCACAGCTCCAGGCCATGCGCATGTAGTCCTGCGCAGAAAAGAAAGGCGTCGCCCCTTCCAAGAGCAGCTGCTTTGAGCCGAGAGCTCGGACATCGTTTTCGGGATGCACCATGACAAAGACTTCGCGACCTTGCTCCAAGGCCAGCTGGGCGGTCACTTTTGCACCAGATCGTTCTCCCGCTTGCATCAGTAAAAGCCTTAGCGAAAGCCCTGTGATAATGCGATTTCGTACCGGAAAATCGTAAGGTCGCGCGGGATATTCCCAAAGTCTCTCACTGATAAATACCGCTCCAGATTTTTGCAGCAAGCGAAAAACGTTATCATTGCACCTGGGATAAAAACGCGAAAGTCCTCCGGCCAGAACCACAATGGTAGGGCAGGGTCTTTCCCCGGAACGTAAAGCGCCTCGATGTCCTGTGATGTCACAGCCCAGGGCTCCTCCGCTGACGATGACGCCGCCTTCCGCTGCCAGCGCGGCTGTCAGTTCTTCGGTTTCACGCATGGCAAATCCGGAAGCGCGACGCGAACCCACCACACTGATCGCAGGCTTGCTGAGCGTCTCTTCCGGCCCGATGACAGTCAGGCAGTTGGGTGGATCCTTGATACAGGCGAGCAGGGCTGGATAAAGAGGATGATAAAAATCGACGAAATGCGCTCCGGCACGTTGGGTTTGCTTAATGTTTTCAAAGATCAATGTCGCCAAAGCCACAGGACTCGCTTGAGCTGAGCGCATCAAACTTGTCCAAGGTGCTGTTTCTCCTTCAAGGCGATATTGAATGTAATCAACCCAATCGCTCACAGCGAGCGCCTCAATTTCAACACGCGGAAACGTATCGCCTTTGCGTATCGGCAGAGATAACCACCGATACAGCCACTGGGATAGGACATGAGAGATATGCGCTTCGAGCTGCGGGATGACAGACATGTAACCTCCTTCGCACAAACAATGGGAGGTTAAATTTTTTGAAAGGGTGAGACCAAGGACATGTCCTTTTGCAAAAGGACAAATTCTCAGGGACTGGCTTTGTCACCCAGGCGAACTTCCAGGACGTCGTTCAGTATAAACCCAAGCGCACCTGAGGCGGAGGCATCGAGAATATAGGCCCTGGCGACCTGACTTTCCGTATCAGGCAGATCACCTCTCAGAAAAATCGGGGCTGCGACTTTGACGTTCTGCATAATGTTGTAGACCTGGCCTTCCTGAAGCTTGTTTTCGTTCTGCTCGAGAAAGATAAAGGCTCCGCGGCCGCCCACCTGCATAAAGGGTTCGGTGAAAGCCACGACCTGCTGATTGGCCCCTTGAATGCTTTGAGGAGGATTGACCGGCAAACTGCGTTTGGTGGAGCGATAGGCAATCACCAGGTCACCGGGCTGCACACCAAGCCGGTTATAAACGACCTTGGCGCGATAGACATCCTCTTCCTCGTCCTTGGAATCCACCTGAATATGAGCAATGAATTCGTAACGGTAACCAACAAAATCGTTGCCGTTCTTGGTGCGGACTTTGCCGGATTCGCGGACGATCGTATAACTCGTGGCGAGCTGCAGGCTGTCTTCGGGCTCGACAATCAAAAACTGACCCTTGTCGATCAGAAAGGAACCTGCCGATCCGCCGACGATACGCCCGAGTTCATCGAATTCGTCCGCCACGATAAAGGCTGGAATGGTCACGGGCACTTTGTCAGGGGACGCCTGTTCACCGACGATCATGATCATATCGTCGATGCCGGCGACGGATTCCAGGTCATCGGCATTGGTGACCTGCTGATTCTGAGGAATTTCCGAGCGCATCAGCATGCCGTTAATATCTTCGCGAACCAGTTCCGCTTCCTTCATGCCGCCTTTATCAACCGGCACAATATCGTCCTCCGTGACAACCTGCAGGTAAGGAGGATTGTCCGCATCACCTGCATAAAAACGCAGTTTCATGCCAGGATAGATAAAGTGGGGGTTGGCGATGCCAGGGTTAAACGACCAAAGCTTCGGCCAGTAATTCGGCTCATCGATCAACTGATCACAGATATCGAAGAGATTGTCGCCCTCTTGAACGCCATACTCCTCGGGAGCTTCCCCAGGGGCCATATTGCGTAAGGTTCCCGGAACGGGTGGCGCCCCAGCGAAAAGATTGGGTTCGAGGACTTTCTTGATACGGCTGCGCACGTCCACCGGTTCCAGACCGCTGCTATCCGTGGCGGGCGCATTCTGATTCGGCTGGTTCATCGAAGCCGCTTCGGCCTGAGCGGCATCATCCGGAACGGACGCTTCAATACCGGGCGGTGGCGTGGTAGTGGCTTCGGCCGGAGGATTGGCATCGGCCTCATCCATTTCCGCGCCCATTTTTTCCAGATCTTCAAGCGAAGGATCCTGGGCCCGGGCGTCCCACCCAGCCAGCATCAAAAGAAGACTGAAAAAGAGGATAGGCCTTGGCATCAAAGCTTCTCCCTCATGCGATCGATTTCCATACGGGCCATTTCGCCTAAATCCTGATTCGGAAATTCATCGATCAGCAGCTTGAATTGATCGCGCGCGCGGCCCGAGAGACCCCGATTCTGGTCGACTTTAGCCATATAAAACCGGGCGTAAGGGACCCAGGAATTATGATTGTACTGGTCGATCAATTTTTTGAAATTTTGCTCCGCCAGCTGCATTTCCTTAAGGTAAAACCAGCTGAGCCCGATCCAATAATTGTGACTGCCCTCGGTCAGGCCGTCATCAAATTTTTCGCCTACTTCGTTGAATTGCACAATGGCCTGGCCATAGTTCGCCGCGTTGAATTTTTCCTGAGCGGCCCGCAAAAGGCGCTGATATTCGGCGATATCCTTGCTTTTCTCGGTGCTGACAGGCGCCGCGGGAGGCGTGGCCTGCAGGGAAGCGGGTGGTTCCTCAAGGTCAGGCTCGGGTTTTTTACTGGACTTGCTGGGCTTATCGGACTTCAGTTCTTCTGGAATAATGCCAAGCATAAGGCCCTTTTCCAGGAGCTTCATGCGTTCTTTTTGCCTTATTTGCTGGTTTTCCAGATCATCCACGCGGGCCCAAAGTTTGGCCAAACGCAGTTCCATATCCGAGGCTGGTGGCGTCATGTTGGGGGCGACAGCGGTCGGTTGCGCAGAGGATGCGGGCGCCGAGGTTTGGATTTCGTGAGCGCCTTCATCTGCAAAAGGATCATATCCCGCGCAGGCGTTCAGCAAAAAACTTATAAGAATCAAAGCGCGCATGGAGACAGCTCCTTCAAATCGCGTCCGCCACACTCAGCTGGCGCAGATAGTTGCGAATCTTGATCTGATATTCTTCCGACAATTCCAGAAACTCGATTCCCAAACGAAAGTCGAGCTGGTAGCGTTCGCGATTATCCTCATCAATCCGATTCTTAATGCGCCTTTTCCAGCGGATGGCGGCCTGGACCGGCATGGGCGCGCTCATGGGCAGATGCAGTTTGGCCTTGGGATCCAGATCCACCGTTTCCAGAAGATTGATAAACGATGGAAAATGACTCTGCACGCACACGCCGCCGGCACTGATATCGAGTATGGGAATCCAACTGGCCAGGCTGCGATACGCATCAAAAAAAGGCGGCGCGGAAGGATCATCATCCTCCGGATGCCACAGACTGAAACTCAAATAAGCCATCGCCGATGGCGTCACCCGATATCGGGAATTTTGCCTCCGCTCAATCGTCACCAGGGACAAGGGCAGGCTGCAGAGCACGCCCTCTTCGGTTTTGTCGCCAATCGTCGATACGAACATCACTTTGGATGGCATGCCGATGACTTCAATTTTTACCGGCATGCCTTTTTCAAGCTTTTGCAAACCAAATTCGGATATTTTATCGAAGACTATCTGTGGCGGGTTTTTCAGGCCATCAAAACGGGCGAAGTTCGCCCGAATACCGACTTTGATATTATCCTTGGTGCGAATCAACGCCTGCATCTTGCCGTCGCACATGCGCGCGACGATCCGCGAAATCCTCTCCGGATTGGTGATCTTGGAGGTGGCTTCGGCCGTTTGATTCATCGGGCACTCCTCCAGACATGAGGCAGCCGCAACAAAGGCCCATGCTGGTCCAAAGAGCATAAAGATATTCGCTATCCCGCAGCGTATTCTGCATGAGTCCGCCGAGCAGAGTTCCCAAAGCAATCAGTAAAAAACCCTGATGCCGGAAGTCCTTGAACAGGCGGAACGCTGCACGGAACAGGACGACAAAGATCACCAGCAGAGCCAGGGAACCGATGAGTCCAGAGTCCGCTAAAGTCTGCAGCAGGATGTGATGCGCCGTGTATTTTCTCTCAATATGAGTGTAGCCGGCCTGGTCATAATAGTCCAGCAACAGCCTGTCGTAGTTGGCCAACCCGGTTCCCAGCCAGGGGTGATCCATAAAAATTATCAGGTGCACTTTCCAGAAGATCCAACGATCAAAACGCTCTTCCAAAGGCAGTGTGGGATCCATCAATTCCCGTACGCGACCCATCATCACAGGATCGAGGAGAAAAATGGCACTTATGATCAGAACCGCCAAAACTCCTAAGCCAAGCACGGTGTGCCTTGTGCTGTGGCTGATATGAATTAAGGCAGCCATCATCATCAGGACCGCTGTGACAGCCAAGGGATAGCGGGAACCTGTCAGGCCGATCAGCCCCAGGTTGACGACACTGATCATGAGCCAGGTCCAGCCCTGCCTGGGTTCACGCTGCAGGGACCAAAGACCCTGAGCAAAACTTACAAGCGCCAGCAGCATGCAGTTATAGGCAAGGGTTAAAGGATGTCCCATTAAACCTGAAGCCCGATAGACTCCGTAGGCAAAGCGATGCTCGCCGATTTTCGCCTCAAAGCCGTGAATCCAGTCCCAGCCCCAGAAACGCTGGCCCAACATGTAAAGTCCGAGCAGAACCGAGGCGATTAAAATTCCCCTTGCCTGCCAGGTGAAGAGCCGCAGCCGATGCTCATGGAAGCGCCTGGCGGCAAGAATAAGCGTCAGGATCAGAAAGGTTCCGTAAAACCCCTGTTTTCCCAATAGACGAAGATGGGACGATAGAGTTAGTGTCAGAGGGTCGTTCGCGAGGAAACTCCGTACCAATTGGCAAAGCAGCAGCAGAACCTGAGCTGCCAAAAGCAGCAGGATTCCATGCCAAAGACCGACAAAAGTTTTTCGAAGTTTTTGCATCGCGGGATGATCAGGCCAGGGGGCGAGCAATGGCTTCCAGCCGCGTATCAGCAGAAAACGCGGACCGACAATGGCTGACAGAGAGGCTTGAGCACCTGCCGGCAGGAGCATGGCCAGCAGTATCAAAAAAATAAGTATCCGATTTTTTGCAGAAGGCACTTTTTCGCTATGACTTTGCACCCGGTATGGTCCTTCCTAATCATCAGCATCCTCGGGATGGTCGCAACCCGTTCGTCCGCGGCGGATTCAACTTATGATGACATGACGATACCGGAGTCCTATCCCAATGACTATATTTTCGCGCTTTATAGTCATAACGAACCAGTCGGCCCAAGTCATTCCGAGCTACGCACCCATGAGAATACGCCCGGCTTTTCCTATCAGCACCGTCTTGGTCATCCGTGGGTCGTCGGTGTCGGGTATCGGTCCCAGGCCTTTATCAATCGTCAGCAGAATCGACCGGTATCTCTGCTGACTGTCTTTAATACCACCCAAAGACTGTTTCGACTCTATCATCCGTTCTATGCTTTGGCGGGAACGGAAATTCTCTATCTCATTCCTGTTCAAAAATTGAATCCGCCGATTACCAAGGATGCGACCTTCAGCACCGAAATTGGTATTGGTGCGGCAGCTTCACTTTGGTATGTTATGAGTCAAAATAGCGTTTTGGCGCTGGATCTTCAGCGCTGGAGAGGCACCAAAACTGACCGCCTGCACGGCGTGTCCATGACGCTGGGTTTGGGCTGGGGATTTTAACCCTTGCAGGCGGGATCCTCTGTATTGCTCCAAACTTTGAATTGAGTGACAATTAACTGTTTTGCTTAGCCTCGCTGAGGTGCTTGATGAGTCCAAGGTCTAAAATTCTTATTGTTGATGATGAAGCTGAAGTGGGTGAGATCCTGGGAGTACTTTTGGAGGAGCAGTTTGATTGCGAGATTTTCACGGACGCCGCGCATGCCCTCGAAGCTTTGCGCAGAACGGATTTTCCGCTGATTATCACCGATCTGGAGATGCCGCAGATCAATGGCGTTCGTTTTATTAAGCAGGTCCGGGAGCTCAATCAAAAGACATCCATTTTGATCAGTACCGGTCATGATTCCGCGCATCCCAAGGTTCAGGAGGCTTTGAAAGCAGGCGCCAATGGCATCCTGACCAAGCCTTTCATGGATCCCGATGATCTGATTCGCTCGGTACGGAGTCTGATTCACTGATCAGGGTGCTGCGAAAGGGCAGTGCTGCAGCCTGAGATCCGCAAGCCAGCCATAGACACGGCTGGCCCAAAGACGCTGGAGCCCATAGGTTCCGCCGTAGACCGTTTTATCCTTCATCTTATTCATGACGACATTGCTAAAAGAAACCAGCGAATCACGATGGACCATAATACGCTCGGAATGCGAGGGCGATTGCCCCTCGGCCGTGGCCATGAAGAGATCGTTTTGATTGGAGCTGGTGAGACAATCCGTTGCCGCTTCGCAGAAGCCTGCGGCGGTATCCTTGAGTTCGAACGTTTCGGTAAATTCAGCAAAGCCCGGCCACACTAGGCCACCAGGCAGATAGCCGGAAATCACCAGCCGCTGCTTGCAGATGCCGAGATCTTTGAGCAGACTCTGCAGCTCGGTTTCCACGAATTTATACCAGTGATCGACTTTCTGTGCGCTGGCTGGCATGGAGATATTGATGAGCAGGATCGGCTGCTGATCAAGTTCCAGCAGTGTGTAATTCATGAAACCATCAAGACCGATCGGCCAGAATTTCTTCTCGACCTTGTCCGAGGTCGAAAGTTTTACCGGCAGACCCACCGCCGTGGCCTGGTACTGCATCTCCTGCGTGTCCTTGTAAAAGGCCACCACCTCCGCATCCCATTCGTAGCCTTCCAGGGCACCGAAATTCAAAATATTGATGTCCGATTCACTCGGACTGCCGCGACGGGTCAGGAGCTCCTGAAACACCACGATATCCGGCCGCGAGATGCGCAGCTGGTCATCGATCAGTTCGAGCCGCTCCCGACGGAAAAGCCAGTCGCCTCGCCAATTCTTATTGGCCAAGGTCGAAGGGATGCGTTGATTGAAAAGGTTGAGATTGAGGATTGAAAAACTGCGATTATCATAGCGTTCGGAACTGCGAATGCCCAGGAGGGCGCAGCCGTTGACCCATAAACAAAGACTTAGAAAAGCCAAGGGGAACAGCCGCGGACCCTGCATGCTTAACAACCCAGGTAGCGTGAGATCACAAGACGTTGAATCTCACTGGTTCCTTCACCGATTCTGAGCAGCGCCGCATCCCGGTAGAAACGTTCGATCGGATATTCCTTCATCAGGCCATAGCCACCGAACGTCTGCTGCCCTTCACGTGCACAGTACTCAGCCACTTCTGAACAATAGAGTTTAGCCATAGCCGCATGTTTTTGGAAGGGTTTCCCCTTCTGCTTGAGCCAGGCCGCTTTGTAGAGCAGGCCCTCGGCGGCTTCGATCCGTGTTGCCATCTCAGCCAGCTTAAAAGCCACCGCCTGATGTTTGGCAATGGCCACACCGAAGGTCTTGCGTTCCTTTGCATACTTCAGCGTCATGTCCAGAGCGCCTTTGGCCAGACCAAGGCCCATGGCACCGATCGACAGTCGGCCGTTATCCAGGGTTTCCATCATGATTTTGAAACCCTGACCTTTGGCACCGAGCAGGGCTGAATTCGGAACGCGCACGTCGTCGAAATAAAGTTCGCCCGTGTTGGAGGCACGCCACATCATTTTACCATGCATCGTCTTGCGTGTGACGCCGGGAGCATTGGCGGGAACAATAAAGCAGCTCAGTTCCGCACGACCATCCGCTTTTTGACCGGTGACCGCCTGAACGGTGATGCCTTCGGTGGTTTTCGCAGCACTGTTCGTGATCCAGATTTTCGAACCGTTGATCACCCACTCGTCCTTGGTCTTATCGTAGACAGCGCGAGTCTTGCTCGATTGAGCGTCACTGCCCGCTTCGGCTTCAGTCAGACCAAAGGCCCACATGCCCTTGCCGGTGCAAAGGCTGGGGATATATTTTTTCTTCTGTTCTTCGGTGCCGTAATAGTAAAGCGGCGCCACACCCAGGCTGTTATGAGCGGCGATGGTGGCAGCATGCGAACCGTCAACCCGTGCCAGTTCCTCGACGGCTACCACGTATTGGACGTAATCCATGCCCTGACCACCGTATTCAGTGGGAATGACCGCCCCGAACAGCCCGAGCTCACCCATTTTTTCGGTCAGCTCATAGGAAAATTCCTCTTTCTCGTCGAGCTGGTGGGCCCGCGGTGCAATTTCCTTTTCAGCAAAACTGCGAACGGTCTGCCGCAGCAGAGTCAGCTCTTCGTTTTCGCTGTAATCGTAACTCATGGAATGATCGCTATTCGTCGTCATCGCTTTCAACCTTATCCTTCTCGGTGTTTTGATCACGGATCCGACCCTCGCGACCCGTTTCCCCCAGTAATATGCCCTTATACGATTTATACCGGCGTTCGCTGATCTCTCCAGCGGACACGGCTTTCATCACCGCGCACTCCGGCTCATCAATATGACGGCACTCGCGGAATTTGCATTGATTCATCAAGGCTCGCATTTCCACAAAGCCGTGACTCAGATCGATGGCGTTTCGCTCACTCAACACAAAACTGCGGATGCCGGGCGTATCTATCACGTAACCACCACGTCCCAGCTTGATCATGCTGGCATAAGTGGTGGTGTGCCGACCCTTGTAAAAAATATCCGAGTTCTCTTCCACTTCCTGCGTGATCTCGGGTCGAAAGAGATTCACCAGCGAGGATTTGCCAACCCCGGAATGGCCGCTCAGGATGGTGACCTTGTTTTCCAGAAGGCCGTGCAATTCCCTGATCACAGGATGCTGAAAGTTCTGGAACTCAACCTGCACAGAAAAAACGGTGTAGCCTAACCTTTTATAAGTGTCCGCTTCCTGCACGCATTCGTCACGAAAGGCGTCGGATTCTTCGGCCAGCAGGTCCTCTTTATTCAGCACAATAATGGCCGGAATTTCCTGTTCTTCGGCCAGAACCAGATAGCGGTCGATGAGACCCCATTTGACCAGCGGATTTTTATAGCTGGCGACAATCATCAGCTGATCGACGTTGCTCGCCAGAATATGTTCCCGCTCATGCAGGGCGGGATCGCGTCGGGCAATCCTGCTCTTGCGCGGTGACATATTTTCGATCACGCAGCAGGGAATATCAGTCCCCAGGTCAACGTCACGATCATCGGTAGGGCGGCAGAGAACCCTATCCCCGACACAGATGGTATTGCGTTCCCCGCGGCGGCTCTGCAGATGGCGTCGGGCCACGGTTGCCAGCCAGACGTCACGCGTCTGCACATCACCGATTTCCTTTTCCGGGGAGACAAAGGCATAACGCTTATGCACTTCCACCACGCGGGCCGGAAACCATTCCGGATGGGCGACGAAATCCCAGGTATCCTCGGCCTGCTCGAAGTCGGCCTCGGACGATCGGTGCCTTTTACGTTTATCACGACCGCGACGAATTTTATCGTAGGTGGGGAGCTTGTCGCTGGTGTCATTGTTCCCCGTGTATTTCCATTTGGCCATGATGCTCTTCGTCCTTCTGCTGATGCGTGGTCTTGAAGATGCGCTCGATACTACGGAGGGCATCCGGTGACAGCAGTCTTTGTGAGTTTTGCGCCATCACAGCCACGCGCTCATCAATGCGCAATTTCTTTTCGTCCACTGGGATCAGCAGACCCTTGCGTTTGAGGAGCTGGATATGTTTTTGAATAAAGGTTTTTTCGACGATCTCCGGGTTGTTAAGCCCGCTCAGAATCGCAAGGCGCTGGGCCATACGATGACATTGCTGCAGGAATTCGTCACTGTCAACCAAACCGAGTTGACTATGTTTGGCCAGCAGCACGGCCGTGATGATAAATCGATCAAAGGTCAGGCCCAGAGCCTGGGACAGAATATCGAGAGCGACGAAATCATCGGACTGGGCCGGCGGCCTATGGTAAAGCTGCGAGGCGACCTTGTGCAAGAGCCCGACCCCGGCCATGGCTTCGGCATAGCGTTTCACCACGGCTTCGATCTCATGCTCTTCCCAACTGAGATAGAGCTCCTCGCGCAGAACGCTATAAATCTCGGCACAGGCCCGGCAGAGTGATTCCTCGTCGATCGTATCGTCCTGCTGGAAGAAACGCGCGATGAGCGATGGGATGGCAAAGAGATGGATGATGTTATTGCGATAGTAGCTGATCAAAGCACCATCAATATCATTCAGAAAGATCACATCACCGGCGGCATGATTAAAGATGGAAACGCTCTTTAATTTCATGGCGATGGTAAAGATCTCACTGACATCATCATTCACCAGCCGGATATTGGGGTGATACGGCTGAGCCTTCTGCAGAGTAATCATGCGCTGCATGAAGATGAAGAGTTCTTCCTTGGGCAGGGCTTTTTGCCAGGCTGCGAGAAGTCCGACTCCCATCAGACCGATCGGCGCAATCACCGCGGCCTCGTTCATGCGGCACGAGATCAGATAGGCCAGGTCATGCACCGCCGACGTGAGCCAGTCCGGTCGATCATCATCGACCTGACGCCAACCGGGCTGATTTTTATCCAGAAAGTTTTCCAGGATAATGGGCTCGCCATAGGACAGATACGCTTTGCCATAATACTGCCGCAAAACCTTCCGAGCCTGAAGCAGTTGAAAAATGGATTCCTTTTTCTTGGCGCCGCCGCCGAGTTCAGTCAGATAGCTTTTGACTTCCATAACCTTGTCATAGGCCAGGAACACGGGAACCAGCGCGACCGGTCGTTCAGAGTTTCGCAGAAAACTGCGCACCACCATCGACAGCATACCCGTCTTGAGCGGTAACAGCCGACCTGTCCGACTCCGTCCGCCTTCCGGAAAAAACGAGATCGGATAACCCTGGGTCAGAAGATAATGCATGTATTCTTCCACCACAGCCGCATAAAGACGGTTGCCATGAAACGAACGGCGAATAAAAAAAGCCCCGGCCCGACGCAGAAACCAGCCCATCGGGAAGAAGTTCAGGTTGATACCGGCGGCCGTATGCGGTGTCGGCAAACCGCTTTTATAAACGGTGTAATTGACCAGGAGGTAATCGAGGTGACTGCGATGGGTCGGTACATACACGATTTCGTAGTTCTGAGCCGCCAGCCGCGTTACGTTCTCGACATTGACCGCATCCACACCCGAGAAAATCCTGTTCCAAAGTTTGCCGAGCACGAGTTCGAACACGCGAACGATGGAATAGGTCTGATCCGCCGAGAGTTCACGCGCATAGTGACGAGCACGGGATTCGAGACTTCGAATCAGCTGAGGCCGACCCTTGCCTTCCTTTTCAATTTCCTGGCGCACGTGCTTGCCGGCCACCACACGGGAAATCACCTGCTCACGGACGTACAGTTTTTGTCCCAGGACCGTGTTACGAACGCGGCGGAAGTGGATTCTCAGAATCCGGCGAATCTTCCGGGCTGCGTTATTCACATCCTCTTCACTTTGCAATAATTCATTGATCTGAAAGGGCTTGGCGAAAATGAGCTTATTGTTGCGTCCCTGAGCCATCACGATGAAAAATTTCTGCAGCCAGCCGGCGTCTTCATCATCGTTGAAAATCAGCTTGAAGATCGACGGTTCGTCGGTACCCGGGTCCTTGCCCCAAAACGGCGAAACAGGAACGATCTGGGGTTTCTCGCCGGTTTGCTCCTGAACCTGACGGACGAGATGCAGAAGCACCTGGCTCGGCCGCAAACGACGAACGCGTTTAATGGCAGTGGTCTTTTCCAAAAACAGACAGACCGCACGCCGATTCCGGTTGAAGTCAAGACCCAGATCAGGCTCCGGCAATCCAAAGCGCCGACAGGTCGTGAGCAGCACGAGGTAATCAATGATGGAACGCTTCGGCAAAACGTAGATGACCGGTCCCCCGGTCAGCTCCAGATGCTCCTTCAAATTTTCCGGCTGGGCCGTGGTATTCACCCAGAGCAGCACCGGACGTAAAAGATAGGACAGCATTAAATGAAAAAATCGAATCAGCTCTTTCATGGGCCGGACAGCTCCAGATTATCAATCAAACGAACCGATCCTAGATGTGCGGCAACCAGCAGGACGGCTGGCTGATCGATCGTTTCGCCAAAATCGGCAAGGTCCGCGGCGGCACGGATCTCCGCATATTCCAGACGAAAGGCCGGGACATGACTCAGCTGCTTTTTAAGAGTATCGAGCAGAACCTGGGGTTTCTTCTGACCACCTTGGAGCGCCTCCTTCACCATCTGCATCGCGCGATACAGTTCAGGAGCCAGCGCCCGCTCTTCGGGGGTTAACCGCAGATTGCGACTGCTCATGGCCAGTCCATCCGGATCGCGCAGTGTGGGATGACCTATCACTTCGATCGGAAAACACAGGTCCTGGGCCATTTTTCTCAGCAGGGTAAACTGCTGATAGTCCTTCTTGCCGAACAGTGCGAAATCCGGCTCGACGGTATTGAAGAGTTTGCTCACAATCGTCAGCACACCTTGAAAGTGCCCGGGCCGAAAGCGACCGCACAGGATGTCGGAACGTTTGTCGTTGTATACATAGGTTTCGTAACCAGCGGGATACATCTCAGCGGCATTCGGAGCAAACAGGACATCGGCGCCGAGGCTGGTGAGTTTTTCGCTATCCAGCTGGAGCATGCGGGGATACGACGCAAAGTCTTCCTTGGGGCCAAATTGGATCGGGTTCACGAAGATGCTGACAACCACACGATCCGCTTTGTTTTGCGCCTCGCGGACCAAAGCCAAATGTCCGTCATGCAGAGCCCCCATGGTGGGCACAAAAGCCGTTTTTTTGCCGGCAGCACGCCATTCTCGACTCAACTGACGCATATCGGCAAGCGCTATAATGGTTCTGATTGGCACGGATACCCCTCCAAGACGGCCTCAGGTTCCCCTTTGGACTTAAAAGTGGAGGTAGTATTACACTTTTTGCAGGCATGAGGGCAATAAAGAGCGGCGATAGCGCGGTGAGGAAAGGAATAAGGACTGGAGAAGGAATAATAGGTTAGGAGTCTCTGAAAATTGCCCTCCTGGCAATTCGGCTCTTCCTGAGCCTGCACTTGGGTTCTAAGAACCCCCATCTGCTCCGTAGGGACCACTGCAGATCCCGTCCTACCCAGTCCTATGAAGATAACATCTTCATGTCTTACTATTCGGAAAGGCCTTTGCAATCTTTAGCCCCGGAAGAAAAAACAAAGGGCCGCTCGCAAGCGACCCTTGGTGTTTTGTCCATTACCGGGTTCTTATCGCAATGAAGTTCCAGGGGCTGCTTTTTTCGCAATCTGGCTTTCACTGCTTTGGAAACTCACGCGTTTCGGTTCACCTTTCACGGTCGAGGTGGGAACGCGCTGACCTTTGAAATAAAGCTCCACCACCGAAGAGTCATCCACGTAAAATTTCAGCTGATCCTTAAAGCGGTAGCGATAACGATCCGGCTTCAGCTCACCCGTGATTTGCTTTTCATTATCACGCGTGATTTTCACAATAACTGGCTCTTTCACCAGAAGTTCCACGAGAGTGCCGCCTTCCAGCCTTTCCTCTTCGTCACTCTCCAAAGCCGCAGGCGCCGCAGCGGGGGCAGGAGGTGGATTGCTGGCGACAGCAGGTTCAACCGGTGTCCCGACAGGTGCCGATGCATCCGGTGCGGGGACAGGAACGGGCGCGACTGCCACGGCTTCCCTGTTATCCTCGGGAGTCACAGGCGTTTGCACGCGACCTTGTTCCTGGGCCAACTCATCCTGGGAATTCCGTGTGGCGATATCAACTTGATTGATAATGATCGCGCCGACCACAACAGCAGCCACCAGAAGAATCAAAGGTTTGGCTCGCAAATAATGATGCGGGGCCAGGGCCTTGATGCGGCCTTTCCATTCATTGGGCTGAATCAGAAGCACACCTTTTTTCAGCTGCTGATGCCGCTTTTCATCGCGCACCGTGGTGCTGATCACATCCTTGCCTTTGCCGGCATTGATGTTGCGTTCAAAAGCACCCAGAACTTCAGCTGGATCAACACCATAGACCTTGCAGAGGTTGCGAATGAAACCGCGACCGAAGACAGCGCCAGGGAGCTTGGCAATATCGCCTTGTTCCAAAGCTTCAACAAAAGGCGGAGAAATCCGCGTTGCCATCGCCGCTCGCTCAATCGAAAACCCCGATTGCTCGCGAGCAGCTTTCAGAATGGCTCCGAAGGGACGCTCATCAACGGGCGCTCTCCCTTCAAGATGTTTGTTGGATTCGGCCTGCTCAATGTCGATTTTGGTCATGTTGGGCGCTCCGTGGCATTTCTAAAAGCAGCACGATCCTCAGCTTTCGATCGTGCAGGCCTTCCATCCGGAAGTTAACCATATTAAGCTTGAAAGAAGAACCATTATCCTACGACGCTTTAAGGGGAACAACCATGCAACTGCTGCAGGCTCAAATCCCTTCTTCAGATTCTTTCGCACACGCGGCCTGGCGTCGTGTTCTGGCTCCATGTTTCATCATCCTTTTTATCCTATGTACGCCAGGCTGTCAAACTCTCAAAGACCGTGGTAGCGAAGCCAGGCGGGAGGATGAACTCCTGAATACCCAAAAGAACCTGGTCATTGGTTATATCAACCAGGGTCAGCCCAATATGGCTTTGCGTGAACTCCGCCCCTTGCTCACGAAACACCCAGAGGATGCGGATTTCAAGAATTTGATGGGACTCACCTATTTGTCTTTACAGAATCCCAAAATGGCGCTTGGCTTTTTTGAAGATTCCCATCGTTTGCAGCCTCGAGCTTCGGTCGCCTTAAATTTAAGCTCGGCCTATATCGAAACAAAACAATTTGCCAAAGCCATGAAGACTTTGAAGGATCTGCGTAACTCACCGGCCGGCAAGGAATACCAGTATCCTGAACGCATTCTGCACAATATCGGACTCTGTGCCGAACGGATGGATAAATGGAAAATCGCAGAGAAATATTACAAGCTTGCGATTGAAATCAACCCCTACTATTACCTGTCGCTGATGCGCCTTGGTCAGTTGTATGAGCGCATGCGCAACACAGAATTTGCGGTCCGGGAATATCAAAGAGCCCGCGATGCTTGCATGAAATGTTTTGATCCCGTTCATGCTCTGGTGACTCAATGGGTCGCCAAGGGTGAAGTGCAGAAATCCATGACTTTGATCCAGGAATATCTCGCAGATAAGGAACTGGATGCAGCGGATCGCCTGAGAGCTCGCAAACTGATGGCCAGCACGACTCGAAGCGATCCGAAAAACATTATTCACGCGCAGAACGGTCGCGTGCGCCCGACCCGAACTGGAACCAATTGAAGGCTGTTGGCAACCGCAGGGGTGGCCCATTCCAGGCCGCTTCCGCAAAAAAATCCTAGCCTCAAGTGGTCATTCCCAAGCAAAATGATCGTAGGCCACCATCAATTTATCAGCATTTCCATCGTCGCTTCATCCGTGACGCTGATCCTGCGTGCGCGAAAGGAACGTCCATGTCTGTTCGTAAATTCTGGCTTTTGCTGTCTTTAGTCGGAACTGCCCCGGTGCTCGAGGCCGGTGAGAGTGAAGTCGCTGATACCCGTTATCGGTCGCTGGAGACACTGGCTCGCGGTCTTTATTACCTGGAAAATCTGTATGTGGATCCAGGCAAGGTGAAGGCTGACGACATGGTTTACCATGCACTCAAAGGCGTCGTGAGCAACCTCGACCCGCACACCATGGTCATGCCGCGCAAAGCGTTTGATCAGCTGACCTCGGATACGCAGGGGAAGTTTGGAGGCGTTGGCATCATCGTTTCCACCGAACGTGGAAAGATGATTGTGGTTTCGCCCATTGAAGACACACCGGCCTATCGCGCGGGCATCAAATCCGGTGATGAAATTGTAGCGATCGACGACACTCCGATCGACCAGATCAAATCAGGCGACGCCTCCGAGCTGATGCGCGGCAAGCCGGACAGTAAGATCAAACTTACGGTTCGCCGAAAAGGCGAGGAAAAACCTCTGCAGTTCACCTTAATTCGCGAAATCATCAAGGTCAAATCCGTGCGTTCGGCCGACCTGGGCAACGGTATCTTCTACAGCCGCATCTCGAGCTTCCAGGACAACACGGCTGATGAGCTGAAGGATATCATTGAGAAAAACATCAAGGACAGCAAGGGCATGGTGTTCGATCTGCGCGACAATCCCGGTGGTCTGCTGGATCAGGCGGTGAAGGTGGCCGATCTCTTCATCGAGTCCGGTGTGATTGTTTCCACAGTTGGCCGCAGCAGCAAGGACATCGAGCGCGAGTTTGCGCACAAGCGAGGCACCTATGCCGACCTGCCTATTGTGGTTCTCATCAACGGCGGCAGTGCAAGCGCGTCGGAAATCGTGGCCGGCGCTCTGCAGGATCACGAACGCGCCTTGATCATGGGTTCGACATCGTTCGGTAAGGGCTCCGTGCAGACTCTGGTGTCGCTGCCTGATCACAGCGGTTTGAAAATCACCGTGGCCCGCTACTATACACCCAAGGATCGTTCCATTCAGGCCAAGGGCATCACCCCCGATGTGGTCGTGCCTCCGCAGCAGTTCGAGGTGAAAAACACCAATACCCGCAAGGAATCTGATCTGAAGGGCCACATTGAAAGCGGCGACCTGTCAGACCTGGCGAAAAGCTCAGGCATTCAAATGGAAATCGAAAAATGGCCGGATATCCAGAAGGAGGATTACCAACTGGTTTCGGCCTATTCGTTCTTAAGAAGCGTTCGGTTTTTTGGACCAAAAGGTGTGAAGACGAAGAGTTAAAGAGGAGCGACGCTCGTCGCTCCCCCTTTAGGCAGAATAGCTGTCATAATTCTTGAAAATGACAACGTGTTGGTCACCAAACGGAGTCGCCAAAAAGCGACGGTGCCGTGATGCGCAAAAACGCTGGTAGTTCCGATAAGCTTTGTCATTATCAAAGACTTTGATAATTTTCTTGCACTCACCGCATACCATCATCGGATTGTTCTTGGCATGCATGCCAATTGTTCGTTTACAGCATTCCAGCAGCTCAGGAGGATCGTCGCTGAGGTCAGGTGCAGCCACGCGCACCACTTTCCCTTCGTTCACGACTTCGCCCGATTCGAAAAGATCCATGTTCCATCTCTCCCTTGCAGACAGTACGCATGTTTCCCCCGAGGAACACTCGGGTCAACGATTCTACGGATTCCGCATCATTTTGTCTACGGTCTGGATTTTGACTGAAAGATCCATGACTTCTGAAAATTTCTGCAACCAAACTCGCGCCACATCGGATAGGTCTGGTGTTGATCCTAAAAGATTTTGCATGGATGTGACACCTCTTTCTCGAATGCCACAGGGCACGATCAGGCGAAAGAGATTTAAGTCATTCACAACATTGAGAGCAATACCATGAAGACTGACTCGCTCCTTGACCCGGATGCCGATCGCACAAATCTTATCAGGGCCGACCCACACTCCAGGGTAATCGGGATCGCTTCGGGCTGCGATACCAAAATGCTGAAGTGTTAGGATCACCGACTCAAGCAGGCGTTCCACATAACGTTTAGGGGGCAGACGCAGGTCCTGTAAAGGCAGGATGGGATAGACGACGAGTTGTCCAGGTTCATGCGCGGTAACTTCACCGCCGCGATCGGTTGGAAAGACTTCGATGCCGGCCGCCTCAAGAGACTCCGCTTGGGTCAAGACCAGTCCAGCGTCAGCATTTTTTCCCAAGGTCAGAACCGGCGGATGCTGGAGCATCATGATGGCGCCAAACCGCTGGCCTTCGCGGACTTCACTATGCAGCTGGTGCTGCATTTCAAGCGCTTGCCCATAGGCCAGGAGACCGCAATCAAAAACATCGAGGGACCTGGACAAAAACTAGCCTCCAAACTGCTCAGGATCACCGACCCCGGCCCGAACCACAACCGGTTCATCTTCCGTGAAATCAATCACGGTCGATTCCAACCCAGGCATTTCCTCGCCCAAATCCATCAGGAGATCAATACCATGTCCAAATTCTTCAATGATTTGGTAGCCAAATTTCGGAATCTCACCATCGGCCAGCTCAGGCACGGAGGTGGTGGCCAGGGGTTTGCCCAGCCGGGTCACAAGGTCACGTAAGAGAGGTGATACCGGAATCCGCACCCCCACGACCTGACGCTTATCCTTGATTTGACGGGCCAGGGTCCGCTGCCTTTTCAGGATCACGGTATAAGGTCCCGGCCAGCATTTTTTCAAAACGCGATACTGATTGTTATCGATATTGCCGACCGTGGAGGCCATGGAAATATCGGAACAGATCAGACTGAAAGGTCGATCCCGGGGATGAGTCGGCTTCAGGCGGCGGATTCGATCCAATGCTTTCACACTGCTCGCGTCGCAACCAAAAGCCCAGTTGACGTCCACGGGATAGGCGATCACGCCGTCGCGCTCCAGAAGCCGACAGACGCGGTCGAGATCCCTTTCAGACGTTGGATTGATATAAGTGTAAAGATGTTCAGCCATGTCCCTGCTGTGCCCGCTCCGCCTCAAACCGTCTGACTTCATCAATCGCAATCGACACCGACTGGGGTGGAGTATGCGGCTGCAAACCGTGCCCGACGTTAAAAATATGACCACGCGCCTTGGTGCCGGCTTCCAGCACATCACGCACCATCTGTCGCAGCAAAGGTTCTGGAGCCAGCATGGCCTGCGGATCCAGGTTACCTTGCACACTGACATTGAGACCCAGATTCTCGATCAAAGCGACCGCCCGAGGCATGCGCGCCCGCCAATCGATAGCCAAAACATCGGCCCGAATGCCATTCAATTCAAAAAGTAATTCCAAACTCTGACCGGGATAATAAATGATCGGTCCGTCCCATTGAGCTTTCACGGCTTCAATCACTTGATTGACGGCCGGGAAAACGAAATCGCGATAGTCAGCCGAGGTCATTTGATTGGCCCAGGTATCGAACAGCATGAGGCATTCCGCGCCGGCTTTGACCTGCATCAAAAGATAATCGGAGGTGACAGCCGCCAGAAGATCCAGGAGTCCCTTGAACGTTTTCGGCTCCAAATAGCGCAATTTCTTCACTTCGGTGAAGGTCTTGCTGCCTGAGCCTTCAATCATATAACTCGCAACCGTGAAAGGAGCACCAGCAAAACCAATCATCGTTTGATCGGGCCTGAGGCCTTGCTTGGTCAGGGCAATCGCATCACCGACATAACCCAACTCCTTTTGCACATCCGGATGCCTCAGACGAGCCAGAGCCGCGGGCGACCGTACCGTATTGCTCAGCTCGGGTCCATGGCCCTTGTCAAAGGTCAGATCCTGGCCCATGGCGGTGCAAGGGATCAGAATATCCGAAAAGATGATGGCTGCATCCACATCGTAGCGGCGTAAGGGCTGCAGCGTGACTTCAGAAGCCAGCTGGGGATTCCGGCACAATTCGACAAATTCAACATTTTTGCGAACGGCCATGTATTCCGGCAGATAACGGCCCGCCTGACGTAAAAACCAGATGGGAATTCGTGGAGTCTTATAACCAAAAGCAGCATCCACCAAGGGCTTCTTGTTCAATTTCAATACTCCTCTCAATGCGGCCAGACCTTGAACATGGCACTGTGACTCGGAGTCTGGACATTTCTCAGCTTACCATGAGACCAACCTGGAGCAGAGCCCAATCCTTCGAGGCTGGCACCAAGTCCTTCGTGGAAGGGCTCAGGTGCCCATGACATTGTTTTATGCAGTCAATCGACTCACCCGTTGTCTGACAACGTCCCGGTAGCGACTCTTCATGTCCGGGCTCAAAAGCGAACGTTCCAAAAAAGCCTCGATCGTGGTTGACCACCGTGAAACCCCTGTGAAGCAAGCCTTTCTATATTTTTCGTTAATCCCAATTGATGTTGCAAAAGCTGTAAAATCATGGATTGTTAAGTCTTTTTGCTTGCCGTTAACAGACAGCACCATTTCAACCGACTCCTGCGGGTAGCAAGCACGAATGTTGAGATGGTCATAGAGAGGGGAAAGTTTTTGATACTCAGACTTTGCATCCCGAAATACAGACCAGTTTTTAAGATGCATATCACCATTGCCAGTTACGAAGCAGAATAGAACGCGCCGAAAAAAATCCGCAAGCTCGATGGCGGGACTTTGCGTATGCTGTGTGATGATTTGAGCCAGCTGCT
>NZ_DASQYZ010000024.1:0-9237 GCF_035638955.1 Oligoflexus sp. | reverse complement strand
AAGCGTGGTCCTAAACTTCTGATTCCACAGGAGCAGGTCGGGATCAACATCCCGGTCACACGGCAATCCATGTATGTGCTTGGATAGAAAAGTACACTAAACTCTTTTTATGACTGTCTCAAAATAGCTGATTTATTCCGGAAGCAGGGACGGATGCGGGACCATCCTCATACGAGCAACTCACGGTTATGTTTGGCAAGCAAATGGATCCGACGACCATCAATACGAACACTTTTAAATTGACTGGGCCGGGCGGAGTCGTTGTTCCAGGTACGGTGAACTACGATGCAGCCACAACCACCGCAACATACCTACCCACCAGTCCTCTCGTAGCTGGCACCATCTATAATGGGACCATTACCACCGGAGCTAAAGATTTAGCTGGCAATGCGCTCGCAGCTGATTTTACCTGGACCTTTAGAACCCAGGCCGATGGTGACACCGCGGCTCCCTCAGTTCGTTCCACGATTCCCGCAGCAGCTGCTACTGGTGTTTCCATCAACCGCGAAATTTCAGTCATCTTTGGCGAAGAGATGGACCCTAACAGCATCTCCGCCACGACATTTATCATAAGTGCTCCGGGTCCCAGCACCGTTCCAGGCACCATCTCTTATGCAGCAGGTAGCTCGCACGCTACCTTCAAAGCAACCAGCAACCTGGCACCCAACACAATATATACGGTCTCCGTCACCACTGGGGTCAAAGATCTGTCTGGCAATGCCCTGGCAAGCACAGTAGTCTGGAGCTTTACGACGAGTGCGACCATTGCAGCAGGGCCAGCTGCAGTTGTACTTGGAACAGCCGCCGATTATGTTTTGCTTGCCAAGTCAGCAATCTCAACTACCGGCACCACCGCGATCGTCGGCAATATTGGTGTGAGCCCGTCCGCCCAGAGTTACCTCACCGGCTTTTCTGAAGCTCTTGATGCAACGAATCAATTCGCGAAAACGGGCATCGTCACTGGAAAACTTTTTGCTGCCGACATGGCAGTTCCAACCCCAGCGAACCTGACTACGGCCATAGGTAATATGGAAACTGCGTACACCGATGCTGCCGGACGTGCACTTCCTGATTTTACCGAGTTTGGATCAGGAGACATCAGCGGCAAGACCCTCGTCCCGGGCCTCTACAAGTGGGGTACCGGAGTTCTTATGACCTCCAATGTGGTCCTCGCCGGTGGCCCCAATGACGTCTGGATTTTCCAGATTGCGCAGGATGTGACTGTTGCCAATGGCGTCCATATCACCCTTCAAGGCGGTGCGCTGCCAAAGAACATCTTCTGGCAAGTTGCCGGTCAAGTGGTACTCGGCACCACGTCTGTCTTTAAGGGAATCATCCTGAGCCAAACACAAATCGTCTTTCAAACCGGCGCCACTCTCGATGGACGTGCCCTGGCCCAGACAGCGATCACGCTCGACGCGAATGCCATCACTAAACCCGCTCACTAAGCTAACGATTCTTTGAAACGGGCTGAAGGCAATCTTAATTATACTGCCGCTATCGGCTAGCTGGCCTTGAAGATTTGCTGATAGGGGCAGAAATATCTACTAATTGCCAAAGTCCTCGTTTTACCAGGAAAATCCTGACGCCAGCACTAACCCATCGCACGGTGTGGAGAGAAGTCCTCTGTCGGGATACCCATCGAGTTGAGGATAGCAGCGATCTTGTGATAGCCGAACCCCTGGCAGCGCAGTTTTTCTGCCGTAAAAATTCCTCGTTTTTATAAAGTTTTTGCCAAAAAAATTAATATTAACAATAAGTTCGAGGTACGGAGAAATTTGTTCAAGTGGTCCGGGGGATGGTGAGCCATGCTCCTTTTTTCTTGCCTGATAAAAAAATCCCAAAGTAAAAAACCAAAATAGATATGTGCCCGCTTCGCGGTCCCATGGACTTGTTTTTTGGGCCCGCTAGCGCGCGAGGGTTCCCCGCCATTTTCTTCCATTGATTAGTTGAATCTCCTGTGCCATGAGGGGTTCCCCGAAACTTGAGGACTGTGTTTCGTGCGTATTTTCAGTTGGCAAGCCCAATTCCTTATTCAAAATTTAGCCGTTTGAAGCGTCATCAGCCTGTAAATAAATTCTGCAAACTTCTCAATTCCCTGGCCGGTATGGGCAGCTTCCAAAGCGGCGAAGTACTCCAATTTCTTTTCCTTTGGAATAACCGCCCAAGGCAGTCCTCCAGAAACGAGGCTAACATTCAATAGAAATCGGGCTGTCCGGCCATTTCCATCCAGGTATGGATGAACATAAACCTGAACATGATGTGAGAGAACAGCTCTCTTGAAGGGATGATGCTCTGAGCTATAAAGCTCTTGAAAGCTTTCCATGGCATCCATGAGGCTGTGTTGGGATGGTGGGACGTGGTGCGAATCCCGAATGTATATCGATGAATTCCTATAGCCTATGAGGGAAGCCGTTGATCGGCCAAAGGCTTGCGCACTATGTTTGAAAAGTGCCACTCGCCACTCTGAAAGATCTTCAAAAAGGATTTGATTCAGATCTCCTCCAGTATGAATTTTCCGCAGACTTTCTTTCACAAGCAGGAAAGCATCGTGATACCCCAATGCAGCCATAGCATCAACTTGAGATCGGTCGTTCGGGTTGTTGTGCGGGTCAAACTCACCTCGCCCTATTCTGGTGATCAGCTCATCCGTAACGCTATAGCCTTCAATGGAGAGGGAGTTATACGCATCGTTGCTATATAGAGAGTCCATTTTTTGATCAACGTCACCAAAAGGCCTTTTATAGAATTTGTCTGGATTCCCGGCTGCTTCGGGCCAGTTTTCCAATAGCCTTTCCAGTTCCTGACTATGCCTTAGCCACATGTGAGACAGTCGAGCGCCAATGGCCGATTTTCTGACCAATCGAAGAGAACCAAACTTAGGCTCCAGATCCTCTGTCTTGAGCTGTAAACCTGCCGCTTCGAATGCCTTTTCGATCATAGCTGCATCTTTGTCGCGCCCAATTTTTTTGAAACAACTTGTGATCCTCCCGGCCGTGGTTTGCTCTCTTTTTTCAATCAATATATGCGAAAGCAACGAGATATTTCGAACTGACAGTATGGCAGCTTCCAGCGAAGGTGAAGACTGTCTAAAGAAATTGGGGGGCATGGCCGTCAATGAAGCTTCCAAACTAAGAAGCCTTAAATTATCTCGTGTCTGTGCGCGGCGAATTTCATCCTCACTTCCTTTGGAAATAAAAATGGAAGTATCGAAAGGCAGCGAAATTTTGTTGTATGTTGTCTTGCCAATGTTTACATGAAGCTGTTTGGGTATAGAATTGTCTTCGGTTTGAAGCAAAAGCGAATTGGCAGGCGATAACACATAGTCCTGGCCATAGTGTTCGGCTAGATATTTCTGAACAAATTCCCAGTAGTTGCTGAAAAAAGCAATAGTATCCCCAGTCTTTGTGCTTGAAGGATTAAGCAAGGCATACCAACCTGAATAAATTGGAAACACCCAGTTCCCTTTTTTCAGAGTTGTCTGCTCAGTCCGCGATAATGTGCCCAGTTTAAATACATGCCCTCCGTTTGCGGCGGCTTTCGCCGACTTAAGTGCTTCCGCAATTTTCGTGCTGAGGGGGGCTGCTTTTTTGGCCACGAGGAATCTCCTATTAACCCATTGTATTACGCTTTTAATGGGTCATAGATTCCTGCTTATAATAGATCATATATTTTTGCATTTAATAAATCATAGATTACCGTCAATTATATGTAATTATTGTATAATTATATGAATATTAAGGTCGATCCGATAATCCGATTATGGTCTGATTAAATGACGTATAATTCCTATCATGTCAAAATGACGGATAGATTAGATGAACTACCCGCTAAGTCCCAACTATCCAAGTCATATGACTAGTGTAGGGGACCGAGTCGAGGCTTTACTCAGTTGGGCTGTAGCCGACCTGCAGGAAGATTTCCGAAGAGGAGGATTTTTTTGCGAGGCCCTTCGTCAGGGTGTCATTGAAATAAATTTGATCGGCAGTTGAGAAATATTCTGTTTTTCGCTGCGGATGCGGGATGACGTTCCACTGACTACCCGCCGAAAAAGTGAAATCGGACAATTGATACTCCAAGCCTATGCTCAGGCTCGCAAACCGGCTTATGGTTGGTGACAGCGCATAGATTCTATCTCCCGTTTCCCGGCTTCGTGTGGTCAGACTCGTATCGAGGCTTCCACCACCGATACGAAGGAAGGCGAACTCATAGTAATATGCATACTGTATTTCTGTTGTTTGGACGCGAAACTTGTGATCAACCTCTCCAAAAGGCTCGGCTTCACTGAACTTCCGATCCTGAATCATCCGCAGGGAGAGTCCGAGTGATTGTGATTTCCCGATATAATAACCAAGGCGAAGTCCATAAGCGGGCCGACTTTTATAAGAAAGGAAAGAATAACGTTCGGTCGTAGCTGCAATGATCCAGTCCTTTCTTGAGCGCTTAGCCGCTTCCGTCGCTCGTGATCCGGGGGATCGTGTTGGTGAGTTATCCTTAAAAACTAGATCCAGAGGCAATAATATAGTTCGAAGCACAAGATCGGCAGCCAAGGACGCACAGCCCTGTTGCAGAAGTGCCAAGCATAGGAGTGTCATGCGAAATCGAAGTGTCATAGCCGGACATTAAGTGACATCGATATCCATGTCAATAGCATCATCCCATCCACGGCAGCGTCAATCGTCTCCTTTAATAATTGTCGGCCTTACGGAATAGATATGCCCGCTTGTTGCGTTCTCATGAGGCCGTTTTGAGTCCACTGAATACTAGCGCTTCCCGTATGCTATAACCAATCCGCTTTCCGAATTATCCAGATAAGTGTGGAATATAAATATCCAAATGGTGGTTGCAGTCAAATAATTCATAATTATTTCAGGGTGATATTGTTTTTATAGCCTTATAAATTATCTAGATAAATTGAATTTCTGATTATCTCACCTAGGATGACGATGGCGCCTCAATTTTCTCAAATCCAGAATGAATGGCAAGGAAAGTTCGGTGTCATCATCAACTTTTTCACATAGAATGCAAAACGAAAACTCGAAAATTTACAGAGATGATGACATCTAAAAGTATTGCAGCATCGAACGTGCCCGTTCCGACTAGCAACCCCTTAGGACACAAGTTTACACACCCAATGCTCAAAGGATTGGCAGATTCCGAGAGCAACGAATGGGATCTGAGCCTATACCGATGCCAAGGTCGATGGCACTATGAACCATAAACAACAAAATAAACCGATGTTTAAGGAATCACGGATAATCTCCGAGTGCTGCAATGTTTGCGCCGTTCCGTTGTCCACACCGCAGCAACAACAACGGGAAGGAGTTAAACATGTCCAGCACCACTCACAGTCGGATTTCACAGAAGACCTACGTCAAAGCAACCCTATTTCTCTGGACCCTGCGCTTCACGCTCGGAATCGGGATTTTCTTGAACGCGCCCCAGCGTTTGCGCCTGGTTATAATCTTTGCCCTCGCCTCGATCGTTCTCTTCCTCTATCAAATCCCCTTTTTCATCCGGCGTTGTCACGACATCGGTCGATCCGGGAACTGGGCTTGGCTCCTGATGGTTCCCTTTGCCAATGTCTACGTGCATGCTGTCCTGCTATTCCGCGCAGGTGAACCCAAAGCAAATCGATATGGGATGAGACCTATCGACGAGGGATCGGAATTTACAACCCCGCTGGTGGTCTCCATTCTCGTTATGGTTGGTGTCAGCGCATTGTTCGGTTCCTCCTTCAGGAATAAGCTTCAGGGTACGACCCCGCAGCCCCGTACGTTCGATCTAGCCCAAGTCTCGCTGCAAGGCCGCCTGAAACAGAACCCCTGCGATGCGCAAACGGCCTATGATCTCATCCAATCCTATGTGCGCAGTCGGCACTATCAGGATGCAATTGTGCTCGAAAAAACCTTCCACTCCGGATGCAAAAAAGCAGTGATTCAGCTGAAATGGGCTGCCTATGAATCCGCGCTTCGCCTCCAAAACTACGACCTCGCGTCAACCATGATCGACCAATTGATTCACCAGTACCCTAAGGATGCGGACTACTACAACTGGCGCGGGCTGTTGTATGAAAAATTAAAACAGTGGGAGAAAGCAGCTGCAGATTATGAGCAGGTTCTGCGCCTTAAGCCAAAAATCATCAGCGTCCCGCTCAATCTTGTCGACGCCTATCGACTTCTAGACCAACCCTGCAAGGCCCGGGATGTCCACCGGCGCTACGGGGAGACCTATCCAGATATGCTCAAGGATACCGGTTTCGTGGAATTGAGTCAGAAACTGGAGCAGGACTGCACGACGCGATCACCGTCGTGATCACGGTGCACGCTCGATAAGAAAACCGTGGAACGTATTCTCGGCAATCCCGCCGGTCAGTTGCGGTTGCAGAAAGATCGAGTCCTATAAGTTTCTTTGAACGATTGTTCATTAAATTGACCAAAATTGACGATTTTGTGCATTTTTATAAACAAAACATTATTTGAAATCCGACAGACGACGCCATATTGCCAAAGTGACATATGTGGAGAAATTTGTCCAAGGATCCAGCTCGCTGGCTCAAGATCAATATTGATATTAAAATCAAGTTCGCCAGAGCTACTTGTTCTCACGACGTCACTCCTCCATACTCAAGGCGCATTCACAATGCACAGGCGAGCCGAATACGGCCGCTCATGGGAGTAAACGATGAGAAAGATCAATTGGATTGCAAACTATCGAATCGTAATGATCAGTCTATTCTTATTTTCCGGCCCTTACTTGCAAGGTGAGGCTCGAAACCCGCCCGCGGATGCCGCAATGAACACAAGTCTGTTGAAGCAGGAGACGCTGCAGACGGCTTTTGAACATCTCCAGGCTGCCGAAGTTTTGGAATCCGCGTATATCGGCAAGGCCGGCGCACCATCGGAGAATCTTCAGGACCTCCGGATCATTATTAAGAGCAGCGAGGCTGAGCCCACACTTTTCGCACTCTATGAAAAAGGGAATTTAACGGCCAAAATGTATGCCATCATTGGCCTGCAGCTTCTGCAAAAGAAGGATCAGGCCCAGGCGTTAATTACTGATGCCCAGCAATTCCCGGAAGAAAAAGTTACGACGATCGAAGGCTGCCTTGTTTTTGATAGAACTGTGCAGGAGGTTCTGAAGGCCATTGAAGACGGCTATTACGTCGAGTCGTTTGGCGAGACGCGTTAAGACTGAGGGAGATGATTGGAGGTGTCGAGAGGTCACATCCTAACGAATCGAATCAGCCTATCAAATTTCCTTTGATCAGCTTCCCTCAATGCATTGATGTATTCGTTTCGAAGGGCACTGACTTGATCCAGACTTTCGGAATATGTTTTCGCTCCCCAGGTAAAGGGTTCCTGGTCGTTCGCGGTCTGTACAATCTCAGTGGCAAGGCGCGCATGACGTCCGTTGCCGTTAGGGAAAGCATGGATCGCAACCATCTTGTGATGAAATCGGGCTCCAATTTCATCCCAGGAATAGGTATTGTTTTCAATCCAGTACTGTGTATCTCTCATTAGGGCACTCATTTGAACAGGAATTTGTTGCCAATGCACTCCAATGGACTTATCAGTCAATCGATATCTCCCAGCCCATTTCCAAACATTCTTGAACATGCGTTTGTGCAGCTCGATCATGAACGTGTCGGTTAAATATTCCTTGGGCTTCTTCTTGAACATCCAGGTTTTGGCTTCGAGAATATTGCCTTGTTCCAGAACATTCAACTCACCTTGGGTTGAAATGTAGTTAGGAATGAGACCAAGCAGCTCATCAGGATCGAGTGGAGTGGATCCAGGCATGTATTCTATGGGGAATGGGTGGTCTGTCATATCAGACGACCCAAAGCCGAGGATCAAGTGCTTCCTTGAGTTCCTTTGCAAGCTGATTTATCTGATCATCCATGCTTTGGTGATCGACACCTTGACCTTCCATTTTCATACTATGGCTGACTTCTTTTGTTATACGCTTGGCCAGTATGAGAGCTTTTTCTTCCAGCAACGCGTTAAGACTTTCATGCTTCGCAGGGAGAATGGCATAAATAAACTTGCAGTCCATAGCATGAGCCACTTTTTGCAGTGATTCGAGTGTTGCGCTTCCTTCCATTTCACCTTTTTCCATACGCAAGATGACTTGGTGCGTTACTCCAAGTCTTTCGCCCATCTGCCTTGTGGAAATTCCTAGACCGGTACGGATTGCTTTAAGCCAACCTGATCTGGGTCTAGGTATATTTTTCAATAAAATTAAGTCCTTAATCTTCTTATCAAGGATTTTTTGCTGTGTTTGAATGTTCTTTTTTGATAGTTTCATGATCTTATGGTGTCTTAAGATCGACCATAAGTCAACATTATGGTGTCTTATAGAACACCTTAATGGCCAATAATGGTGTCTTATAGAACACCATAAATTGCCCCTAAGCACACTATTGGGCCCCTGCCTGGATCTTTTAACAGCGATCTTTTAATGTGAGCCCATGCAGAGGGGATTGAAAATGAGCTCAGGGCCAGATCGCACAAAGTATGTCCATTGGGATCAGTTTCGGAGCGGAATCAGCTATCAACCGGAACCCCCTGAAATCCTAAGAACTGAGTTTTTGCAGCATGACACTGGCAAAGAACGCACTCTTGTCCTGGCGCTTGATTGTGGACCTCAGATTGAACGCCAGGATTTAATCCTCCGTTTTTATTACTGCGAAAAATCGTCCAGCGACAAGCGCCGCAGCCTGAAACCTTATACTCTGCGTGGTGAACTTGAACCCTCGTTTACCGATGAGCATGACCAGGAATTGATACGCCGTCTCAAAAAAGAATTTGATGGCTTCGTCGACATGCGTGGCCCTGCGCGCTCCACAAGATTACAGTTCGCCTCCAGTCGCGACTTCATGCAAGGTGTGCTGCTGTCGCCTGCCGAAGCCTTGGGCATGCTTCAAGATCTGGATCAAAAAAATAAACTTTTTGCTCTTTCCGCGGATCGGAAACGCGAACCGACACCCCTTAAAGCCTCGGCAGATGTATGGAGCGTTGCGGCTGAACTTGTGCCGCACGATGCCGAGCATCTTCGCTTTCACATCCATCTCCGTAATGGTGATTCCAGTCTTGACCCGGAAACCGTGCAATTGTTAGCCGGTGGACGGTTCATGATCCACCGCGATTGGATTGCGCCCTGCTCCATGTCCGAACGCTGTCTCAAGGAATGGATCGAACGCCTGCAGGATGGACCTGCTGTGCTCATTCCCAG
>NZ_DASQYZ010000023.1:0-4982 GCF_035638955.1 Oligoflexus sp. | reverse complement strand
AGCTTATAGGAAAGATACCAGCGGACATGAAGCATGATGATCTGGCGCTCAAAACAATGTCCTTTGGTGTCAAAAAGCATGAGCCGCCCTCCCAAGGTTTCCCGGAGAATACCACGGGCTTACCCAGGCGCAACACAACCCGAAGTCTTAATAAAGCCAAACTGGAAAAGAAGACTCAACTTTCTTTTGTCAGCTGAAGTTGCCATGACTATATGTGGTGCGCTCCCCTATGGGAGCCTGAAATGCTTCTTAAAATCATTTTTTGATCACCAGCTTCGGGTGATATGGGCAGGATATTATCAGGCGGGAATCGTGTCTAACCTTGGCTTCGTGATGCGCTTACATGCGACTAGCTCCAGGTTTGGCTGCTGCACTTTCAATGCGGTAGGACCATTCCATTGCTTGCCCTGCCGGACTCAATATAGGTTGAATGCTCATGATTAAAAGCCTTGAGGCCAGAGGCGTTCGCTCCCGACTTGTCCGTATTAATCTTCCGGGGGACACCGTGACTGCCCTATGTGCCAGGCTGCTGACACAGGGTAGAAAGCCAAAAGGGGTGACCGCAGTCACCCCTCCCGTAAGATTAAAAGCTGCTGAATATACTGTTCAGAATGGACTCGAGAGCAGAGAGGTTATTTGACTCGTCTGCAGCCAGGCTAAGCAGGCGTTGATTGAGTAATTCCTTATCCGAGAATTCCTTCACAGCATTGAAAACGACCGTGGCATTTGCGGTGTTCACGTCGGCACTCGCATCGACTGGAGCGGCAGGAGCTGCCTTTGCTGTTGCGATATACTGACGAAGGAGAGCCTTTTGCGCCGGCTGGAGAGCAATCCCCTTTTCCTGGATGAAGCTGGACGCAGCTTGGAACAAGCGATCGTCCAGGGCCAGGCTTGCATCCTGGGAAGCCAATGACGCCTGCAAAGTCGTCATGGTTCCCCCTGTTTTTTCAGGGTCATGGGTATCCTGGAAGGTAAAATAGGAGGGTACAATTTGCTGGATCTGCACGAAGAGCTTGATCATTTCCTTCGCAACACCTCTTTCCGCATACAACACTTCATTATCAGTGTTGGTCATGTGCCAGATAGGTCGCTCCGATGCACCAAGTCCGCTCGCGAACAACGAAAGGCTTCTTTCCTTGTTGGGCTGCATAGTACGGGCAAACGTGAAACTATCTGATCTTGTATCAAGACCATTGATAAAAAGCGTGAAAAGGTAGTAAGGGGTCAGGTCTGCAAAATCTTCGTAGTGCTGCAAAACCTTACCAGCAAGCAAAGTGGGGTCCGAGAGCTCGCCTTTGACACCAACGAGGATGTTTGACCATGCGTCGTTGTACAGCTCTTCGGCAAACCATTCATAGTCAAGGAAATTGGTTTCACCAACTCCCGCCTCATAAGCCAGGTCAAGCATCGATTCACGGCTGGTCAGCATCTGAATCGCTTTGTTCTTAAGTGCGAGTGTTCCAGAAGAGAATCGAGGATCGAGATCGGCTGCAATGCTTTCCGTTCGAACGAACGACAGCTGTTTCAGCTTATCGGCGGCAGCCGCCGGATTCAAACTCAGTTCGAGTCCCTTAAGCTCAGTCCCGCGATCGAGGAATGTTAAAGTCGCAGCATCGGCAGCATAGGCTTTTTTCATTTCGGTCAAAGCACTGCTGGCGTGAAGTGAGGCTTGCTTACAGGTTTGAACTGTAACCTGCTCCTTATCATAGATGCGCTGGCGCAAAGGCGCGAATTCCAACGCATCGACGACTGCGCCCGCCGCGTTCTTGATGATACAGACACGGGTGGGAAGAGCCATGACCTCACGGCCAAACTTATAGATCTCTTTCACAGCATTATAATAGCTCTGCACCTGAGGACGGTCGCGTTCCGGTGTGGCAGCGATAACGGCTTCCAAAGATGCCTTCTTCGCGGCTGGGGTATCCCCCTTGAGCTTTTCCAGAAAGACACCCGCCTGACCGCGGACGAGGAAGCGGAAGTATTCCTGAATCTGCTTGAAATGATCGAGATAAGTCAACGAGCCGATCGCTCCTCTAAAGCCTTTGTTGTTATAACGGAATCCATTGAGGATAATATCCGAATGAATCTGGCCTATAGCCCATTTTACATAGGCTTCGGGCGTCGAGCCTTCGTCCCATTTTGAACACATGGGATCATAATACGGCAGGTTGGTCGTCCTACCGACTTCCATATCTGTACACATCCTGAAACCCTTGACGTCTTTTCCAGCGGAGCCGGCAGCCGTCGCGATGCTTTGAGTTTTCGGGACGTCAATGACCTGACCATCTTGAGTCTCTACCTTGCGGCTATACAAAAAGCGGACAGCAGCAATATCATAGGGACCAGGCTTGTTGCGAATGTTAAAATCGGCATCGGGATAGTCCATAACGGAAGACGATGGATAAGCTATGCTTCCGTCATCGTTCCTGGCAAAATTTTCTTCACTATCACTGGAACCCGCGAAATTATGCCCGAGACCAAGATTATGGCCCACTTCATGGATCAAAGTGGACACCAAAATATCTTTCATCAGAGGCTGCGCGCATTCCAGGATGGCTTCTTCTTCTCCGTCCGTATTAAGGATTTTACTGTCGTTCGCATGAAGGGCCTTCAAACTGTTCACGTACGCAGCGAATTTCGTATCGCCGGAGGCACAGACGTTGCGGATCTGCTTCCAGCTATTGGAAACCGACGCAACAGAAGCGTATTCACATGCTGGACCATTTTCAGTGAACATTTTAGCTTGGCTGGCCACCGTATCAATTTTGGCATCTTTTTGGAAATCATCCAAAATATCCAGGAAAAATCCTGATCCGAATACTCTGTTCTGGTAGCTCTCTCCGCCAGGTATCCTTTTGAACATTTCACTGTTGGCAATAAACTCCTTTAAACTGGAGGCACTTCCCAGATTGGGAGTAGGATTGCTGATCAGACCCCCGCCTTCGATCAACCGATCGGACTCAGCAAAGGACGGCACCTGCTCCACGCGCTTGTCATCATAAAGTCCGAGCTCGTTACGTATGTAGCTACGAATACTGCTGATCAAGCCTTCACGATAGCTGCGAAGGTAAATATGGGTGGCTGCCGAAAAAGTTTCACCTGTGCGCGTGTCTTGAACGGATGGACCAAAGCCAAGAAGGCTCCCGGCGTCGATTTCATATCCATAGAGCACGATCGTATTATAACGTACATCGCCCAGTTCCACTCTCTCGTCCGCCAGGCGAACACGCATCCCGGTGCCTGCTTTCTGAAATGCATCATCCCAGGCCTTGATGGCAGCAGAAGTCGCTTCGGTAAACACAGCATCTGTTGGGCTGTTCTTGCTGAGGTGATAAACAATTTCACCATTTTCAGGGTAAAAGCGGTTGGCATAGACCAGGCGCTCAATGTCTGGTTCCTGGCTCTGAAGGGCGCCGCGAATCACCTTGCGTCGTTCGGTGAAAATATGAAACGACTTCGCATCATCAGCAAAGAGGTTTTGGCCTTCGACCTTGCGGTTGGATTTTGCCAAGGAGTATTTGTACGTGTTGCCACTCCCTGATTCGTAGATGGTGAACGAAATATAGTCGTCACCTATCTCCAATTTTTCAAGCTTGTTGTCGAGAGTGAAGGCCTTATCGAGCCGATCAGCGTTATTGAAATCGACCAAAGCGTAACTACGCTCCTTCCAAAAGCGTGATTCACTCTCACTGTCGCCCAGCTTGGTTTCCTTGAGGCGGGCGCTGGGGCCGGCGGTGTCCGTCTTAAAATCAACCCACTGAACGGGAATTTCAAGGGCTGTGATGGTCTTCGTTGGATCAAGAATTTCCTGTTCCTTGGCGATATTTAAATCGATCCCGATCAAACTGTTATTGGTTTTAGCAAACCTGATTTTTAATGAAGCCTCGGTGGCACCGAGGATTTCTTGCGAATTAATGGCACGGCCAACCAGCGTCTTGGTGAAGAACCATTCATCGGTTGTATTGAAAAAGTCGGCGCTGAAGAGATCTGGCTTGGACGGAGCCTCAAAGTACTTCAGGACACCGGCATCAATCTTGAAGTGAGTGGACTCGTTCAGATAATCCTTTGGAAAAGTTGCCAGTGTACGGGTTTCCTTGCCACGTTCATCCTTAACCTTCTCCACGGTGTAGAGAGAGATCGGCAAGCCCATCAGGGGCACTTCAAACTGACCATTGCCAAGATCAGTCGCGTAGGTCAATTCCTGGCTCGGAATGTCATTCTTGGCAGCAATTTTCGACAAGATCACATGATGGTCTGTAAATGTATATTTGAAGGAGTATTCAAAATTTTCACGACCATAAAAGTTGAAGTCGGAGATATCGATGTCCGCAAAAAGGCCATCTGAAATTTTGAAATCGACGGTGTCAAGATTATTGATCTTATCAAATCCGTTTATAGTCAGAAGCTCATCCGCTCGGGAAGTCTGGCCTTTAAAACGTTTTGCGCCCGTTTTTAATTTAAAAACGTTCCCGTCGTACTGCTTGATTTCAAATACATTGTCCCCCGATCCCTGAGTATAGCGCAGGCCCCGCTTTTTCTCACAAGCGACTTGTCCGAAAACAAGCGCCAGACTGCTGAAGAGAGCCAGTCTTTTCAAGGCTTTAAACTTCATCATTTGAACCCCCTTTATACTGCACGTGTGAGGACTTCACACGTGCATGTTAGAAGCTATACGTCGTTTTAAATTCGTAGACCGTTTTCTGAGAGTCATAGAGCGTGAACTGGGTGGTTTCATAGTCATAGCTGAAAGCCCTGTCCGCCGTTGCCTGGCCCACGCTTAGGATCATGCTTTCATTCAGATTAGCCGACATTCTTACGTCATGCTTGTACAGGATTTCCGTTAAACTGCCGTTGCTTTTGCGGGATCGTTCAAGAAGGAAGCCCGAGTCGAGTTGAAAAAACTCGTTGAACCTGGCAACTGCGGCGATTCCTCCACTGAATGAATAAGTGGTATTGGGATTTCCCGCGATCGAGGAATCATA
>NZ_DASQYZ010000022.1:0-15758 GCF_035638955.1 Oligoflexus sp. | reverse complement strand
CGTCCATCGGCCGAAATCAGTGTGACAAATGACGGCGCAATCAGCGAATCCTTGTACAAAATAAACGCCTGGCGAACGTTGCCGTCGGGTTTGACGTCCATCGTCTTTTCGGTTTTATCCGGGAGCTGCCCGGGTTCCTTGAGACTCTGCGTCAGCCACAACCCTGACACGACCAGCATCTGGGCCACAAAACCTTCGAGTCGGTCGCTGCCGTTGAGCATGAGAGGCAAATTTTTGGATGTCTTTCGCGCCTGCAGATCGCGTTTCAAAACCCCCAGCTCTTCCGGATCGGGCTGGCGCCACGCCTCCTTTTCACTGGTGACGAGGTCGATGGCATGAAAGGCCAGGGTTTGATCGCTTCGATTGGTCATGGTGCAGGTCAGGACTACCCAGCTGCTCATTCCCTGCAGATTCTCAGGCTGGCATTCTGCATCCCAGGCCGCGGCCGGTTGATTCGAATCATACGCGCGAGAGCCCGTAACACAGGCTCCCACAAGGGTCAAACTGAGAAGCATAATGAATCGAACCGTCACGTTGCCTCCATTGCAAGAATGGGATCATTAAAGCGGAATGGACGCGTACCAGTCGAGTATAATTTTGGTGTCCGCATCCGAGAGCGCATTCGGAGCAGGCGGCATGGTTTTATTCATCAGATGGGTTTTGTAGGCCGCTGCCTTGTCCGTTGCAGACTGCTGCGTATCATAACCTGGGTGACAGCCGACACAGTTATTTTTCAAAAGGGGCTGGACGTTGGTTACAAAATTCTGGGCAATGGCCGCCGCTTTTTCATCGGGCAGGCTCAGCTTCAGAGCTTCTTTTTCATAGAGTTTTCCGGCGTTCAAGACAAAGGTCCGGCCCAAAAATGCGATTTCCTTTTCATTGGGTGCCGCAAGCAGCATCGCCACCTGACCCGGGGTTCCAGCCACACCGGGATCGACTTTAAATTTTGCCACGCGCCACTGGAATTGACCGCCCTGGCCTCGCTTCAGCAAAAGAAGCTGCTCGTTGGTCAAAAACCAGAAAGCATCCGCGCCTTCGGCCTGTCCGGCTGCCGTGACTGTCACGACCTGACCGCTCTGTTTCGGCAAATCGAGATTGATCGCACGAACCTTGTCGCCATCACGAACCAGGATATTGGCCTTGGCTTCGCTGCCCAAAATTACGCTGTTAGGTCCCACGTAAAGCACTTTATGCTGCGGGTCCTTGAGCAATTCCGGTGTGACGTTAAGCAGGCTGACCTGACCCAAATCCTCGGACGCCTTGCTTGAAGGAAAGGCAATACTGGACGCACCAAACAACCAAAAATGCTGACCTTCCTGCACAAACATGCGCGAACCGGCCGGGATGCTCACGTTAGTTTGGAGTTTGCTGAGAACTCCAAGTTTTTCTTCGTCCATCAACCAGCTGAATCCGCTTTTGCTATAAAGCAGAGTCCGGGTTGAACTGATCTTACTGATATGGCTGATGTCATCCAAAAAGCCTTCCGGCATGGCACTGACGTCCACTTCGGAGCCGACTTTGAGCGGTGGCAGTTCACTCCCATCGGTCACAACCGCCTGGCCATCGGGATTCACGGCATCCTCAACCACGGCATCGCCGTTGCCCACCGATTCAATATTCTTGCCGGCCAGGCCACGTTGATTCTCATTTTTCACTTTGGAGCAGTGAGCTCCAAAAAGGGTACATAAACCCAAGAGCAGTCGTCCGATGTTTTTCATGACTCACTCCATCCCCATTTGTAACCACATGAACGCGCAGGCCGCATCACTGAAAAGCTGTCAGTTGAACCTGTTTCACTTTCATAAGACTCGTGCTGGTTGTCCCCAATTGAGTTAAACGCAGCTCAGCTTTGCTCGTAATCTTATCCACGCAGCTGGCAACGTCCAAAAGCTGCATCGCTTTGGGTCGAGCTGTAATGGTCACAGTTTGAAATTCGCCCTTGTTCGCTTCATCACTGAAGCAGCGCACTTCAACTTTGATATCTTTCAACTCTTCGGCTGTTCCATCCACCTGGGTCCAGGTGAATCCCAGCTGACGAATGGGGGCTTTGGCATCCCACAGGCCGGCCTTGGTAAAGTCGAATTCGTTCAAACTGTTGGTCAGATAAAGGGTGGCCCCGGTGAAGTCGGTATACATATAAGGATCACCACCGTTGCCGACTTTTTCTGCTATCTTCACCGCATCAATACCCTGGGCGGCATTGCCAGGCACCTTGAGCTTGATCAGGTAAACATCACCGACACCGCGCACCATGCCGACCATATTGCCGTCACCGAGTGCGCTCATGGGTCCGATTTGGGCCCCGATGCTTTCCATCAAATTATAGGTCGCGAAGCCTTTGCATTCAGGCGTCTTATACAGGCAATCATGCGGATAGATGCTAAGATTGGTCCCGGCTGTGCCCCAGACCATCGCCTGGCGCGGTTCAAAAGCCAGAGTATAATAACCTGTGGTATTGAATACATTGCCCAAACGGTCCCCCGACATCGCATAGCTGCCGTTGCCAACAGCGTTGGGACCCACTGTCAAAGCCGGCAGATTGGTCGATGCAAAGGCTTTGTTGGGTGCCTTATTCAAATCCAATGCTGTCATGGTTTTAAGGTCAATGCCGGCGGTTGTTCCGTTAAAATATTGGCCATAGTATTGCAGTCGAACCTGGTCCACATAACAGCTGTAGCCCCACTGCAGTTCGGTGACTTTCACCGGCGCCGTGACGGTGGCAAACTTCGGAGCATAGGGCAACTTATCGTCCTGCTCGATCTCGACAAAGTTGCCCAGGCCGTAGCCGATGCCCACAAAACGCTTGCCGTTCTTTCGATAGCTCACGATACAGCTGCGTTCGGTATCCGCGACACCGGCCAGGCGGAAATAATAGCCTTTGGCGGGATCCTTATCGATCGCGCCTTCTGGAATTCCATCATGCAGAAAATAAAGGTGCCCGCCGTTTTTCGCGAGCATCACCGCACCACCTTCAAGCACATACGTGCGGGTCCCGCTGGCCGGCGTGGCTGCGGTCCAAATCTTGCGACTCTTGATCGCACCTTTTTCCAGGCGCATATGATGCACATCACCGGCCGCCGTCGCCACCCAGATATGATTCTCTTCATTGGCGACCAAAGCCTTGGCTTCAAAACCACCTTTGAAGCTCGGATTCAGAGGAGTATCGTTGATGTTTTCAGCAAGAATGGCCGCATTCGCTGCCGACGTTGTCGTGGCGGGAACTTCTTCCACAACCACCGTGGTCTCGGGCTGATCGGTAACAGCCGTGGCCGTCCCGCCGCGCAGTCCGCTTTTATTGCAGGCGCTTCCCCCACATATCAGGAGGATGATCAACATTTTGTGCCAGATACCTGTCATAAACCCTGCTCCCTATGAATCAAGCTTGCTTGCGATGTTTTAATAGAGGCCTATGGAAGCAGCGGCCACGTTTTCATTGACCATGTATACGGCCCAGCTTGTGGCACTGCGCTTCTCACCTTTGGCATCTATGCCTTCAATCATGGCAATGCCGCTCAGATCGAGGCTGCCGTCACAGATCAAAGCGGATCCCATCAGCGAACCGTCGAGCGTGGCAATATCCTGGTTGCTGCAATCGGTATCGCGATAAGCCGATTCCAACTGCGACCAGGTTTTGGTGAAACGAATCCTGCCGGCGTTGTCACGGAAGTTGATCGTCGTGTCACCTTTGTCGCTGGTGAGCATACGTCCGCCCCACATGATATTGAGTTTGAGCGGACCACGTTTCGCGGGAGTGGAAGCCAGCAGTCTATTGACGGCGATCGGCTGCATCGAGACCACTTCACCAAGTTTGGGCGAGGTGTAGCGCGGCTGTCGCGAACAGGCCGAAAGTGTCATGACCAACGTGAGCCCAACAAGGCTCCAGGCCAAGCGTTGCAGGTCTTGCATAGTGATCCCTTCCCATAAACTTTCTCGTGGGGTGCTTATCGGTTGATAATCCAGCCCTTATGAGAATTTTTATTTTGTTCCATAACTCCTTGTTATTTGGAGATTATTCGGGAAGGATTTGAATTTTTACGGCGGACGTAAAACGGGTAAGTCCAGATAATCTGAGCTTATTAAGGCCCGACCGTCCCCCCTACGAGGGATGGCGGGCACTTCCAAAATTCCCCATGTAGGATCACACCGACAGCCTGGATCTCCTGCTCTTCATGAAAAGATAACCTCCAGCCAGAATGCCGGAAACCACCAGAGCCTTTTTGATAAAGCCCTCGCGGTTATATTTCCACTCGGCCTTCCAGCCCATTTCAGCGAAAATATTGGGAATGTGGCCCTTCCGCAGATCATCGATCAGGCCTTCCACAACGTTGATGCGATCCGCCAGCAGGATCGGCAGCCACCGGGCGGGGCGACCCTCACCAAACGAGTACGCATATTCCTTGATACGCCCACTGAGTCCTGTCGGGGGAACCGAGGTTCCAAACACCGGCGGCATGCGCGGGTGCTCGATGGATTTAAAAATCTTCATGGTCCGTGGCTGCAATTCGGGAATATCCCAGTGAGCTCCCGTCCCGTGTTCCGGGGTCTTTTCCATGGGAACAGCCGGACGATTGGCCTTATCGAGATCAGCGCCCCAGCCTGGAATTTGTGAGGTTTCAACATGCATCATAAAATTATGTCCTTTCAAAAACTGCCTCGGGGTGGCATCAAAACGGTTTTGATACAGTTATCAAGTTTGCTCGAGAACATGTGGTAAGCGTCCGAGACTTCCTGCAGCGGCACTCGATGCGTGATGATCGCTTTGGGATCCAGACGACCGGCTTGAATATGCTCAATGAGGCGAGGCAAATGCCGTTTCACACTGGCCTGGTTCATGCGCAGCGTCAGCCCCTTATTGATGGCGTTGCCGATCGGTACCGCATTGAAGGTGGGACCATACACGCCCACAATCGATACGTTGCCGCCTTTGCGAACCGAGTTGATTGCCCAATAGAGGGCTGTCGCGGCGCCCGCCTGCATTTTCATCTTCACCCCGGTCAACCGCTGGAGCATGCTGCCCGAGGCTTCAGCGCCAACGGCATCGATCACAACATCCGGCCCCAGGTAATCTGTAATTTTTTTCAGATGCACGACGATGTCATCATGCTCCTTAAAGTTGATCACTTCACAAGGTGCATATTTCTTAACGAATTCCAGACGATAGTCGATATGATCGACGACGATCACGCGGCCGGCTCCAAAGAGCCAGGCGCAGCGTGCCGCAAAAATACCGACAGGACCTGCACCAAAGACCACGACGGTGTCGCCTTCCTTGATATCACCCATTTCTGCGCCTTGATATCCAGTTGGCAAGGCATCCGTGCACATCAGCGCGTCCTCTTCGTCGACATCTTCAGGAATAACGAGGGGTCCGATGTCGGCAAAGGGAACCCGGACGTACTCCGCCTGGCCTCCATCATAGCCGCCCGCTGTGTGCGAATAACCGAAGATCGCGCCGACGGCAGTGGCCTCGGGATTGGTATTGTGGCAGTTGCTGTAGAGTTCCTTCGAACAGAAATAACAGGAGCCGCAGGAAATATTGAACGGAATCAGAACATGATCGCCGACGCGCAGGTTCTGGACTGAGGAACCCACGTCTTCCACGACGCCGGTAAACTCATGACCAAAGGTCGTTCCCACCCGCGTATCAGGAATAAGGCCGTGATAAAGATGTAAATCCGAGCCACAGATAGCGGAGCGGGTCACCCGGACTATGGCATCATTCGGATGTTCCACTTTGGGTTCCGCTTTCTGTTCCGCGCGCACTCGGTAGGGGCCGCGGTAGGTCATTGCTAACATAATCACCTCCAACGTTAAGCCAACTGATAAAACAGTAAGCAAAAGCGAGGCCACGGGATTGGGTGATCCATCTATGTCACACCTGGGGGGGCGGAGTTGTTGGTTGCGCAAAGCAGCCAACAACTCCGGTGTTGCCTGCGCAAAACAGCCAACACCCCCGACGTTGCCTGCGTAAAGCAGCCAACACCCCCCGGTGTTACCTGTAAAAGGCAGCTTGTCCTCATGACCGGTGTCCAGTAGATTGCCTGAAGGAGACTGGAAAGGAATGCCCATGATATTCAGGCAGCTGTTTGATCGCGAAACGTCCACCTATACCTATCTTCTAGCCGACGCCGACACCAAGGAAGCGGTTCTGATTGATCCGGTGCAAGAGCAGGTCGACCGTGACCTCAGGTTACTTGGAGAACTGGATCTGCGGCTCCTCTATGTGCTGGATACGCATGTGCATGCGGATCACATCACCGCAGCCGGCGTACTGCGGGCGCGCACATCCTGCAAGACCGGTCTCTCCAAAGTGAGCGGCGTGGAATGCGCCGACCTGCAGTTAGCCGAACCTGATACTTTGACCTTGGGCAGGATAGTGATCCATGTTCTGGAAACGCCCGGTCATACCAATGGCTGTTTGAGTTATCGGGTGGGGGATAGGGTCTTTACCGGGGACACGCTGCTCATTCGCGGCTGTGGCCGTACGGATTTTCAAAACGGCAATGCGCCGAAGCTCTACGATTCGGTCACGCAAAAACTCTTCACTCTGCCTGAATCGACGCTGGTCTTCCCGGGCCATGACTATCGAGGCATGACCTCGTCCACCATTGGTGAGGAAAAGCATTTCAATCCCAGGCTGACCAAAACCCGCGACGACTTTATTCAATTCATGCGCGATCTGAAATTGGATCATCCTAAGAAAATCATGGAAGCCGTGCCAGCCAACCTTGAATGCGGCCTGCGTGGCAACACTGCGGGTGGCAGCGGGTCCTTGTGAAAAACCCGCCTGCCCTGGGCGTCACCTTCATGTTATAATGAACCCATTCACGGACATTCCAGGACCAGGAGACGGCATGGCCCAGCCCATCGAATTCAGGGAAATTCCACTCTTTCGGTATTTCGAAGCTGATGCGCGCCAGGAGCTCCCCAACTGGTTCACCTGGAGACAAGGCAAGCAGGGCGACATTATCCTTTCGTATGGGAAATCCGTTCCGGGCATTTTTATCATCGCGGAAGGCGAAGTCGCGGTCACCATACCCAAGGTCGACAGCGCGTTGGCCATTTTGAAAAGTGGTCAATGCTTCGGTGAAATGTCGCTGGTTGAAGAAGTGGAAACGGCATCAGCTACGGTCACCATTCATTCCGCAACCGCCAAACTGATGTTCTGTTCCGTCGGGGATTTTAAGAAGATTCTAGTGAATATGCCCGGCTGCGCCTATTCCTTTTATAAGGGCGCGGCCCTTTTGTTGTCGTCGCGACTTCGCCATGTCAACAGCAAGATGAACGAGGAAATCTCAGAAGTCCATAGCCTCATCAGCGGTATTTTAACAGATTCCCAAGTGCCGCGACAGCTGACGGAAACCATGTCTGAAGTCAATCAGACCGGCGCCGCTGTTGTCAGCAAGCTTATGCAGGTGATGCCGCTGCTCACCAATCTGCAAAAGAAATTTCCTGACACGCGCACCGATCTGGAGCATTTGCAAAAAGTTCTAGAAGACGTTTTTCTGATCGATTCCCAAAATTTTGATCGCATTTCCCAACAGCTGGATTTGATTTTTCAACAGTTTGAAAACATCAAACGCATCGCCAATGGTGGCACAGCCATTCCGCTTGCAGGGGACCGAAACCTTTTCAAGAAACCGGCTTGAGTCCGCCCGCCCAACCTAAAAACCCCCACGTAAAAACTCTGTCTCTCCTCAGCTACAAAGCGCGTGAACGGTATCTTTCCTCAAAAAAGGAATGATTTTTTGCGCCGGAATACTTACAAAAGACCCATGTGAAATTCCGGTTCCCGTTCAATTTAACCGACCCAGCCCAATCGTGCTTTCGGTTCTGTCTCGCAAAGGAGACCGATTATGGAAAAAATTTTTTACGCCTGGCTGCTGATTGTAGCGAGCGCAGCGGCTTTCTCTGGTCTTCGGCAGGCCCAATATGTGTGGGATGACCGTCGGGCCCTCGGCCTGGTGGATACCACCGACCAGCCCGTCAGGACAGCGCCTGCTGCAGCTATCCGCGAGAGCTGGAAGATCAATCAGGGCGAGCCTTACCAGCCGGTCACGCGAACGCTCTGGAGCCTCGTGCAGGCTGTGTCACCCGACCAGCAAAGAACGCCATCCGTTATGCATTGGCTGAGTTTTGGTTTGCATGTGGCCAACAGTATCCTGGTGATGTTGATTCTGACTCTGGCTCTGCAAAGCAGCGGAGCCGCATTTGTGGGCGCCCTGCTGTTTGCGCTGCATCCGCTACAGGTGGAACCGGTCGCTTACATTGCAGCTACTCCGTATGTGCTGGGTGCTTTTTTTGCTTTGCTGGCTCTTTGGCAGTATCTGGTTTACGGCGAGATGCGCACCGCCGACTCTCGCACCAGTGCGCGGCGGCCGCTGCAAGTGGCCACGATCAGCTTTATTCTGGCCCTGCTGACAACGCCAGCCACAGCCATAACTCCGCTGGTTGCGATGCTGCTGGTGAACATTCTGCCCAAACGCAGTTCGTTATCTGTCTCACGCGTCCCGGTATGGCCGCTGTTCCTATGGGCGCTGCTGGCGATTGCTCCGGTCATCTGGGCCATACGCGCGGATCCCACACAAACTCTGGCTGACCAAACACCGTTCTGGTATCGCCCGTTTGTAGCCGGTGACGCCCTGATGTTCTATATCACCAAACTCCTGGCACCCGTCATGCTCGGCCCCGATTACGGCCGCTCGCCCAAGTTTGTGATGGATCATTGGTGGGGCTATCTCACCTGGCTGCTGCCTTTTATCATCGTCATGTTCATTGGCTACAGTCGCGGCCAGTTGCAAAGAATTTTTCTGGCTGCGTTCGGTATTTTTGTAACAGCTCTGCTGCCGTATCTCGGTTTTATTCTCTTTTCAAAGCAGGCCACTTCCACCGTCGCGAACACATTTTCCTATTTCGCTATGCTGGGCCCAGCCCTGGGCATCGCTGGCGCTGTGGCTTTGGGGCGGCGCGCCTGGCTGCCCGCAGTCTTTGCGGTCGCTATTGCGAGCTTCGGTTATCTGACCTTCCGCAACGTTCTGCACTGGCAAAATGATAAGGCTCTTTGGGAGCATGCGATCGTCATCAATCCCAATAGTCCGGTGGTGCATGCAACCCTGGGTGACACCTATCGGCGCGAGGGTCAGTGGGAAAAGGCCAAGATGCATTATGAACAGGTGCTGAAGGTCAATCAGATCAATCCCGATATTCACTTTTACCTGGGCGAAATCGAACAGCGGCTCGGTTCTGCCGCCAAGGCTTCGGCACTGTTTGAGAAGACCTTGGAACTGAATCCAAACTTCACCGAAGCGCATAATCGTCTGGGTCTGGCTTATTATGATCAAGGCAATTATGAAAAGGCCCTGGTGCATTTTCAAAAAGCGGTGGATCGTGCCCCGAATAATGGCACCAATCTTCGCTACCTGGGCATGCTTTATGTGAGACGGGGGCAGTACAACGAAGCGATTCCCTATCTTGAAAAAGCCCTTGGCCTCACCGATGGCAGTCAGATTGCAGAACGCGCTCAGTCGCATGCTCTTCTAGGTTTGGCCTTATCCCGAACAGGCCAGGGTCAGAAGGCTCAAACTCATCTGGAATCAGCTGTCAAACTTGATCCCAACGATCATATTGCGCAACGCACACTCGGCGATATTTACTATGGCCAGAGTTCTTTCCATCAGGCGCGCCCGCATTATGAAAAGGCCGTGAAGGCCAATCCCAAGGACCCGGAATTGAACCGCAACCTTGGCAATGTGCTCGCCTATGCCAAGGAATATGATCAGGCGGTGGTTTATTTCAACAAGGCCTTGGAAATCAAACCCGACTGGCCTGAAGTCCTCACGAGTCTGGGCACATCCTATTTCCATCTGAAGAGGACAGCCGATGCCTCGGAGACTTTGAAGCGCAGTCTGGCCTTGAAACCAGACCAGGCGGATCCGCATCAGGTCCTGGGTGATATCGCGCGTTGGCAAGGCAAGAATGCGGAAGCCAACGGAGAATATTATCGTGCTCTGAAGATCAATCCTGATCATCCCGAAGCGAATTATCGCTTGGGCAATTGGTTCTTGAAAAAAGAGCGACGCGCTGAAGCTATTCATCATTACAAGATTGCCCTGCGAGGTGCGCCGAACGAAAGCCGTTACCTGTCGCAGCTGCGACGTGCCGAACGAAACACGGACGCGCCTGAGCAAGGGTCGGCTGATGCCACGATGTGAGCCCGGCCACGCACCCAATCAAAGGTCGGCCGATGCCTCGATGTGAGCCGTCCCACGTGCCAGCTTCAGCTGAAGCCACCACCTGAGCGAGAAACCACGCCCTACTCTACCGTTTCCATTTCCAAATTACGATTTCCGGGATTTGTCCTGGGGATTGTCCGAAGGGGTCCCAAGCAGAGACTTTAAGTCTCGGCACCCTGGAGGAGCCTGCATGTTCAAGATTCTATCGAACTCGATGAAAGTCGTTCTGCCCCTGCAACTGGCAGCGTGCGGCAGCGACACCCCGTCTTTTCAAGAAAAGCCTCAATCTATCATCAAGGTTTCTGTCAACACAGCTGAAGACCCCAGCACTGCCTCAGGCGAAAGTTTTGACATCGACACCCTCGTGAACGGCGCTGCGTCGGATGACTTTGGCAGCGCGGACGCCACCGCGGGAGGCATCAATTCAGCTGCCAATCCAGGCAACACACCTGATTCTGGCACACCTGAGAATTTTCCCGGTACGGGCCGTACCGGATCACCCGGTCGCTCTTCTGCCGATCAAACGGTGCCCGCGCCTTTGGAACCCGTCGATGCACAGCCCCGCCCCACTCCCGACGCCAAAGCTGTGGCCAAGGCCTGCGCTCCTGCCATGCGAAATTTAGGCAAGCCATTAACCGTGGTGAATGTCGATGACAGAAGTAGCAACATAGTCATTTCACCCAATAGCGTGATCGCGTTAAAGTTAACGGGAAATCGCGTTAAGGTTGTCCTCGATCTCGACAGCGCCACGCCTCTAACCGGCGTGTGTTTCTTCCTCGCCGGTCATGAACCGGAGCTGCAGTTCTCCACCGCTTCAGTGGTCCAGGCCGTGGCTGTGATAGAAACCGGTGATCAGGCCAAGGCTCAGATCACTCTCACAGGCGGCAGCAGCGAAAGTCTCTCTGTGGACTTGCGCGGGCACAACCCAAGCCTGGACATCTCCGGTGTCAGCAGTAGCCTTTGCGAGGCCGCACTTCAGAAAAATCCTGGTTCCGATCTGACCTGTCGCCCCTGATCTTGCGCGATGAAAACCGCAGCCCGCCTTTCAAGGCGGGATGAATTACGTCTATTATCTAGTATTTCCAGCGACCTACAACCCGGCACATCCGTCCCTTTCCAGCCCCGCCCATTGGCTCCCTTAATCTTCAGTCGAAAACTCCGACAAACCCAGGGGTACCCTTTATCGTGGATACGCGCGCATGAAACGTTGGCTTGAGCTTTGGCTGCCACTCCTCTTCACTATGATCCTGCTGTTCGACCGGCAGCATGCCCTTGCGAACGGTGCGCCTCTCCAAGCCATTCCCTTGAATAAGGACGCCGAGGTCACTCCTCTGCGCGAAGGGATGTTTTACTTTGAAGACCTGGCGCAAAACACCAGCCTCGAACAGGTGTATCAACGCCTGATACAAGGGCAGCTGCGGGAACTTCCGGCCGGGACCAATAACTTTGGTATCAACCATCATGCGTTCTGGTTCGTGGGACGCCTGGACAACGGCACGAAGCAGGAGCAGGATTTCATCTTTGAACTCAATTATGCTCTGCTGGATCAGGTCAACTTTTATATACTCGATACAGACGGCCAAATCGTTGATCAGAAGGTCGCAGGCGATCGCCTGAAACTCGCCGACCGGACCCTGAAAATCAAAAATCCATCGTTCCCCATGCGCCTCCCAGCTGAGACATCACGTCTCTTTGCGGTTCGCATTGAAACTCTGGGCACGTTGACGTTTACCCCACGCATCTGGAAACCGGCCGCGTTTATCGAGATGATCAACCAGCAGCAGTATGTGTTTGGCCTGTACTATGGCATGGCCTTCATGATGATCATCTATAACCTTTTTATGCTGTATTCTCTGCGGGAGCGGGTTTTCTTCGCCTATGTGGCCTATATCAGTATTTACAGCATTTTTCAGATGGCCTTGAATGGCATCGGCTATGAATTCTTCTGGTCGAACTCGCCGATCTGGTCCAACTATGCAATCCCCATCACGGCCTGCCTCAGCCTGCTGGCGGGCCTGGAGTTTACAGAAGCCTATTTAAATCTTAAAACCAGGGCCAGAACTCTCTATCGAACGGGCCTGATTCTAAAATCTTTGGTGCTCTTTTTACTGGTCATGTGTGCTTTCTGGGACTATGGCGAGCTTTTGAAGTTCGCCAGTCTGCTCGGCGGTGTCTGCTTCGTCTTCTGGCTAGTCGCTGGTTTCCACGGCATCTTTAAGGGCTACCGACCCGCGCGCTTCTTCAGCCTGGCCTGGACAGTCTTTTGCCTGGGGCATGTGATTCTTTCCCTGCGTAACCTGGGCTGGCTACCGAGTAATTTCGTAACTCTCTACGGCGCGCAAATTGGTTCATGCCTTGAAATGATCGTCCTGGCCATTGGTATTGCGGACCGCATCAACGAGGAACGGCAGGAAGCCATGCGGGCCAAGGAAGACGCTCTCCGCATTGAAAAGAAAGCGAATCAGGATCAGCTTCGTTTAAACGCTTCCTTTGAACGTTTTGTGCCGCATGATTTTATTGAGCTGCTCGGCAAACGCGATATCCTGGAAGTGGAATTGGGTCAGAGTGTGGAAAAGGATCTTACGACCCTCTTTTGCGATATCCGCGCCTATACCACTCTCAGTGAAAAACTGGGTGCCCAGCAGGGTTTTGCCTTCCTGATCTCATACTATCAATTCGTTGCGCCCCTGGTGCGAAGCCATCACGGAGTCATTGATAAATACATTGGTGACGCCATCATGGGCATTTTTGAACGCGAAGCCGACGACGCGATTCAAGCCGGCCTGGCCCTGCTGACCCGAGTGGGCGAATTCAATGCCGCTCATGTGTGGGCCGGGCAGCCCATTGAAATAGGCATTGGCATCAATACCGGCTGGTCCATGCTGGGTGTGATCGGCGAAGCGTCCCGTTTGGAAGGAACTGTTATCGGCGATGCTGTGAACCTCGCGGCGCGTTTGGAAAAAGCCACCGTGGAGTTCGGCGCGCCCCTGATTATCACCGGTTCCACCTTTATGGCTATCAAAAGACCTGAAGAGCTGCATATCCGTTACATCGGCCAGACTCAAGTCAAGGGTAAGGCTGAACGGATCGCGCTCTATGAAGTGTATGATCACAACCCCCCAGCCGCTCGACAGATCAAGAAAATGAACCAGATCCTTTGGGAAGAGTGTGTGAAGGCCTATCATGAAGAGCGTTGGAATGAAGCGTTGGATGGTTTCGAGGAACATTTGAGCCAGCTGCCGGATGATCCTATCACCATTAAATATATTCAGCGCTGTCATGAGGGGCTTCTAAGTGTGAGTTTCGCAGCCTGATTTGAATGTGGGGACCAGAACCGATTTATGACCATCTTCCGCTTGCAAAACCTGCCCCACTCCGGGCGCGTCAGCTTCATGATGGCGTTCATGGCCATTCCGGGCTGGGCGCTGGCTGTGGTGGCCATCCTTCTCTTTGAGCAGATTTTCGGCTATAAAAGTGAACTCAGTTTCTTCCAGTTTGCCTTGGTTCCAGGCGGCATGACCGTTTTTGGTCTGCTTGTCACTTATTTTAAACTGTATAAGCTGCTCCGTATTCCTCCGACGCAGATGACTCTTCTCATGACCGCCTGCCATGGCGCCTGGGCTGAATATGTGGTTCTGCAGATTCATGAATCCTATAACGGCTACGTAATCCTGTTTCTTTTCTCGTTTGGCCTGCTTTTCCTTAAGGTCTCGGTCGGTTTCTGGCACACCCTGTTGTTCTCGATAGCCAACCTGGGCCTGGCTTCCTTTTTTATCTATGTGCTCGACATTACGTGGGGAACGGATGAAAAGGTGTTCGTATTTTTCTTCTGCTTTTATGGATTCAGCTCGGCCCTCCTGAATGAGGTAGCCCGTCGTAATTATTTCCAGCTCAAGCTGGAGCAGAAGAAGACCCATCATAGCTTCAGACAGTTGGACAAGGTGTTTTATCCGCATCAGCTGCGCATGATGGAGCAGGGCATGGAACTCGAAAAAACCATGCCCTGTGGGTCAGGGCGCGGTTGCGCGATATTTTTCGATATCATTGCCAGCTCCAAAGTCGAGCATGAAAGGGCCCAGGCTTTGTTCCGGGAAACCTTTGGCCGCTGTAGCCAGCTGATGATGGACCAATACAATGAAGACCGCATGGAGTGTAATGCCTTCCGCATCAATGAAATGGGCGATGGCTTTCTCTGTTCGATTGGCTATCCCTTCCTAGCGCCTCAAGGTCGGCCCAATGCTGAGGTGGCCCTGGAGCTGGCGTATCGCTTTGTGGAAATTTTTGAGCAGAATGTGCAGACCCTTGACTATACGAGCCCGATTTACTGTTCCATTGGGATAGCGTCCGGTGAATTGGAAAGTTTTTACACCACCTATAGGCCCATCGAATATCATATGTACGGGCGCGCGGTGATCCTGGCCACGCGCTATGAAGAGGCGCGCAAGATTGTGGTGCAAACCATCGATCTGAAAGGCTCGATGATCGTCCTGCAGAGTCAGGTCTATCGCAGCCTGCCTGCCAATATTCGGCGGGATTTTGTTGAATTTGATCTGAACGAGAATTCGTTCAAAGTCCGTGATGATCCGTCTGCTACCAAACTCTTCTATCGCATGTTCAACGCAGCTGAGCAAGGCGATCCCGTTCGACGTGATCGCCTCGTCTCGTAGCGGACTTAGCCGGCTTAGCCGGCTTAGCCGGCTTAGCCGGCTTAGCCTTTGACGCAGATCAGCTGCCGCAATTCCTCGATGACTTCAACCAGATCGCTCTGATTCTGCATCACTTCATCGATATTCTTATAGGCCGACGGGATCTCATCCAAAACCCCATCGTCTTTCCGGCATTCGATGCCAGCTGTCTGACGGCGCAGATCGGCTTCGGTGTAAAGATCGCGAGCCTTGGTTCGCGACAAACGACGCCCGGCTCCATGCGAGCAGGAACAGAAGGACTCTGGCTCACCGCGACCTTTGACGATAAAGGATTTCGCTCCCATGGAACCGGGGATAATGCCCAGATCATTGGCAAACGCCCGCACCGCACCTTTCCGAGTCACCCACACATCTTCACCAAAATGCATCTCACGGGCCACATAGTTGTGGTGACAATCAATGAATTCGATAGCATCCGCCTTCATCCGTGATCCCTTGCGATCCCGCAGATCAAACATCGCAATGATTTCATTGAGCACGAGACGGCCCATCGAACGTCGGTTCAGGTAGGCGAATTCCTGAGCCCAGAGCATATCGCTGATATAATGATCAAATTCTCGGGTGCCTTCCAAAAAATAAGCCAGGTCCATATTCGGCAGATCAATGAAGGCTTTCTTCATCAGACCACGGGCAACATTAATATGATGCTGGGCAATCATGTTCCCAACGCCGCGCGAGCCCGGAATAAATCAGCTATTTTGAGACAGTCATAAAAAGAGTTTAGTGTACTTTTCTATCCAAGCACATACATGGATTGCCGTGTGACCGGGATGTTGATCCCGACCTGCTCCTGTGGAATCAGAAGTTTAGGACCACGCTT
>NZ_DASQYZ010000021.1:0-4215 GCF_035638955.1 Oligoflexus sp. | reverse complement strand
CCATCCCATGGACGCGTGAATGAGTCCTGCCTGAGTCAATGGCATGTGGCGCCTTTCGTTATTGAAAATCATTGTTATCCCACAGCAGAACATTTCATGATGGCTGAGAAAGCCAGACTGTTCAACGATGGGGATGCACGGCAACAGATTATGGACGCCGATCAACCAGGCCTGGCCAAAAAATCAGGACGGCTGATCACAGGGTTTGATGAAGCCACCTGGAATCGGGAGCGATTTTCAATCGTGGTCCGTGGCAACCTGGAAAAATTCAAACGCAATGAACATCTGCGCCTCTATCTTTTGCAGACTGGTGACAAGATCCTGGTGGAGGCCAGCCCCTATGATAGGATTTGGGGCATAGGGATGGGCCGAGAGCATCCGCATGCGAGCAATCCTCTACGCTGGGAAGGTGAGAACCTCCTGGGGTTTGCCCTTATGGAAGTCCGCCGAAGGCTCAGGGAGGACGCCTCAATATCAGACGCTTGACAGCCCAATGGCCCGCTCCGGACCTGCCGCATCCCACCTCCTAAAACGCCCAGGTCCGCAGATTTTTTCTTGGATATCGGGCCATTCAGATGCCATGTTGTGGAATATCGTCAGCGACGCCAGTGCGTGGCCTGGAACAGATTTTTTTTGAGATCCGGTTTAGCTTCTATTTCAGACGTCCGGATTGTTTGTGGGAACGATTCTGTCCCGATCATTATTTGGCGGTTGCCAATGTATCCTGCTATGACCGACAGCTGAACAATGCTCAAAAGTAGCCCAGAGCCGCCTACTTCACCCCGGTCTGCTGAAAGGTGAATTTGAGCGCCCGCATTTCGTCCGGAGGCAGCCTGAAATCAGGTGACCATCGTCGCCAAAGCCACTCCATGAATGCCCAGTCGCGGTACTCCAGAGCCAACTCAACCACACCCGGGAGCTGGAAAAAGAATATATACCAGGAATTAAGAATTTGATTCGGGCGGATAAACGCGCGACGCCTAATCATAAAATTCGAGGGCGAGGAAGCCCGCAAACTGCGGATGAAGTATCTTGCCGTCAAGTGCTGAAGCCCGCTCAGGTTGTGTCAGTAACGGTCGATTGAAACGTACCTTTATCTTGTGAGGGCATTGCCCTATGCTCGTTCAGGGAACTTATCCAAAATAATTCTGGGTTAACTTTATGCGACTGTGTTCAGCAAATTAAGGCGATCCCCACGATATTACAGAAGTTTCCTTCCCCCCTGAGCTGGGCGGTTCCTGCCCGATCAGGCTTGTCTTTTCCAAAAAAGATAACCTTCAGAACATACCCGTAAAGCACAAGTCAAATACTCCGAAGACGAGAATATCGTATTACTTCTAATGGGTAAAATTCATGCTAACAAAGCTTGTCCGTCTGTCTCTCGCCGCATTGTCCCTGGCCGCTGGCTGCACAGACAGTGGCGGCTCTTCTGCTGGAACAGAAACAGCTCCGACCGGTGACCCGACAGCCGCTTATGGAGAAATCACGGCGGACGACGCCAAAACATTTGTGACTGAACAGCTGGGTGCAACAGAAAGCATCGCAAGTATGGGAATTTCGCCCGAATCAGCAGCAAAAATTAAGGACGAAGTTGGGGTAGCACCGGCTGATGGCCAACCTGCTCTTCAAACATTCGAACTACGCGCACGGTCAGGATTTGCACTCGCAGATAGCTGCACTTCTACATTGTCAGGAACGGAAACCGACGCGGATCTGGACTACCTTCCAGTCGATCGCACTTATACCTATGACTGTGCATATGAATATGCCACAGGCGATAATCCTTGGAGCTGGAAAGCGAAAGGATCCTGGTCAGCGAAAGATTCCAATGATGCGGCAGCCAACACGGGCGGGCGTTACGAGATGAAGGATTACGAATACAGCGGAAGCTTTAAGAACGAAAATGGCGACTATACCTATTCTGGAAAAAGCGACGGTTATACGGACTGGAAAAAGGATGCGACGACTTTCAGCACAGAAGCGCGTTATGCCACGGAATTCAAGTATAACGACAAGCCATTGGTAAAAATGGTTTACCTCAGCACGATGTCCTTTGTCGAAGACACAGCCAGTGTTTCTGTCAATCGCCAGGGCATACTGCAGATGAGCGGTTATGTGCGTACGGAGCGTGAAGGAAAGGTGTCTATCCTTGAACAAAAAGGTGAGGACCTGGTGGTGGATTCGGCGCTCTGTAATTACAGTGGCTACAAAACAGGGAAGATGACATTCACCGATGCAAAAGGTCACAAGTTGGTTGTCACCTATCAAGACTGCAAGCGTGTGATCACTTTGGATGAGCAGACACTGCCCACGCCGGATGAAAACAAGGAGCCAGTGGATGCCCGCCTTTTGTCTTGCAAATCCTTTTCCGCGGAAGGTGATAACGAGGCTGTTGAGGGCGGCGAGCTGATCATGTATAGCTGTGAAAACTTGAGCATTGATGCCGCAGGCGTTACAGGCATGACTGATGAGAAGAAGATGGCCTATCTGAAGGATATCTGTGTATCTGGACGCGGACAGGGTGCGAATTATCGCACGGTGGCAACTGTAGGACGTCTTTGTCCCAAGCCTGAAAAAGGCCTCGGCTATGCTTGTTTGAATACTAAGGTGAGTTTCTACGAAGAAGTTAACACGAGCATTATGGGAAATAAATATACGTACTGGTCCTCTGACGCCAGACAAGGCGATGATACCAAGTATCTGCAGGAGAACTGCGAATATCCCTATGTCGAAGACTCCAAAGGTCAGGGCGGAAGGTCAACGGAAAAAGTTGGGACTTTCGTTGCCTATTGAGCCTATGCAGATGATAGCATAACGCGATTGCGGGACTCCGTAGAGGATATATCGTCGATTACTGTTGATCCAAGATCTTTCCAAATCCCTTCCGAAAAGTTTCACAACTTGGACGGAGGGATTTTTTATGACAAACCGCAGATACCGCCGCCTCGGCCTATCACATACTGCCCGCTTCGAAGTGGTTCTTTTAATTCAATGAAGCAGCCCCAGTCCCCTTGAATCAGGCCCACCAGGCCAGCAGATAGATGTCTTCGGCGTTCCCCTGTTGCTTCAGGTAGTCCATGGCTTCAAAAAGTGCACTTCCCGGGACTCGATACTGCCTCTCGTTCCCCTACTCGAAGATATATACCGGCACACACCAAGAACGATGTTGAACGTGCCTCAGAAGCTGGATGTGGCCCTGGCCAAGGACGGGTTTCGAATGAAGCAGGGTAAACTGGTAAGGCTTAAGCTTTGAGCCCGCCTCCAGGATGCTGCGTTGGGATCGCTGTGGTGTCAGGAAGATCGCCCATTCCAATTCCAATGACTCAGCCCGCAAAGATTTCCATGTATCCATCAGCAAACTGGATTACCTGCATAGGCGCAGGGGGTAGGTCTAATGTCCAGGTTGGCCTTGTTCTTCTGTTCGCTCATGGGTCCTCCTCAGTTGGTATCACATTGTCCGGTTCTGTTGCGCCTGGGTAAGTCGGTGGTATTCTCGAGGAAACCTCGGGAGGCCGGCTCATGCTTTTTGACACCAAAGGACATTGTTTTGAGCGCCAGATCATCATGCTTCATGTCCGCTGGTATCTTTCCTATAAGCTCAGTTACCGCGACCTTGAAGAGATGGCCGAGGAACGTGGGCTTGAGGTTGACCACACCACCATTTACCGCAGAGTCATCAAGTTCACGCCAGGGCTGGAGAAGGCTGTGCGCCGGCTTAAGCAGCCCTCAGGCAAAAGCTGGTGCCTGGATGAAACTTATATCAAGGTCAAAGGCGAATGGAAATACCTCTACCGGGCGGTGGACAAGGAAGGCAATACTGTCGACTACTTGCTGACGGCAAAGCGCGACCGGAAAGCCGCACAACGCTTTCTCTTGAGGGCTATCAAATTAAATGACGAACCGATAAAAATCACTATCGACAAAAGTGGAGCCAACGCCGCCGGCATTCAGGCTTATAATGGCGACGAAGGCAGCGATATCGAAATTCGTTAGAACAAATATTTGAACAACATTATCGAGCAGGACCATAGGCCCATCAAACAGCTATGCAGGGCCACGTTGGGCTTTGGGAGGTTTCGGACGGCAAGGATTACAATTGGTGGCTTTGAGTCGATGAGAATAATTCGAAAGCGGCAGGTCAGAGCAGAGGGTGATACCTCTGCAGAGATCTTCTATTCCGTCGCTGCATGATCGTTCGCCAATCCGTGCTTCCCC
>NZ_DASQYZ010000020.1:0-12809 GCF_035638955.1 Oligoflexus sp. | reverse complement strand
AGGTAATGATTCAGAATTACCAATGCTTTCAAGCTTCTTTGCCTTCGCCGATTCGGACATGATGAAACCTCATTTCCGCCACTTTTACTTCACTAAATTATCGGTAAAAGCTGTCTCGAACTTGCCTGGCACATAGGGATGCTCATGAGGGGGTCCTTAGGTGGATATACGCAAGCAGATGTCCATGAGTCTCTTCGAGAAGATCTTTTCGAATCAGAGATTGACACTCATCAATCGATTCATAAAAGCCACAAATTTCGGATTTTTGTATTCCTGCAAGTAAATTTGAACTATTTCAGCATCAATCCTTTTCCAGTTGATCTCGCTGTTCACATCAAAGGGAAATGCAACGCCATGCTGATGAAAATAAAAGGTATCCAGGAGTGCCTTTTCTGGAGCTGCTTTATTCACACCATTGAGACTTTCAAAGCCGAAAATAAGGTGTTCTGCGACTCCGAATTGTCGCAAGGTCCATTGACTGCTCTTGTGAATTCTTGTTTTTCCTAGCTTGACGGCATCAATCTGATTTCCAGGTTTCATACCGATAATTGAATTTTCGGATAAGACAGTGGTGAAGCTTATATAGGATTGAGGACATATCTTTTGATTCAATATCTCGATATCAAAATTTGGAGCGACATAAAATCCTTTAATGAACCTTTGGAGAACGCCTTCGTCTTCCAGTTCAGAAATTCGTCGATAGAGGGATGTCTTATGAGGGTCCGCAAATAAAGTGGCAAGTTCAGAGAACGAGAAGACTCCGCCCAAAGTCTGCTTATAATTTTCGATTAACTGACTGTCTTTTATAATATTTTTCATAATGACACAAAGTATACACTTTCGTGTACTTCATGTCGTTATGAAATCAAAAAGACCCATAGTACACAAATATATGCGTTTTACGTCGTTTTAGGTCGCCCCGCCCGCTTCCGCTCGTCCTCAGAATAAGGACAATTCCGACAACCGCTGCCGCAGCAGTAACCACGTTTCAAATGATAAGCCGCTGTGAAAACCAAATAGCCCGTGGCGGGATCGATTGTGTAATCGACCCCTTCCACGAGTGGTTTTTTTGGAGTATCAGACAAAATTAAAAACCAGCTCTAAGGCCAGGACCGCCGGTTTTATCGGTCGGCTGAGGCGGGATGGGACGGCATGGATCTTCAGGGTAATCACCGCTGAAGCAACCATAGCAGTAGTTGTTACAGTTACTGGTACCGAGAGCTTCGCGCAGACCCTTGGTGCTCAGAAACGCCAGCGTATCCGCTCCAATGAATTCCCGAATCTCTTCAATATTCCTTTGCGCCGCCAGCAGCTGACTGCGCTCCGGCGTATCCACCCCGAAATAACAGGAGTGCGTGATCGGCGGTGAACCGAGGCGCATGTGAATTTCCTTGGCTCCGGCCTTCCGGATCATCCGCAGAATCTTCACCGACGTCGTCCCGCGCACGAGGCTGTCATCGACCACAATCACGCGTTTATCACGGATCGAGGAACCCACCGGGTTCAGCTTCAACTTCACCCCGAAGTCGCGAATGGACTGCGAAGGCTCAATGAACGTCCGGCCCACATAGTGATTGCGCACCAGCCCAAGTTCCAGCGGCAGACGGGTCTCCGCCGCGTAACCCAGGGCCATGGGCACGCCCGAGTCGGGCACGGCTATGACGACATCCGCTTCCACATTCGATTCGCGAGCGAGGATGGCGCCCATTTTTTTGCGAAGATTATAGATCTCTTCACCAAAAATTTGCGAATCGGGTCGCGCGAAGTATATGGGTTCAAACGAACAGAAAGCCTTCCGCGGGCTTTGAATAGGAAAATAGGATTTGGCAAAACCATCCGGGAAAATCTCAACAATTTCACCCGGCGCGATCTCACGTTCAATATCGGCATCAATCAATTCCAAAGCACAGGTTTCACTGGCCACGACCACCGCCGCCCCACGACGTCCCAGGACCAAAGGTCGGAAACCATAAGGATCGCGCAAGGCAAACAGCCGATCCTTGGTCAGGAGCACCAGGGAGTAAGCGCCTTTGACCTTTTTCATCGCTTCCACGATGCGATCCAGCAGTTGATCCTTCTCACTGCGGGCGATCAAATGCATGAAAACTTCGGTATCGGACGTTGATTGAAAGATACTGCCCTTCGCTTCCAGCTCCAAACGCAGCTGATCCGCGTTAGTGAGATTGCCATTATGGGCAATCGCCACCGGACCCAGCTGCGTCTTGAACGAGAAGGGCTGAATATTTTGCACCATGCGACTGCCGCCGCTGGTGGAATAACGGTTGTGACCAATGCCGTTGCTGCCGTCGAGCTTCAGCAGGATGTCCTTGGTAAAAGCATCACCGACAAGACCAAAAGCCTTGTGGCCATGAAATTCACCGCCGGCGTCCATGGTGACGATCCCCGCTGCTTCCTGCCCGCGATGTTGCAGAGCATAAAGCCCCAAGTAAATCAGCTTCGCCGCCTCGGGGTCGCCCATAATGCCAACGACACCGCATTCTTCACGAAAGCCTGCCATAATCGTAATTTCCTCTGTTGCAATCGGCTCTTCAAATATCCAGAGACGCCTCTGAAGATACCTTCAGCTGCTGTCTTTCGATCACGTGACCATCAAACTTGATATTTTGACCTGGAGCGGCTTTTGCCAGCTCCACGAGTTCTGAATGTTGAAGAGTCCTGTTGAGAGCAGTCACATCCAAAGTGGAGGTGCTGGCCAGAATATAGGTCCCGCTCGTTTCACCAAACCATGTGGCCATCGATTCTGCGGGAGAGGTTTTCAACAATACATCCAAACCTAACTTTTCGGAAGCCAGAGTCATTTTTGCAAGAGTTGTCAAAACACCACCAGCACCCACGTCACGCGCGGCACTGAGTTTATTTTTATTCATCAGGCCCCGAATGAGCGCAGCAGCCTCTTTTTCCTGCTGCCAATTCACAGCTGGGATGCTTTCCGTCGTGCTCTCGAGCCCAAGAACTTTGGTGATCAAGGCACCACCGAAAACCGGGGCCATAGCCTTGGGTTTTAAAAGGTAGAGAGTGGCCGTGTCACGCAAGACAGCAGGCAGACCCTTGCGCACGTCCGCATGATTGCCGACCATGCCGATCATTGGCGTCGGCGCAATGCTCACCCCATCTGTTTGATTGTAAAGGCTGACGTTACCGCTCACGACCGGTGTATCCAGCTCGCGGCAGGCCAGCCCAATCCCGTCGATCCCAGCCACGATTTGGCCCATGATTTCCGGATCTTCAGGGTTGCCGTAATTCAAGCAGTCGGTCACAGCCAAAGGTTCAGCGCCAGTCGCGGCAATCGAGCGATAGCATTTCAGAACCGCGTGCGCGGCACCGAGCTCAGGATCCTGCGCACAGTAGCGTTCGTTACATGCTGCCGCCACGGCCAGGCCGAGGTGCGTTTCCTTCGGGTCAGCCCACTCCGAACGAATCCAGAGCAGACCAGCGCCCTGTTCTTCGGGCCCTAAAATGGTTTTGGTACCAATGTGATGATCATACTGCCGATAGATGCGTTCCTTATCGCCGTCTTCTTCGATCATCTTCGTCAGCACTTCGGCGGCTTTCATACCAGCCAGTTTTTGGCGAAGTTGGGAATCCGTGCTGTAACTGCGCTTGGGGACGTTGAACGGTCTTTCGTAGCGCGGTGCACTGTCAGCCAGCGGAGCCACCGGAACGTCGACTTCGAGGATATTGTTTTTCACGATCTGCATGCGGCCGGTGTCAGTCACCACACCGATCACAGCGAAGGCGAGTTCCCATTTTTTCAAGCATTCCTGCAAGGCCGGCCACTGCGAGGGTTCCACGCACATCAGCATGCGCTCCTGCGATTCCGACAGCAGGAGTTCATAGGCGGTCATGTTTTTCGCGCGGGTCGGCACATAATCGAGATTCATGTAAAGACCATTGCCCGCTCGATCGGCCATCTCAAAAGATGAAGACGTAAGGCCAGCGGCTCCCATATCCTGAAGACCCACCACCAGGCCTTTTTCCAGGACTTCAAGGGTGGCTTCTAGAACCAGCTTTTCCGCAAAAGGATCACCGACCTGAACCGTTGAACGTTCACCAGAAGCCTGGCTGGAGAAACTATCCGAAGCCATCGAAGCGCCATGGATACCGTCGCGTCCGGTCGCCGAACCCACATACACCACAAGGTTATGCTGACCCGAAGCAAAGCCTTTAAAAATACGGTCTTCGTGGATCAAACCCACGGTCATGGCGTTGACCAGGATGTTGCCGTTGTAGGTCTTGTCAAAGGAGACGGAACCGGCAACCGTGGGAATGCCCACACAGTTTCCGTAATCCCCAATGCCTTTGACGACGTTGGCAAAGAGATAATGGGTCTTAGGGTGTTTGCGCTCACCAAAACGGAGCGAGTTAAGATTGGCCACGGGACGGGCGCCCATGCAGAAGACATCCCGCAAAATCCCGCCCACACCGGTGGCTGCGCCCTGGTAGGGTTCGATGTAACTCGGATGGTTATGACTTTCCATTTTGAAAGCCGCACATAGTTTTTCGGACAGGCGCACCACCCCAGCGTTTTCACCGGGCCCGACCACCACGTTTTTCCCTTCGATCGGGAGCTTGCGCAGATGGACCTTCGAGGATTTATAGGAGCAGTGTTCGCTCCACATCGCCGAGAACACGCCGAGTTCCGCCAGAGTTGGCGCCCGGCCTACGATCCCGCGCAGGGTCTTATATTCAGAGTCATTGATTTTGTGTTTTTTCAGCAGCGGTTTGAACGCCTCACCCTCTTCCGCGATCAGGTTGGCGCGAGGATTTTTCGAGAGTTGAGCGAGCTGCTGGAGGAGTTCTTTTTGCATAACGTTTTGGCTCCTAAGGGAACAAAAAAAGGCCCTGACCGGGCCTTGTTTTTCATATCTCGTCTACAAGACGGTCGCCAGGAAGGCTTCCAGGATGGGTTGCCCATCGTTGCTGCCGAGCAGCACGTCCGAGGCCCGCTCGGGATGCGGCATCATGCCCAGAATGCGACCGTTCTCACTCACGATACCCGCGATGTTCGCCACGGCGCCGTTCGGCGAGGTGGAGTCATTCACCTGACCCTGCTCATCCGCATATTGGAAAAGGATCTGACCCTTATCCTGCAAGGATTTCAGTTGGTCAGCTGGCACAAAGTAGCGACCTTCGCCATGGGCGATGGGCACCTTGTAGAGTTGACCTTGCAAACGCTGATGATAGCCGCTGTTTCCAGCAGCCACCTTCAGATAGGCATACTGGCAAATAAAAGTCTGGCTGGCGTTCTTGAGAAGAATGCCAGGCAGGAGTTGAGATTCTGTCAGGACCTGGAAACCATTACAGATTCCAATGATCGGTCCGCCCTTGGTTGCAAAGGTCTTCACCGCACTCATGATCGGACTGCAACTGGCCAGAGCACCGCCGCGCAGATAATCGCCATAGCTAAACCCGCCTGGAAGGATCACGCCATCCAAAGAAGGAAGCTCGTGCGCTTCGTGCCACACAAGCTGAATGTCGATATCGAAGAGACGTTTGAAGGCATCGACGCAGTCTGCGTCGCAGTTGGAGCCAGGAAATTGGATGAGACCGATGCGAGGTTGTCCGAGCTTACTCACACGAGTCATGGCTTAGAGTTTCCTGCACTTGAAGGTTTCAGACACTGGGTTGGCAAGGTGCTCAGCGGCAAGCTTTTGCACCAGTTCCAGACTGCTGGCTTCGTCGCCGTCCAGGTCCAGCAAAAAACGCTTGGAAACTTTAACAGCTTTCAGCTGCGTGGCTCCAAGACGTGCAAGTGTTTGTTGAATCGCACGGCCCTGGGTGTCCAGGACCTCCTCCTTCAGCTCCACCACAACTTCGTAGATCATTCTTTCCCTACCGCTTTTTCATGGGTTAGGCTGGCCTTGAGATAATCCCGGTTCATTTGCGCGATGAACTTTACGCTGATCGATTTTGGACAGGCGGCTTCGCATTCAAAGTAGTTTGTACAGTTACCAAAGCCTTCAGCATCCATCCGATTGACCATGTTCAAAACACGTTGCATACGTTCGGGTTGGCCTTGAGGCAAATTTGCCAAATGTGAAACTTTCGCGGCGACAAATAACATTGCTGAAGCATTCTTGCAAGCAGCAACACAGGCCCCGCATTGGATACATTCCGCCGCGTCCATCGCCAGATCGGCCTTCTCTTTCGGTACCGGAATGGCATTGGCATCAGGAACGCCGCCCGTATTCACCGAGACGAAACCTCCGGCCGCCTGGATGCGATCGAACGCGGTTCGGTCCACGACCAGGTCCTTAAAGACCGGAAATCCTTTGGCTCTCCAGGGTTCGATATAGACCTTGTCGCCGTTTTTAAACTTCCTCATATGCAATTGACAGACGGTCGTGCCCTTTTGACCGCCATGGGCCTTGCCGTTGACGACCATCGAGCACGACCCGCAAATACCTTCGCGACAATCGTGATCAAACGCGATCGGATCTTCACCTTTGCCGATCAGATCCTCGTTGACCTGATCCATCATTTCCAGAAAGGAACTGTCAGGCGAGACGTTTTTCGCCTGATATTGCACCATTTTACCGGAATCCTGCGGGTTTTTTTGCCGCCAAACATGAAGTTCGAGATCCATTATTTGTAGCTCCTCGTCGCAAGTTTGATGTTTTCATAAGCCAGGGGTTCAGTGTGCCGAACAGGCTGGACTCCGCGCCCTTTGTATTCCCAGACCGCCACATGCGCGAACTGATCATCATCGCGCCGGGCTTCTCCATCTTCGGTCTGATACTCCTCGCGGAAGTGGCCACCACAGGACTCTTCACGACTCAGGGCGTCCATACACATCAGCTCGGCATGCTCGATGAAATCAGCCACTCGGCCGGCTTTTTCCAGTTCCTGGTTGAGCTCCTCGCCGGTGCCTGGAACCCGCAGGTTTTTCCAGAATTCATCCCGAATCTGCGGAATTTTCTTCAGCGCTTCCTGCAGGCCGGCCTTGTTACGAGCCATACCGCACTTATCCCACATCAAAAGACCGAGTTCCTTATGGAAGGAATCCACCGAGCGCTTGCCATTGATCGCCAGGAACTTTTTCTGAAGCTCATGCACTTCGCTCAGAACCTGTTTGGCTTCGGCACTTTCGGCGCTGACTTTGTCAAACTTGGTCGTCGCAAAATAATCACCAATCGTCGCTGGCAGGACGAAGTAACCATCCGCCAGGCCTTGCATCAGAGCGCTGGCGCCCAATCGGTTGGCACCGTGATCGGAGAAGTTTGCTTCCCCGAGCACATAGAGCCCTGGAATCGTACTCATCAAATTGTAGTCCACCCACAGGCCGCCCATCGTATAGTGGACCGCAGGATAGATCCGCATCGGAATCTTGTAAGGATCTTCGGCCGTGATTTTTTCGTACATGGCGAAGAGGTTGCCGTAACGCTCGCGAATCACGTTTTCGCTGTCGCGCTTGATGGCATCACGGAAATCCAAATAAACGCCTTTACCACCAGGGCCAACGCCATTACCGGCATCGCAGACTTCCTTCACACTGCGGGATGAGATATCGCGCGGCGCGAGGTTGCCGAAGCTTGGATATTTGCGTTCCAGAACATAATCGCGCTCGTCTTCTGGAATTTGATCCGGTGGACGCGTATCGCCCTTTTTCTTGGGCGCCCAGACTCGTCCGTCGTTACGCAAGGATTCCGACATCAGCGTGAGTTTGGACTGATGATCACCGGAAACCGGAATACAGGTCGGGTGAATCTGGGTGTAGCACGGATTACCGAAACCAGCGCCGCGTTTCCAAGCCCGGTGCGTGGCGGTCACGTTACAGCCTTTGGCATTGGTCGACAGATAGAAGACGTTGCCATAACCACCGGTGCACAGCGCAACGGCCTCGCCCATGATCGACGAGATTTTTCCACTCACAAGGTCTCTGACCACGATACCGCGGGCGCGGCCGCCGACCTGGATAAGGTCCAACATTTCCGTGCGGGTGTACATCTTCACGCGACCCAGTCCGATCTGTCTTTCCAAAGCCGAATAGGCTCCGAGCAGAAGCTGTTGACCGGTTTGACCGCGAGCATAAAAGGTTCGGGACACCTGCGCGCCACCGAAGGAGCGGTTGTCGAGTAGACCGCCGTACTCACGCGCGAAGGGCACGCCCTGCGCCACACACTGGTCAATGATGTTCACGCTGACTTCCGCCAGGCGATAGACGTTGGCTTCACGCGCTCGGAAGTCACCACCTTTGATGGTGTCATAGAAAAGGCGGTGCACGGAGTCACCGTCGTTTTTATAGTTTTTCGCCGCGTTGATCCCGCCCTGCGCCGCAATACTGTGCGCGCGACGTGGACTGTCGTGAAAGCTGAAGCAGGAAACCTGATAACCCATTTCCGCAAGGGTCGCGGCCGCCGAGGCTCCCGCCAAGCCGGAACCGACTACGATCACATGATATTTACGGCGGTTGGCAGGGTTGACCAACTTCATTTCAAAGCGGTGACTGCTCCATTTTTCCGCAAGAGGACCGCTTGGAATTTTGGCATCCAATTTCATCTTATGTGCTCCTCGAATTCTCGTTTACCGAATGATTCCTGTAAGAACGGCCAATGGGATGGTGGCTCCTGCCAGACAAACTGCCCAGCCAATGAGCGGCATCACCTTGCGGAAGAACGGGTTGTATTTGCTGTGATTGATACCAAGCGTCTGAAACATACTCGAAAGACCATGACTCAAATGGAAACCGAGCACAAGCATGGCAGCGACGTAGGTGATGGAGATAAAAGGTTGATTAAAGCCAGCCACAACCATGGTGTAAACATCGTCGCGCCCCTGATTATCGATATAGGGACCCGCGTAGTTCGCAATACGGAATGTATAATGGGCAAGATGATAAATTAGGAAGAGAAGGACAATCGTTCCCGTTCGCGCCATGGTGCGCGACGCATAGGAAGCTTTCAACGTATCTTCAAAAGCATAGGCTCGCGGTCGCGCTGCTTTGTTTTGAATCGCCAGCCTGTAGGCGGTATACACATGCAGACCAAAAAACACCAGAAGTCCACCCCGGGCGATCCAAAGCAACCCGTAGGGCAGGTTATGCAGACCTGCTGCATAGCTATTCATTGCATCCTGACCGAAGTACAGGAGCAGGTTGCCCCCTACGTGACCAATTATGAAGGCGAACAGGCCTGCGCCCGTCACAGCCACCACATACTTGGCACCTAGTGAGGACTTCATGAGACGAACGATCCAACTCATAGATCTCTCCACGGGAAATTCTGACAATAGCAGAGCCACAAAAAACAGCTCTGTCCAGGCAAGCTATGAACTTAACCCGGACTTTCTTATAACAATAGCAAGTCTTTTTCCATGAAAAAGGCCGGAATTGCAGCAGCGCGCGCCCTTGGAGTTGGCAGTCAGACCCGCGCTGCTGATTGGCTTTACGAGGGAGATTCGCTGACAGGGCCGACCCGCACTACAATCTGCTCCTGGGAGTTGAGCAGACGCCTTGCGACATTTTGCACTGCAGTCCGATCAACTTCATGCAAGCGATTGGCATAGGTTTCAAAATCGTCATAGCCGCGGCCGTAGAGTTCCATCAAGGCCATCGACATGGCCTGGGAATCGCCACGCTGCATATCCGATTCATGTCCGCCAATGAGGTAGTTGCGAGACCGATCGATCTCGTCCTGCCCCACTCCGTTTTGGCAAATATCATCCCACACGTTGCGTATACCGGTTTCGGCATCCTTGAGCTTATGCGGAGTGCATGCCATATAGGCTCCAAAGATACCGCGGTGGCAACCGTAGGAATGCAAAGGCGAGACAGAATAGGCTAGGCTCTGTTCGTCGCGCAGCTTGACAAAGAAGCGACCGCCACTGCCGCCCAGCACATTACTCAGCACATCGAGGGCATAGCGATCCTTGTCATTCCAATTGAGCCCCAGGGTTCCCATCACCAGATGCACCTGCTCACGATCCTTGCGCAGATTGCTCACCTGGGCTTTGAGCTCCGCCGGCAGCTGCTGCACCAGATCCTGGGGACGATCGACCGATTTATGCAAAGGCTGGAGCAAGCGCTCGATCATACGGGCCATGGGCTCGAACGGCAGGCGTCCGACCCCACTGATAATCCAGTGCGAACGATCGCGAATCGCATTGAATTCCTCGAGCAGCGCATCGCAGTTGAAACTCTTGACCGTTTCTTCGGATCCCCAGACGGGCTTCGCATAAGGGTGTTTGCCATAGACCGCCTGCTGGAAGCGGCGCATGGCCAGCGCGGAAGGAGAATCCTTTTCCGCCTGAATGTTGTCGAAAACTTCCATCTGCGAGGTCTGCAGCTGCATATCGGGAAAGCGCGGATCCAGGATGGCTTCGGCCCAAAGCGGCAGAAGATCCTCGACCTGCTCGGACAGGCACTGGAATTTTACGCCTATCGTATCCTTGCCGGAAAATCCGCCCAGCACAGCGCCCTGACCTTCGAGGCGACGCAGCATATCCGCATAATTATGCGTGGCCGTGGCCGATCCCAAAAGATCGGCGAGAATATGATACATCCCTGCTTGAGCCGGCGTTTCGCAACGCAGACCACCGGAGCAGACCGCCGTGAGATTCATCAGATCGTTATGGTTTTGCTGCTTATAGATAAAGGTCACCTGGGGAGTGAGCTTCACCACATGAATAGGGTTTTCCTCTTTTTTTGCACCAGCGCCCGCCGCCGAGGCCGGAGCCTTGAAACCCGAAAGGAAGGCTTTGCGGACATCCTCGGCTCCAAGTTTACTGTCCTTGGGCAAAATGCACGCCATCACACAGGCGTCCTCACGCAACCAGCGGTGAACGGCCTGCTCCACTTCATAGGTGTTGAGGCGGTTAATCTGCGCTTCCACCACATAATCATGCAAAAGATCATGTGGGGTTTGCAGGGCGTTGCCGAGCGAACGGGCCTGGCCCGATACGGTTTCTTCGGAATAAATGCGATCGGCCTTGGCGTTGGCGCGGGCTCGTTCCAATTCTTCGCGGGTCACCGGCTCTTCGTATTTCAAACGGGCCAGCTCGGTGCCGAGGGCGGTCACGCATTCCAAATAGCTATCAGCATGCGGCATCGCGCTTAGTTCAAAGACGCCACCAAAACTGGGTGCGTAAACCGAAGCTCCCACCACACTGGTGAGCTGCTGTTCATCACGGACGCGACGGTGCAGGCGCGATGATTCACCGCTGCCGAGCGCAAAGGCCGCGAGGTCCAGAGGTAAAAGATCCTCGTGCAGAAGGTCAGGGGCAGGGAAAGCGATTTCTATCCGCGGCTGTTCAAAGTCGCCTTTGACGACATGAACCTGCGGGCTTTTGATAGCAGGCAGTTTGAGCTTGAGCGTCCGATCCTTGGCCTTGCCCGTGGCCGAACCGAAGGCTTTCTGGATATCGCCCATCAAGGCATCGGCTTTCACCGCACCCACAGCTACAACTTTCATATTGTCCGGCTGGTACCATTTCTTCATGAAAGCGAAAATGGTTTCACGGGAATAATTCTTGATGGTTTTTTCATAACCGATAATGGGCTTGGAAGCGGGCGTGCCTTCATAGATGGAACTGAAGACCTTGCGGCCGAGCATATAACCCGGGCTGTCCTCATTGCGCTTCAATTCCTCGAGGATGACTTCCTTCTCACGCCCCAGCTCGTCCGGGTCAAAGCTGCTATTGAAGATGGAATCAGCAAGAATATCAATGGCTTCTGCCGCATGAACAGCCGGCAGCGTCAGGTAAAAGACGGTGTGCTCGAAGCTGGTATAGGCGTTCATTTCGCCACCCAAAAACTCCACCCGACGGGAGATTTCCCCGACGGCAAAGCGTTTGGTACCTTTGAAAAGCATATGCTCAATGCAGTGACTGATGCCCTCTTCACCTTCCTCTTCATGCAGGGATCCCACACCGATCCAGCACTGCAGGGCAAACATTTTAGAAAATTGGTTCTCCTGGATCACGACATCTATGCCATTCTCCAAACGCTTGCGCAGCATGTCAGGCCTCACTTCTGTATTAGATTTTCATCGACACGGACAGGTGCAAGGAACTTTGCCAATCCTTGGCTTCAGGATCTTGTTTGCTGGTGGCGTAACTGAATGAAAAATTCTTTTGATAAATGCCAATCCCGGCACCGGTCACCTCGCGCGATTCTCCGCGTATGGTCCGACCATAGCCCGCGAAAAGTCGCAGCATATCAAAGGTCCTGATCTGAACACCGCCGAGGGCCATGCGTTCAGGACTATCATCCACTTCCGATTGGGCCAGGGCGAGCCCATCGACAATCGGATTGTTCCATTCCAGATTCACCGCGCGATCCCGCTGCCTCACCTCACCATGAATGGTAACGGTTTGCGTCTTATCTTCCCAGGCCAGACCGAGTCTTGCGGTTTTTGGCGCCACATCCGCCACGCGGCGGTTGTTGAAGTTCTCGATCGACAAACCGAGCCGCATCTGGTTACCCAGCATGGCCACCACACCGGCACCTAGGGAAATTCCCTTATACACCTCGGGGTTGGCCGGATCGGTTCTATCCTCAGCTTCCACATAATGGCCCGAGAAACCTATTGCGAAATAATCAGTGGGAATGGCAATGGCCACGGAACCCCGTTTCAAAACGGGGGAGTCACCAACGATGTCGGAACGATTGCGGTCTTTCATGTTTTCAGAAAAACCGGTGTATTCGAAACCGGCGACGGCGCGGGATGTCACGCCATCGATCACGGAAACCTTATAAAAGGGGCGGCCCGCGGCGGGCCAGAAGTAACCAGCCCCGACGTCATAGCCACGATGTAAATAAAGCATGGCTGGATTCAAACGGATCGCCGCCT